>JANMTL010000061.1:0-13101 GCA_031390425.1 Rhizobacter sp.
CGGCATGGGTCGGCACCCAGTCGGCGCGCTGCCGAATCTCGTTTTTCGGGAAATGCTTAACGACGTTGGAGCCGAGCAGAATGCGACCCATTTCCTCGCCCTGCCTCAAGGTGACGAGCGGCTCGTCGTAACGCCACTCACGCACGACACCCGGTCTCGGCGGGTTCACCAGGCCGTGCCAAACCGTCGCCATGCTGCCGACGATCGTGGCGCCTACAAGTACCAGGACGAACGGACCATGCGCCGCCGACTCGAACACGCAGACCACCCGCTCGTTGCGCGCGAACAGACCGGGCACGCCGCGCGCCGTGGTCGGGTTGACCGAGAACAGATCGCCCGGCACATGAATCATGCGCACGAGGCGCCCCGCGCACGGCATGTGAATGCGGTGGTAGTCCTTCGGGCTGAGGTAGATCGTGGCGAACTCGCCGTGGTCGAACCGCGCGGCGAGCGCCGCATCACCGCCGACCAGCGCGCGAACGCTGTAGCGGTGTCCCTTGGCCTGCAAGACCTGATCGCCCTCGATCGCACCGCACTGGCTGACGGCGCCGTCCACCGGGCACACGAAGTCGGCAGCGGCCAGCGGGCGCACCCCGTCGCGCAGCGCGCGCGTGAAGAAATCGTTGAAGCAGGCGTACCGGGTGACGTCGGAGTCGGCAGCCTCGGCCATGTTCACGCCGTAACGGGCAACGAACCACGGGATCACGCGGCGCGTCCAGGCGCGGGCCCGCGAAGCCGCGCACCAGCCCGCGAACTGCGTCATCGACTTCTTCGGCAACAGGTACTGCGGCAGCACCGCCAGGCGATCGGAACAATCAGGCACCGGAGCGGCTCCTCGTGACTTCTACAGGTTCGTTCGAGCGCAGCCCGCCCGCCGACGCATACAGAAAGGTCGTCATGCCTGGCGAGGTTCAGGTGGCAGCAAGCTGCCCAGAAATACATTCGGCGTCACGATCTGGCAGCGTCCGACGCGAGCCAGTGTCAGCGGGTCGGCGTCTCCGGTGACCAGGACATCGGCCCGGCCGGTGGCTGCCAGGTGAAGAAACGGCGTATCGAATGGATCTCGACAGATCGGCACGGTTGGCGGTGGCAGCGGAATGCGAACGACCACGGCGCAAGGCAGGTAGTCGCCGAGCAATTCCTGCTGGGCTTGCGCGTCGAGGCGGAACTTCGGACAGGCCAGCACACGCACAAGCTCCTTCGCGGTCGCGGTGCTGAGCAAAGGCACAAAGCGACCGTCCTGCCAGGCGGTACGCAGGCGCGCGGTTGCGCCGCCGCCAAAGACCAGTGCCGACAGCACGACATTGGTGTCGAGCACGACGCGAAGAAGTCTGGGATCGGCCGATGGCGTGCCGCGCCTGCGAACACTCATGCCCTGCGTTGCACCTTGGCGCGGGTCTTGGTTGCGGCCTGGATGCGAGCCTCGGGAATCAACCCCTCGCGTGCCCACCTCACGGCAGCACTGATGTCGGCTTCGGTCAAGTCCAGTTCAGCCAGCTTGGCACGCACGGCATCGCCACGCTGGATGCGCACCGGCGTCAGCACGATCTGCCCGTCGCGCGTCTGCACGTCGAAATATTCGGCTGGGCCGACAGCCTGCATCACGCTCTTGGGCAGCGTGAGTTGGTTCTTCGAGGTGATTTTGGCAAGCATGGTAATTTTCAAAGAAGGTAAGGAATCCTTACTCTATACAAATTCCAATTTTCGCGGAAATGCCCATGACCTACATCAGAACAATGTCGTACTGCTCCGGCGACCCTGCGTTCTCGGCGCGCAGCGAAATCGGCTTGCCGATGAAATCACTCAGGCCGGCGAGGTGCTGGCTTTCTTCGTCGAGCAGCATTTCCACCACCGATGGCGTGGCGATGATGCGGAATTCCTTCGGGTTGAACTGCTTCGCCTCCCGCAGGATCTCGCGCAGGATGTCGTAGCAGACGCTGCGTGCGGTTTTGACTTGGCCCTTGCCATCACAGGTCGGGCACGGCTCGCACAGCATGTGGGCGAGTGATTCGCGGGTGCGCTTGCGCGTCATCTCGACCAGGCCGAGTTGCGTGAAACCGCTGACCGTGACCTTGGTGCGGTCGCGCGCCAATTGCTTCTTGAACTCGGCCAGCACCGCGGCCTGGTGCTCTTCGCGCGTCATGTCGATGAAGTCGACGATGATGATGCCGCCCAAGTTGCGCAGCCGCAGTTGGCGCGCGATCGCCTGCGTCGCCTCCAGGTTGGTCTTGAAGATGGTGTCGTCGAAATTGCGCGCGCCCACATAGCCGCCGGTGTTGACGTCGACCGTGGTCAGCGCTTCGGTCTGGTCGATGATCAGGTAGCCGCCCGACTTCAGATCGACGCGCCGCGTCAAGGCTCGCGCAATGTCTTCGTCGATGTTGAACAAATCGAAGATCGGCCGCTCGCCCTTGTACAGATCGAGCTTGGCCACCGAGGTCGGCGTGAAGGCTTCGCCGAACGCCTTCAGCGCGTCGTACTGCTGGGTCGAATCAATGCGGATCGATTGCGTGCCGTCGTGCGCCAGGTCGCGCAGCACTCGCTCGAGCAGACTCAGGTCTTGGTGCAGCAGCGTGCCGGAAGGCAGCTTGAAGCTGCGCTCGCGGATGGCACCCCAGGTCTTGCGCAGGTAGGCGATGTCGTCGGCGAGTTCGGCGTCGGTGGCTTCTTCAGCGTTGGTGCGCAGGATGAAGCCGCCGCTCGGGCCGCTGCCTTCGGCCAGTTGCGCCAGCGCGTTCATCCGCGCGCGCAACTGCTCGCGCAGTTCGTGCGAACCGATCTTCTGGCTGATGCCGATGTGGTCGTCCTGCGGCAGAAACACCAGCAAACGCCCGGCAATGCTGATCTGCGTGGACAAGCGCGCGCCCTTGGTGCCGATCGGGTCCTTGATGACCTGCACCGTCATCGTCTGGCCTTCGAACACCAGCCGCTCGATCGGCGGTGGCGGCGTGACGGCACCGCCTGCGGCCACAGCGCTCTGGCGCATCTGCTCGGCCGCCAGTTGCACGTCGGCCACGTGCAAGAACGCAGCGCGTTCGAGGCCGATGTCGATGAACGCCGACTGCATGCCCGGCAGCACGCGCGCCACCCGCCCGGCGTAGATGTTGCCGACCAGACCGCGCTCCAGCGTGCGCTCGATGTGCAGGTCCTGCACGGCACCGTGCTCGACCACCGCGACACGGGTTTCCTGCGGGGTCCAGTTGATCAGAATATCTTGCATTCGGTCGATGGTATGCGAGCGGGCATCGGCATCGGCTCGCGATAAACGCTGCGTGAAAGGGCGATGCGCTGGGCTCGAATCACCAGCGCACGCCGACCGCGCGCAGCAGCACGGCGGTCTCGTGCAGCGGCAGCCCCATGATGCCGGTGTAGCTGCCGTTGATGCGCGTCACCCAGGCACCCGCAGCGCCCTGGATCGCGTAGGAGCCGGCCTTGCCGAACGGCTCGCCGCTGGCGATGTAGTGGGCGATGCTTTCGGCGTCGAGGGAGGCGAAGGTGACGCGGGAGGTGCTGACTGCCAGCGCCTCGGCCGACCCGATTGCGACTGCCACGGCAGTGATGACACGGTGGGTGCGCCCGCTCAACGCTTTCAGCGTCGCGGCCGCATCGTCGGCATCCGATGGCTTGCCGTAAATACGTCGGCCGAGCGCCACCGTGGTGTCCGAACACAGGATCGGTGCGGGCGGCAGACCACGCCGAATCAAGCGCTGCCGCGCCGCATCCAGCTTGGCGCGCGTAACGCGTTGCACGTAAGCCAGCGGCAACTCGCCGGGCCGCTCGGCTTCGAGCGCTTCCGCGTCTTCAGCCGCATCGGCCAACAGCAGTTCGCAGCGCACGCCGAGCTGTTCTAGCAGCTGACGACGGCGAGGGCTTTGCGACGCGAGATAGATGAACTCTTGGATCGGCGGCATGGCCGGGCCTTGCATGACCGAGGCCCGGCGCGTCATTCGCGGTGGTACGGGTGGTTGATCGTCACGGTCCAGGCGCGGTACAGCGCCTCGGCCAGCAGCACCCGCACGAAGGCGTGCGGCAGCGTCAGGTCGGACAGGCGCAGAGCTTCGTCGGCGCTGGCCTTCAGCGGTGCTGCCAGACCATCCGGGCCGCCGACGATCAGCGCCACATCGCGGCCGTCGTTCGTCCACGCGATCAGCCGCTGCGCCAATTGCATCGTCGTCAGCCGCGAGCCGCGTTCATCGAGCACGACGCGGCGCAAGCCCTTCGGCAACGCCGCCTCGATGCGCAACGCCTCGGCGGCCATCGACTGATCGGCTGTCTTGCCGCTGCGCGGCTCGGCCTTCACCGCCTTCAACTCCAGCTTTAGTTCGGGCGGGAATCGCTTGGCGTAATCCTGGTACGCGTCGTCGGCCCACGCGGGCAGGCGCTGACCGACGGCGACCAGCAGCAGCTTCACGCGCCGCGCGGGGCTTTCTTGGCGGGTGCCTTGACGACCGACGCGCGCTTCGCGGGCGCCGCGTTGACCGCCGCACGCGCGGTCGCGGCCTTCTTGGTCGAGGGCTTGTTGACAGCAATGACCTTGATCGGCGCCTTATTCGCGACGCGCGATGAAGGCGATGAAGGCGCCTTGCGAGCCGGAGCTTTCGAGGCCACAGCAGAGGCCGACTTCACACCGATCGTGCGCGTGACGCCGACCTTTGCTGGCGCGGCTCTTTTGGCCGGTGCCGCGGGCTTGGCAGCAACCACACGGCGTTTCGCCACGGGTGTTGCCTCGTCAGGTTCGGCTGCGCGGGCAGCGGTCTTGCGAGCCGGGGCTTTCTGTGCCGGCGCAGCGGCGGGCGAACTGGAGGCAGCCAGCTTCCGCGCGGGTGCCTTCTTCTTCGATTCCGCAGGCACCTCCTCGGCCTTGACCAGCCGTTTCGGCGCGCTGTCGAGCTTCAACTTGACCGGCTTCTCGCCCCAGATTTCTTCGAGGTGGTAGTACTCGCGGATGTTCGGCTGCATCAGGTGCACGACCGCTGCGCCGCAGTCCACGATGATCCATTCGCCGTTGACTTCGCCTTCGGTGCGCGGCACCGGGTAGCCCGCCTGCTTGACCGCATCGCGCACGCTGGCGGCCAGCGACTTCGTCTGCCGGTTGCTGGTGCCCGAAGCGATGATCACGCGCTCGAACAGCGACGACAGGTGTTCGGTGTCGAACACGACGATGTTCTGGCCCTTGACGTCTTCCAGCCCATCGACGATGACGCGTTGCAGTTTCTTGATGTCCATTCAGCTCCTGGTGCGTCTGGCGACGCTTGCAATGAAATGCGTTGGGCTCACCGCGTTACCGGTACAGCCCGTGTTGGTCAATATAGCGCGCCACCTGGGCAGGCACCATCTCGTCGATCGGCAGCCCGGCGGCGCGGCGGGCGCGCACCTCGGTGGAGGACAGGTTCGAAGGCGGCATGTCGATGACGAAGGCCTTCGTCGCCGCCGCGTCGGGCGCACCGGGCCGACCTGCCACCGCCAGCGTCACCAAGCCGAGCAGTTCAGCGGCGCCGTACCAGCTCGGCAAGCCCGCCTGCTGGTCCTGCCCGACGATCAATAACCACCGCGCATCCGGTTGTGCTGCCTGAAGCGCGCGCACGGTGTCGAGCATGTAGCTCGGCCCCGGGCGCTGCAATTCGATCGCGTCCAGCACGAACCGGGACTCGCCTTCGATCGCCAGCGCGACCATCGCCGCACGATGCACCGCTGCCGTCACGGCGCGCGTTTTCTGCCAGGGCTGACCGGCCGGAATCCAGCGCAGTTCATCGAGTGCCGCATCGCGCAGCGCCGCCCGTGCCAGCGCCAGATGCGCGTTGTGCACCGGATCGAAGCTGCCGCCGAACAGGCCGATGCGCCTCAAGCCACCGCACCTCGGCTGTCGTGCTCGGCACGCCAGTCGGCCCAGTCGCGCGGTCGCAAAAAGTCGCTGTAGAGCCGCGCTTCCGGCGTGCCGGGCTCGGGCTTCCAATCGTAGCGCCATTTCACGATCGGCGGCATCGACATCAGGATGCTTTCGGTGCGGCCGCCCGATTGCAGGCCGAACAACGTGCCACGGTCGAACACCAGGTTGAACTCGACGTAGCGCCCGCGCCGGTAGGCCTGGAAATCGCGCTCGCGCTCGCCGTAGGGCGTGTCCTTGCGGCGCTGCACGATCGGCAGGTAGGCACCCACCATCGCGTTGCCCACCGCTTGCATCATTTCGAAGCTGCGGTCGAAACCGAGCTCGGCGAAGTCGTCGAAGAACACGCCGCCGATGCCGCGCGGCTCGTCCCGATGTTTGAGGAAGAAGTACTCGTCGCACCAGGTCTTGAAGCGCGGGTACTTGTCGTCGCCGAACGGTGCCAGCGCGTCGCGGTTGACGCGGTGGAAGTGGGCCGCGTCTTCCTCGAAGCCGTAGTACGGCGTCAAATCCATCCCGCCGCCAAACCACACCACCGGCTCCTTGTCGGCGGGCAGCGCGGCGAACATGCGCACGTTCATGTGCACGGTGGGCACATGCGGATTGCGCGGGTGCATCACCAGTGAGACGCCCATCGCCTCGAACGGCGCGCCCGCCAGTTCGGGCCGGTGCTGCGTCGCCGAGGGCGGCAACTGCGGGCCGCGCACATGCGAGAAATTGCAGCCACCGCGCTCCAGCAATTCGCCGCCTTCGATCAGGCGTGAGCACCCGTCGCCCTGCAAGCGCGCCGCCGGGTCGCGCACCCAACTGTCGCTGCGAAACGGCTCGCCGCCCTCGCACTCCATTGCGCCGATGACGCGTTCTTGCAAACCCAGCAGGTACTGTCGAACGGCTTGTATGTTCATGCTTCTCGCGTGGGGTGTCAGCGCTTGACCGCGCGGTAGCCGATGTCTTTGCGGTACTGCATGCCATCGAAACGGATCGACCGCAGCAATTCGTAAGCACGCGGCTGCGCTTGCTTGACCGAATCGGCCAGCACGGTGGCGCACAGCACGCGCCCGCCGGCGGTCACCAGAGCTCCATCGCGCAGCTCGGTACCGGCATGGAACACGATGCCGTCGGCAACTTCGGGCGGGATGCCGTGGATCGCGTCGCCCTTGCGCGGGGTGTACGGGTAGCCCGGCGCGGCGATCACGACACCGAGCGCGACGCGGCGGTCCCACTGCAGCTCGACCTCGTCGAGCGTGCCATCGGTGGCGTGCGCCAGCAGGTCGAACAGATCGCTCTTCAGTCGCATCAGGATCGGCTGCGTCTCGGGGTCGCCGAGCCGGCAGTTGAACTCGACGGTGCGCGGCTGGCCCTGCGCGTCGATCATCAGCCCGGCGTACAGGAAACCAGTGAACGGGATGCCGTCCTTCGCCATGCCTTCGATGGTGGGCAGGATGATTTCCTGCATCGCCTTGGCATGCACATTCGGCGTGACCACCGGCGCCGGTGAGTACGCGCCCATGCCGCCGGTGTTCGGGCCTTGGTCGCCGTCCTGCAGCCGCTTGTGGTCCTGGCTGGTGGCGAGCGCGGCGACGTTCTTGCCGTCGCACATCACGATGAAGCTGGCTTCTTCGCCTTCGAGGAAGGCCTCGATGACGACGCGCGGCACCGCCTGCCCGTCGGCACCGGTGTTGTGTTTGACATCCAACGTGTCGGCGGACCGATCGGTGCCCAGCATCCAGTCGATCGCGTCGTGCGCCTGCGTCAACGTGGTCGCCACCACCACGCCCTTGCCAGCGGCCAGGCCGTCGGCCTTGATGACGATCGGCACACCGTTTTGCCCGACGTAAGCATGCGCAGCGGCTGCGTCGGTGAAGGTTTCGTACGCGGCCGTCGGGATCTGGTGCCGCTTCATGAACGCCTTGGCAAATGCCTTCGAGCTTTCGAGCTGCGCCGCCGCCTGCGTCGGGCCGAAGATGCGCAGGCCGCGCGCCCGGAAAAAATCGACGATGCCGGCGGCCAGCGGGCCTTCGGGGCCGACCACCGTCAGCGCGATCCTTTCACGCTCGGCGAACTCGGCCAGGCCGTTGAAATCGGTCAACGGCAGGTTGTGCAGCCGGGGGTCACTGCCGGTGCCGCCGTTGCCGGGTGCCACGTAAACCGTCTGCACCTTCGCCGATTGCAGCAGCTTCCAGGCGATCGCGTGTTCGCGGCCGCCGGAGCCGATCACGAGGACTTTCATGCCGGACTCCGCCGAGCCGCCTCTGGGAGTCCGGGCGCCCCGAGGGTCACCCAGGGGCCCCTGCGGTGCCATGGGAGCAGTGAGCAATAGCGAGCTTGGGAGTTCATGGAGAAATTTCAGCGTTGTGAAACACCGCCTGCACGTCGTCCAGGTCTTCGATCACATCGAGCAGCTTCTGCATGCGGATCGCGTCCTCGCCGGTGATCGCGACCGTGTTTTCGGCGCGCATCGTCACTTCGGCGAGTTCAGGCTTCAGCCCCGCCGCTTCGAGCGCCGCCTTGACGGCTTCGAAATCGTGCGGCGAAGAAATCACCTCGATCGCACCGTCGTCGTCGGTGACCACGTCGTCCGCACCGGCTTCGAGCGCCACTTCCATCACCTTGTCTTCGCTGGTTCCCGGCGCGAACACGATCTGCCCGCAGTGCCGGAACTGAAACGACACCGAGCCGTCGGTGCCCAGGTTGCCGCCGTATTTACTGAACGCGTGGCGCACCTCGGCCACGGTGCGCTGCTTGTTGTCGGTCATCGTGTCGATGATGACGGCCGCACCGGCGATGCCGTAGCCCTCGTACCGAATCTCGTCGTAGTGCACGCCTTCGAGGTTGCCGGTGGCCTTGTCGATGTTCTTCTTGACGGTGTCGGCCGGCAGGTTGGCCGCCTTGGCCTTGTCGACCGCCAACCGCAGCCGCGGGTTCAGCGCCAGATCGCCGCCGCCCAGGCGCGCAGCCACCGTGATCTCACGGATCACGCGCGTCCAGACCTTGCCGCGCTTCTCGTCCTGGCGGCCTTTGCGATGCTGGATGTTGGCCCACTTGGAATGTCCGGCCATGAAATGGAGTCTCCTGCGCAAGCCCCGCGATGCTGCGGCCTGCCGTGATGTGTTCGTTAGACTGCAATTTTACGTGCCCGCCTTCAGGCCTCTGCGCACAGACGCCACCCCTGCCTCAGACACTCTGGAGATGTTTCTCATGGCCGAGCCGATCCTGGTTGCCCAACACGGCGATATCGAGTGCTTCTTGCTGCCCGCACTCGCCAACCGCCACGGCCTGATCACCGGCGCCACCGGCACCGGCAAGACGATCACCTTGCAGACGCTGGCAGAGAACTTCAGCCGGATCGGCGTGCCGGTCTTCATGGCCGACGTGAAGGGCGATCTGACCGGCATTTCACAGGCGGGCAAGGTCAGCGACAAGCTGGCGGCGGTGCTGAAGGAGCGTGGCCTCGCCACGCCGACTTCGACCGCCTGTCCGACCACGCTGTGGGATGTTTTCGCGAATGACGCCAAAGCGGCTGGCCACCCGGTGCGCGCCACCGTCAGCGACATGGGCCCGCTGATGCTGGCGCGCATGCTGGCGCTGAACGAAACGCAGCAGGGCGTGCTGAGCCTGGTGTTCAAGATCGCCGACGACAACGGCCTGCTGCTGCTCGATTTGAAAGACCTGCGCGCGATGCTGCAGCACGTCGGCGAGAACGCCAGCCAGTTCACCACCGAGTACGGCAACGTCAGCGCGGCCAGCGTCGGCGCGATCCAGCGCGGCTTGCTGCAAATCGAGGAGCAAGGCGGCGACCGCTTCTTCGGCGAGCCGATGTTGAACATCGCCGACTTCATGCAAACGGAGCCAGTGAATGGGCAAGCGCGGGGCGTCATCAACATCCTGGCCGCCGACCAGTTGATGAACAGCCCGCGGCTGTACGCCACGTTCCTGCTGTGGATGCTGTCCGAGCTGTTCGAGCAGTTGCCCGAAGTGGGCGACCTCGACCAGCCGAAGCTGGTGTTCTTCTTCGACGAGGCGCATTTGCTGTTCAAGGAAGCGCCCAGCGCGCTGGTCGAGCGCATCGAACTGGTGGTGCGGCTGGTGCGCAGCAAGGGCGTCGGCGTCTACTTCGTGACGCAAAACCCGCTGGACATCCCCGACACCGTGCTGGCGCAGCTGGGCAACCGCGTGCAGCACGCGCTGCGCGCCTTCACGCCGCGCGACCAGAAAGCGGTCAAGGCCGCAGCCAGCACGATGCGCGCGAAGCCTGGGCTCGACATCGAAACCGCGATCACCGAACTGGCGGTCGGCGAAGCACTGGTCAGCTTCCTCGACACCAAGGGCCGACCCAGCGTGACCGAGCGGGTGTACGTGTTGCCGCCGGGCAGCCAGATCGGGCCGATCACACCAGCGCAGCGGCAGGCGCTGATCGCCAACTCGCTGGTGGCCGGGGTGTACGAGAAGGCCGTGGACCGCGACTCGGCTTACGAGAAGTTGAAAGGCCGGACGACGGCAGCAGCGGCGGATGACGCACCAGCGGCAGGCAAGGCAACGGCCGGTGAACCGGCGGCTGAAGCCAGCGGAGGCGGCCTGTTCGGCGGGCTGGGCAACATCCTCTTTGGCAGCACCGGGCCGCGCGGCGGCAAGCGCGAAGGCCTGGCCGAATCGATGGCGAAGTCGGCCGTGCGCACGATGGGCACCACCGTGGGCCGCGAGATCATCCGCGGCGTGCTCGGCAGCATCCTCGGCGGAGCGCGCCGACGATGAACCTGTTCAAGCGCCTGCTGCTGGCCATCGCGGTGTCTCTGGTCGCCGCGTTCGTGGCGGGGCAGTTGGGCCTGCTGCAAGGCACGGCCCCGACCGATCTGGGCGTGCGCGACGGGCGCCTGAAAGCCCCCGCCCGCATCCCCAACAGCGTGTCCAGCCAGGCCGGCCTGCACACCGAGAATCCGATGCGCGAATCCGCCGCCATCGCGCCACTGCAGCTGAAACCGGGGGACCGGGACGGGGCCATCACGCTGGCGGCGTTGAAGTCCATCGTCGAGGCGATGCCCGGCGCCCGCGTGGTGACCAGCGACTCGACGTACCTCTACGCCGAATTCACCAGCCAGTGGTTTCGCTTCGTCGACGACACCGAGTTCTGGTTCGACCCCGCAGCGGGCGTGATCCAGGTGCGCTCGGCGTCGCGGCTGGGCGAGAGCGACCTGGGCGTCAACCGCAAACGCGTCGAGGCGATTCGAGATCAGCTTTCTGCGGCGCGGTGACGGGTTGCGGCGACCGCCCGGTCGCCGCCGCCCACCTCAATGCCGTTGTCTGCGTTCGTCCCGATAGTCGCGGTGATCGCCTCGGTCGCCTCGGTCGTGGCGATCGCCATCACGCCAATCGCGGCGGTCGTCCCGGTCGTGACGGCGGTGTCCACCATGTCGGTGATCCCAGCGGTCACGCCCCGAGTAGGAATAGCGATACGGGACGTACCCGTAGGGTGCATACACATAAGGCTGCTCATAGACGACGCGCGGGGGCGGTACGTAAATCACCGGCGGAGCGACATAGACACGTGGTGCGTAGCCGTAGTCGCGGTCGTAGCCGCGGTCATATCCGTGACCTGACCCGTTGGAGATCACCGCACCAACGTACGGGTCGCCGATCGAGACCGACCAGTTGATGTCCCCCGCCTGCGCGATGCCTGCGGTGGACAAGGTGAGCACCGCCGCAGCGGCAAGGATCAGACGCTTTTTCATGCTGGGTCTCCTGACACACCGTCGTGGTGTGCCCATCCTCAACGCCGCCTGGGGTGGAGCTCGTTGACGCTGCGAGATTCACCAGAGGTAAAGACATGTGAAGCGCCCTCGCTGCCGCCTGCGACGGGGGGGGCATCGCACCGCAGGGTGGCGGGGATAATTCACCGCTCTGCCCTGCCCCGAATCGCTGCCATGACCGCACCTGCCCACCCGACCCCGCCCGACGACACCAAGCCGAGCAACTTTTTGCGACAGGTGATCGAGCGCGATCTGGCCCAGGGCACCTACGCCGGCCGCAGATTCGCTGGCACACCCGGCGATGCGGCACACCACGCCAGCGGGCCGCTCGATGCGGCGCGCATCCGCACCCGCTTTCCGCCCGAGCCGAACGGCTACCTGCACATCGGCCACGCAAAGAGCATCTGCCTGAATTTCGGACTGGCGCGCGACTACGGCGGCGTGTGCCACCTGCGCTTCGACGACACCAACCCGGAGAAGGAAGAGCAGGAGTACGTCGACGCCATCCTCGATGCGGTGAAGTGGCTGGGCTTTGGTTGGGAGACCGCCGATCCGCTGAGTTCGGACGCGACGCGCAGCCAGCCCGCAGCGAAGCGGAGTCACCTCTACCACGCCAGTAACTACTTCGACTTCATGTACCGCGCGGCCGAAGCGCTGATTGGCGCCGGCCACGCCTACGTCGACGAGCAGACGCCCGAGCAGATGCGCGCCAGTCGCGGCGACTTCAACACGCCCGGCACCGACAGCCCGTTCCGCAGCCGCACACCCGCCGAAAACTTGGTGCGATTCCGCGAGATGCGCGACGGCCAGCTGGCCGACGGCGCCGCGGTGCTGCGCGCGAAGATTGACATGGCCTCGCCCAACATCAACCTGCGCGACCCGGCCCTCTATCGCATCAAGCGCGCGACGCACCACAACACCGGCGACACCTGGTGCATCTACCCGATGTACACCTACGCGCACCCGATCGAGGATGCGCTGGAGAACATCACCCACAGCATCTGCACGCTCGAGTTCGAGGACCAGCGCCCGTTCTACGACTGGCTGCTCGACACGCTGTGCACGCTCGGGCTGACCGCGCAGCCGCGCCCGCATCAGTACGAGTTCGCGCGGCTCAACATCACCTACATCGTCACCAGCAAACGCAAACTCAAGCAACTGGTCGACGAAGGTCACGTCGACGGCTGGGACGACCCCCGCCTGCCGACGCTGGTCGGCCTGCGTCGGCGCGGCTACACGGCTGAGAGCCTTCAACTGCTGGCCGAGCGCAGTGGCGTCAGCAAGGCCGGTGGCTGGCTCGACTACTCGGCCATCGACATCGCGCTGCGCGATGACCTCGACCCGAAAGCAGCACGCGCCTGCGCGGTGCTCGACCCGCTGAAACTCAAGCTGTCCAACTTCGCCGACGTGTTCGGCAGCGAGTCGCACCGCGAGCCTTGCCACGCGCCGGTGCACCCGGCCCATCCCGAGCGC
>JANMTL010000086.1:0-2181 GCA_031390425.1 Rhizobacter sp.
AAGCCGATCGCCGCGTCATGACCCATCACCTGCGCGCACACCATCGTCAGCGCTTCGACCTGGGTCGGGTTCACCTTGCCCGGCATGATCGAGCTGCCCGGCTCGTTCTCGGGCAGGCGCAACTCGCCGATGCCTGCGCGCGGACCACTGCCCATCAGGCGGATGTCGCAGCCGATCTTGGTCAGCGCGATCGCCAGCATCTTCAGACCCGCATGAAAAGCGACCAGCGCTTCGTGGCCCGCCATCGCGGCGAACAGATTACCGGCCTGCTGCAGCGGCAAGTCGAGCCGGCTGGCCAGCAGCGCGGCGACGCGCGAGCCGAATTCGGGGTGCGTGTTCAAGCCGGTGCCGACCGCCGTGCCGCCGATCGCCAGCGCGTGCACCGGCCCGAGCGCGTGGCGCAGGGTTTCGTGACACAACGCGAGCTGCGCTTCGTAGCCGCCGAACTCCTGGCCCAAGGTCACCGGGGTCGCGTCTTGCAGGTGCGTGCGGCCGATCTTCACCACCGGCTCGAACGCGATCGCCTTGGCGGCCAGCGCAGCGCGCAATTCGGCCAGCGCGGGCAGCAAGTGATCGCGCGCCTGCAGGGCCACCGCAAGGTGCATGGCGGTGGGGAACACATCGTTTGACGACTGCCCCAGATTCACATCGTCGTTCGGGTGGATGGCCTTGGCGGCGGTGGCCGCCGCGTCCACGCCGCCAACGTCACCGCCCGCCAGCGCCTGCGAAGCCAGGTGGGCCACGACCTCGTTGACGTTCATGTGGCTCTGCGTGCCCGAGCCGGTTTGCCACACCGACAGCGGGAACTGCGCATCGAACTCGCCCGCCGCCACGCGCAGCGCTGCGTCGGCGATGGCCTGCGCACGGGCCGCACCCAGCCGGCCCAGATCGTGGTTGACCGCCGCTGCGGCCCACTTGACCCAGGCGATCGCATGGATCAGCGACAGCGGCATGCGCTGCTCGCCGATCGCGAAGAAGCGCAGGCTGCGCTCGGTCTGCGCGCCCCACAGCGCATCGCCCGGTACGTCGATCTCGCCGAAGCTGTCGGATTCGATGCGGGCGGTGTTCATCGGGTTTTTTTACAGCTTGGCAGCGGCGCTGCGCTGCATCAGGCTGCGGCAGCCAGCGGCGTGGCGCTCGGCCCGATCGGCATTGCCGGTGTCGATCAGCGGGATCAACGCCGCCAACGGGTTCAACAACGCCAGCAGCAGCGAAGCCGCCACCTTTTTGGCGATCGGCTCCGCCTCCAACGACACCTGGGGATCGGTAAAGCTGCCACGCACGCGCAGCGGTGAGCGCAGCGTCAGCGGACTGAAATCCTTCGGGCTGACCACCGCGCGCAGATCGAGCGATTCGGCGGCCAGCGACATCGAACCATCGATCAGCACCGCCGAGTCGGTCGTGTCGAGCACCATCACACGCGGGCGGAATACGCCGGCCGCAGCGTCCAGGTCGGCCACGGCGCAACCCAGCGGCAGCGCATCGTCGTTCTTGAACAGCACGCCAAGCGCTTGCGCTACGTCGAGTCCGGCGGCTTCGACGATCAGGTGCGAGACCGCGCCGCCGTTCAGCTCGGTGCGCACCCGGCCGTTCAGGCTGGCGAGAATGTCGGCAGTCGAACGGCCCTGCCCTTTCAACGTCGCCCGACCGCTCAGTCGGCCCGACACATACGGCGGCGCGTCTCCGGCGCGGGATTGACGAATCCAACGTTCGAGCCGCACGCCGCTCCAGCCCAGGTCGGCGTCCCACAGCGCCTCGCTTCCTCGGCCGTCGAGACTCCAGCGGCCCGTCAGGCGTCCGTCTGCGGTGCGGGCGTCGAGGTCGCTCAGGCTGAGCACGCCGCCATTGAGTTGCAGATGGCCGCGCAGCGGGCGCAGCGGTTCGAGCAGGCTGGTGTTCAGGTCGACCTCGGCGACGTCGATGAGCACATTGGCGTCCATCACGCGCAACGCCGCGAGGTCGAACGGACGCGCTGGCAGCACCTTGCCCTTGACCTTGCCAGAAACCTCCACCACCGGGCCCGGCGCCGAAGCCGAGGCCATCGGCGCGGCGGGGGTGCTGCCGAGTACCGGCCCGAGGTCGGCCAGCAACAACCGGCTGCCGCCGAGTCGGCCGACCAGCAACGGCACGCTGCGCCCGGCCTGGTAGACAAACGCGCCGTTCAAGCGGCTCGCACCGATC
>JANMTL010000096.1:0-1806 GCA_031390425.1 Rhizobacter sp.
GCTGGTGCCGTTGGGCGTGGCGCTGGTGATCCGCCTGACGCCCAAGCCGCTTTGGGAGTCTCTGCTGCGCGAAGCCGAAGCCCACCCGCAGCGCGTGCCGCGCCTGTGGTGGGGCGCAGCACTGATCGTGATCGTGTGGGCGCTGTTGCTGGCTGGTGCGACATGGTGGCTGTGGGTCTGGTGGTCCGCGCGCTGATCGTCGCGGCGCTGCTGGTCGCCGTGAGCGCCTCATTCGATGCCGCCGCGAAGCCCGTCGCGCGCACGCTGACCGGCGTCGCCATCCGCGTCACCGATGGCGACACGCTGTGGGTGCGGCCTGTCGGCGATGCGCATTTGCGCGAGCCCGTGAAAGTGCGATTGCTCGGCATCGACGCGCCGGAGCGCTGTCAATCGGGAGGTCACGCAGCCACCCTCGCATTGACATCGCGCGTGCTGCACACCACGGTGTTCGTGCGGGTGGTCGGCAAGGACAGCTACGGTCGATCGCTCGGTGAAGTGCACCGGCGCGGCGAGGATGTCGGCGCGTGGATGGTCCGCGAAGGCCACGCGTGGAGCCATCGCCGTCACGGCGTGGCCGACCCATACGCCACCGAGGAGCAAGAGGCCCGGGCCGCGCGACGGGGGCTGTTCGGTGATCCCGGCGCCATTGAGCCAGGTGTTTTCAGGCAACGGCACGGGCCGTGTGACTGATCGGGCGGGTGCCGATCCAGGACGGGGCTTTCGGGAGTGGGCATCTCGGACGCCCATCGTCGACAAGCGGCGATTCGCTCCGCGGGCGCCGCTGCTGCGTGCGACCGCCAGACGGTCTGCCTTTGCGAGTAGAGACCGAGGCTGCGTCAGAAGCTGTAGCGTCCCATCAGGTCGAGCCTGGACAGCGTGCCGGATTCGCTGTCGAACGTCTTGCGCTTGCCAAAGATCAATTCGCCGCTGAGCTCTACATTCTTCAGCGATTCCGGTTGTCGGACCCGTATGAATAAAATCGCCCTCGACCTTGGATTTGAGCGGGCCTGAGGCCGTCGGCGTTAATGTCCCGAAGCCGAAGCGCGAGGTTTCGGCAGTGAACTTGGACCTGCCTTTTCGGCCGTTCGCACGATCGAGTGGCTGGAAAGCCAGGTCGGAAAAGTTGTCGGAAGACCCCGACTGTTTGAAGTCGTGGATGGCATGCGCTTCGGCCAGCCCGTAGATGCGAAACAACGTCTTCGAGCCCGGCAGACGCAGCCCGAGGCCAGTTTCATCCACAACCACGGCGCCGCGGTGGGTGCGGCTTGGGCTCGCGGTAACGCGGTCGTCGATGTGGAGGTCACGTGATGCTTTCGGGCCGAGTCGCTGAGGAGTACGCTTGCCTGACCATCACAGGCGATGCAATGGATGGCGCAAAGTAGCGGCATCGGTCGCATCGGTCTGTGCGGTGGACCACGCAGCCTCAGAGCCGCGCGGAGAAGCCAGTTGCGATGACTTCGCCATGGCGGACGGCCATCATGTCTCACTCCTGCGCGTGACCGCCACCGCGTTTCAGCAGGCAAGGCTTCGACCTGACTGATCGAGTGGCATCTGAAAAATAGTCAGGCCTATTTTCCAGATGACGGGTGGAAAGTAAGAGTTCGACCACCCGGCTTTTCGTCACCGCCGCATCAGCGTGCTCTTGCCGAACAGGCTCTCGATCAAATCCACGGCCACTTCGGCGGTCTGGTTGCGCACATCGAGGGCGGGGTTGAGTTCCATCACGTCGAGGCTGGCCAGGCGGCCGGTGTCGGCGATCATTTCCATGCACAACTGGGCTTCGCGGTAGGTCGGGCCGCCGCGCAC
>JANMTL010000119.1:0-2405 GCA_031390425.1 Rhizobacter sp.
GTCCATCCCCGCTCGCGCGGGGCAACCTCTTGTAGTTAACCTCCTGATCTGAAAAGGAAAACTACTAAAACACAATCAAAATGTTAAAGAGCTAAGCCGTCTTCATTCGGCGGGTCAACCACATGCCGTCAAGCTCGACCAGCTCGCGGGGCGGTGTGCCAAGCTGTGCCAACCCGACGCCGCCCGTGGTGTTCAAGTCGCGCCACACCATGACCAAACTGCCTCTTGGTTCCTGTCGGTGCCAGTCAGACAGCACGTCCCACACGCGCCCACGCACACCAGGACTCATCCGTGGCGACACGAAAACGCTCGGCGCCACCTCCAACATCACCGAGGCAATGAAGCCCCGAAACCGGTCGGCCACGTCACGCGTCACGATCATCACCAGCGCCATGGCCCACCTCGTCCATCCGTAAAACCTGTTTGATCCGATCGATCATCGAGGCGATCACCTGCTGCTTGCGAAACACGGTGGCAGCCTCCCGCCGCACCAATCGGTCCACGGTTTGATCCGACTGCGCCGCTTGTTTGGCGGCCGTGAACGCAATCTGCAAGGTGATGCTGTCGCGAAACAAGTCGGCAACGTCCAGCACAAATGATTGCCCCGAGTCCTCGTGAATAAAGCCCAGTGGCGGCAACGCAGCGAGGGCTTGAACCGCGATCGCTGCCGCCGCTTGCACGGCAGTGGCTGCGTGATTGATGGCCTGATTGGGCAAATCAGTGGCGTCGGGATTGGCGCGGTCATAGATGCGGCCTTTCCAGTCGATACCGTATTTGTCCGCCATCAGGCGATAAATGTTTTTGACCCGAGAACCCTCGATGCCGCGCAAGGTGTCGAGGTCTCGATGCGGCAGCACTTCGCCCAGACGCAAGGCATACATGTGGCGAGCCACGCTGATTCGGCGGCGCGGGTTGCCCCACAGCTCAGCCTGTCGCCGTGCCACGTCGGAGCGATCCGGCATCAACGGCGGTGCGGTGTACGAGCGCACGCCATCCACACCCACGGCCGCCAGCAAAGTGCCATGGCGCGCCAGCAAGCGCAGCGCGTCATGCGTCACGCTGCTGCCCGGGCCCAGCAAGATCATCGACACGGCCTGATGCGGAATCTGGTCGAGCATCGGCGTCAAGGCGTCGAGGCCGCGACCGAAGTGCAAGCAACCGTCCACCACGCACAGCTCGCCGCGCTCCAGCCATAACAGGCCGTGCCGGTCGGCGTGCGGAATGCGGGCCTTTTCCAGCCCCAATCGACCTTTGAGCATGCAACGACTTTAGGCTGCGGGGCGCAGCATCAGCATGCCAAAGCCAAAGGCCCGGTGCCGACCGATGCCGCGTGTCAACAAGTGGGTAAATGACGCGGGGTCAGTGACTCGCAGGTGACCCTGAATGACGGCATCGGGGCCACCCACGGCGCGCCGCTTGCGTGCGTCTTCGGGCGTCGTGCGTTGCGTTTGCCGCAGCACGTCCAGCAGGCGGAAGCGCTCCAGATTTGCATCGACGATTTCGACCGCGCCCTGCCACGCCTCGCGCGGGCCGGTTTCGCGCACGCCGAGTTGTTCTTTCAGCCACTGCACATAAATCGTTTGTCGATCAAGCGGTGCGCCGTCGGCCCGATCAGCGGCCACCAAAAACGCATCGCGTTCGCGCCCTGTTTTGCCTTCACGCACGATGGGGCGCACACGCACCTGAAAGCGCAAGACATGCCCTGCGGGCCAGTGCGTTGGAAACTGGCGCATTCGGTAGCCGGCATCACCGGCCGTCGCGCACAGCCCCAGCGCCTCGACAGCTTCGGGATCGGCGAGCGCCACTCGACGCGCCATGTCGTCGGGCGTCATCGCGGTGTAGGCCAACAAAGCCTGAGTCTCGTCTTCGTAGGCAAACGGCTGCGGGGCAGCGTCACCGAATGCAGCCAGCAGCAAACCATGCAGCGCGTAACCCATATCCCCTTGGTTCGCGGGCAACACGCGGTGACTGGCCGCCCAGACCGCAAGGCGACGTGGATCGGGCCGCGTGTGCAGCAAATACAACGCGGATGCGTTCATGCGATTTCCTTCTGCGCCCGAATTTGCCCCTCGCGCACGGGCCGCCATCCGCCATGCACACCGCTGCGCCAGTTGCGCTCGTCACACACATCGAGCACCCGGTCGTTCGTGAGCGCACCTTCACCATCGGGCCACTGCGCACGCACACCACTGATCGAATCGGTACCTGGGGCCAAGGGCAACTGTGTCAATGCCGCCAGCACGTTGTCGGCGTCGATCCAACCGTCGATCAACCTGCCCGTGGGGAGACAGGGTTTGCGGCCGATAAATAGCGGGCGCTTCGGGCGATCCAGCGCATGGGCCAGGTCGGCCAGCGTGGGTGCGTCGTCAGCAGGCTCCAGGCGCAGCACCACCAGGGCGGTGAGG
>JANMTL010000134.1:0-2845 GCA_031390425.1 Rhizobacter sp.
CGAAGCTCCTCGAGCGATTCGACGCGCACCTTGAAGTCCGAGGCCGTTATGTTCGAACCACGGGGCAGACTCGGCACACACACGACAGACGCATCGGGATAGCCTTGCAGCTCGCCGTCTAGCCTGCCCATGGAGTCGCGCAGGGAGTTCTTTGCGCCCAGAGCCTGTTGGTACGCGTTACGAGTGCGCCGCCATGCATCTGGTCCAAGTTCGAGGTGCCAGTCGCCGTTTGGCTTGCCGCGAACCGGTCGCGAGTAGGTCTTGGCTTCGATCAGAAGGCAATGCGCTTCGGATCCAACAATGAAGTCAACTTGATGCGAGTCGATGTGAACGTTGGCAATGACCATCGCCCATCGGCCCGACTGGTCTAGTTCATCGACCAGTAGCTGCAGCACGCGTTGCTCCGACGCATGCTCAATCGCCGCGCCGACGTAGATCTCGATGCTGGTTGCCTTAAGGTTGGACACAAAACTGATGGATGCTTGAGCAGTTGCGGTCGGCGCTGACGTTTCGAGGAGGCTATCTGGCTTGGCGCTTCGTCTAGATTAAAGGACTATGCACTCCAGCCCGAGCGTGCTAATGCGTCCGCTGCTCGTCGGCCTCGACGGACGCTTCGATGGACAGGCCGTGACATGGGCCACGTTTCGCGGCATGAACACATTGTGCAAGCTCAGATCAGCCGTCCGGCACCGAAAGGCACCAACGACCGATTGCAGCGGCCGCGGACATTCTGCGCCGCAGGTCGAAGGGCTGCATCCAGTCTAAGTCTAAGCGGAAGTACAGCCAACGACTTCGCCCGGCTGCTCGTCGCTCCAAATTGAAATCGCATCTGGGTGAACCGGACGGTGGCGGTGCCGATACGGTCTACTACTTCGAGCGCACCGCACCGGGTTCAGCGCTGTTGTCAAGCAGCTTGACAACTCGGCCGCCAAGCCTCGGCTTGGCGATGATTCTTCGTCCCAAATCATCGGTCCGCTGACCACGATTCGAGACGAATATGAATGCGTAGGTGAGTGCAGAGATAGGCGCGGTGGCGCCGTTGTCTGACACGCTCCGCATGTCAGGAGGCTCGGGTATGGCACCCTCGTCGAGAGATCGAATCAGCGTCGACTTGCGCGGCTTGAAAGCCCCGCTGTTCGAGCGGGCTCGTGCCCGGGGCGTCTCGCCTTCCGGACTGGTCCGGGACGCATTGATCGACGCGCTCGGTCGGACCAAACCGCCGAGCCTTGATGACGTTGCAGCGGGCGCCCCGTTGCCGATGGGAGGTCGGGTGCGGTTGTCGCTGCGCATGAGCCGCGAGGAGGCCGGTGCCACCCTTGCGGCAGCGCGCCAGGCTGGACTTGCTCCCGGCGCTTTTGTGGCAGGCCTTGTTGCGGGCGTGCCCGCGTTGCTCGGTGGTGCGAGCCGCGACGCACACATCGCGGCCCTGATCGGGTCCAGCGCCGAGCTCTCGACCCTCAGCCGCGACATTCATCACCTGACCTCGCTGCTGCGTCAAGGCAATGTGCGCGCCGCCCGGGAATACCGCGAGCGGCTCGACACGCTCGCCGGCGATGTGCGAAGCCACCTGTCGCTGGCCGCTGGCGTGTTGGCTGACCTGCGGCCGCGCAGCCATCGTGCGGACGCACCGATTCACCCCGCCACCTGACCAACTGGAGAACCGCATGTCTCAAGCACCGAACATCGACGGAATCCTCATCCAATGGGGTGACCGGCTCTTCTACCCCGGCAACCGTGTCGTCAAGACGAAGCCGCAACCCAAGCTCGGCATCAACGCTGCGCGACAACGTGCTGCTGCGATCCGTGAACGCATCGAGGCGACCGTGGTGCGGCGCGCGCCTCAGGTGATGGTCAAGGTCACAGGGGGCGGGCGTGGCATGAGGGCCATCGCCGCGCACTTCCGCTACATCAGCAAGAACGGCCGGCTCGACATTGAGGACGAGCGCGGAGAGACGATGCGCGGCAAAGACGTGCTGCCCGAGCTCGCTGACGACTGGCGCCTCGGGGGAAGCTTGATCGACGACATTGCTAAACCCGGTCGGCGGCGCGAGGCCTTCAACATCATGCTGTCGATGCCGCGCGGGACCGATCCGCTCACCGTCCAGCGTGCCGCGCGTGAGTTCGCGCAGGTCGAACTGGCAGATCACAAGTACGTGATGGTGCTGCACGATCACCAGGCCAACCCACACGTGCACATCAGCGTGCGGGCGGAGTCCAAACACGGCAAGCGCCTGAACCCGCGCAAGGCCGATCTGCACCGCTGGCGAGAGACTTTCGCCGAGAAGCTGCGCGGCTACGGCGTCGCGGCTGAGGCAACGCGGCAGGCGACGCGTGGCCGCACTCGCAACTACGACCCGCTATGGCGGATCAAGGCGAATGAAGACGGGCGGCTGCGCACAAGCCGGCCGACGACAAAGCGCAGTGCAAACACGATAGCAACCCGCGCGGCCGCAGTCGATGCCTGGCGAGCGATTGCGCAGGCATTGGCGGCGTCGGGCGACTACTCCGATCGACAACTGGCGGAGTCCGTCACTCGATATGTGAGTGAGATGCCACTCTTGGCGGAAACGGGTCGCACGAAGGGGGCGCAGGTGCCGGCCGAAAGGCTCAGGCCTCAGGAGCAGGAGACGCGAGGTGCCTTCCGTGAGCGCTGACCGTCAAGCCGTCAAGCGCTGCTCGGTCTCGCCGATTGGCTGGCCGGTCAAGACTGGGTGCAGCCAGTCAGGATTCGCGGGCGAATGACCGCGGGCACCGATACCTGACTTTGGCCGGTTCGTCGGGCGGCTGACCGCTGTACCTCGGAACTTGCCCTTCGGCGGCGGCTGGGCGGACGGGCAAGTCAACC
>JANMTL010000165.1:0-2721 GCA_031390425.1 Rhizobacter sp.
GGCCATAACCCGCGGCGCCGAGCGCACCGGCTGCCATCACGACCACGAGGCCGATGGTGCCGGGGAACAAGTACGACAAGCCGGCCAAGTCGCCGTTCATGGACATGATGCTGGTGCCGGTGTACGCCGACAGCGACGGCGACGGCAGCCGGGTCACCGTCAGCCCGCGCATCCAGCAGAACCTCGGCGTGCGCACGGCAGCGGTGACGCAAGGCAGCTTGTCGCCACAGGTCGCGGCGGTCGGCAGCATCGCCTTCAACGAGCGCGACCAGGTCATCGTGCAGGCGCGCGCCACCGGCTACGTAGAGCGCTTGCATGTGCGCGCCACGCTCGATCGCGTGAGGCAGGGGCAGCCGCTGGCCGAGCTTTATGTGCCTGAGTGGATTGCCGCGCAGGAGGAGTTCCTGTCGGTCCGGCGCATGCAGGGCACCGACCTCGCGGCGCTCGTCGACGGCGCACGCCAGCGCATGCGCCTGATCGGCATGAGCGATGCGCAGATTGCGCTCGTGGAGAGCAGCGGGCGAGCGCAGCCACGCGTCACGCTGGTGGCGCCGATCGGCGGCGTCGTCACCGAGCTGACGGCGCGCGAGGGCATGACGGTCGCGCCGGGTGCGACGCTGTTCCGCATCAATGGCCTGTCCACGGTGTGGGCCAATGCCGAGGTGCCGGAGAGCCAGTCGGCGCTGTTGCGCCCAGGCTCGAGGGTGCAGGCCCGGAGCCCCGCCTTGCCCGGTGCATCGTTCGAAGGCAGGGTTCAGGCCATCCTGCCCGAAGTCGACCCGACCACCCGCACGTTGAAGGCGCGGGTCCAGTTGGCGAACATCAACGGCGCGTTGGTGCCCGGCATGTTCGTGCAAATGCAGTTCATCGACAGCCGCAATGAGAAGGCTTTGCTGGTGCCCACCGAGGCCATCATCCAGACCGGCAAGCGAACGGTCGTCATGCTGGCGGAGCAGGGTGAGGACCGCGGCCGTTTTCGACCCGTCACCGTCGAGATCGGCATCGAGAGCGGCGGGCAGACCGAGGTCAGGCGGGGCCTGCAGCTCGGGCAACGCATCGTGGTGTCGTCTCAATTCCTGATCGACTCCGAGGCCAGCCTGAAGGGTGTCGAGGCCAGGCTCGAGGTCGAGCCGCCGCCGACCGGGGCAAGCTCCGCGCCGCGCCACAGCGGCACGGCCAGGATCGAGGCGATCGGTCGCGACACGATGACCTTGTCGCACGGCCCCATCGCATCGCTCAAGTGGCCTGAGATGACGATGGACTTCAGGCTGCCACAGGGCGGCGTGCCGCGCGGCCTGAAAGCGGGGGACCGCATCGACTTCGAGTTCTTCATGGACCCGAAAGACATGCCGCAGCTCACCGCCACGACACCGCTTCCGCCGGAGCGCAAACCTTCATCACCGGCAGCTTCCGGAAGCAAGCCATGATCGCCCGGCTGATCCGCTGGTCGATCGCCAACCGCTTTCTCGTGCTGCTGGCAACGCTGATGCTCAGCGCTTGGGGTGTGTACTCGGTGCTGCGCACGCCGCTCGACGCACTGCCCGACCTGTCGGATGTGCAGGTGATCATCCGCACGACCTACCCCGGCCAGGCGCCTGGCATCGTCGAAAAGCAGATCACCTATCCGATGACGACGACGATGCTCTCGGTGCCGGGTGCGAAAACGGTGCGCGGCTACTCGTTCTTCGGTGACTCGTTCGTGTACGTGCTGTTCGAGGACGGCACCGATCTGTACTGGGCGCGCTCGCGCGTGCTCGAGTACCTGAACCAGGTGCAGGCCAACCTGCCATCCGGCGCGAAAGCCACCCTCGGGCCCGACGCCACCGGCGTCGGCTGGATCTACCAGTACGCGCTGGTAGACCGCAGCGGCACGCAGGATGCGGGGCAACTGCGCGCCTTGCAGGACTGGTTCTTGAAGTTCGAACTGAAGACGGTGCTGAACGTCGCAGAGGTCGCCTCGGTTGGCGGCATGGTGCGGCAGTACCAGATCCTGCTCGACCCCGACAAGCTGGCCGCCTACGGTATCCCGCACACCCGGGTGGCGGAGGCGATCCAGAAGGCGAACCAGGAGGCGGGCGGCTCGGTGCTCGAACTCGGCGAAGCCGAGTACGTGGTGCGCGCGTCCGGCTACCTGCAGTCGCTGGATGATTTCCGCAAGGTGCCGCTGCTGACCACCGCAGCGGGCGTGTCGGTGCGGCTCGGTGACGTGGCGCGCGTCCAGGTGGGGCCCGAGATGCGGCGTGGCATCGGCGAACTGAACGGCGAGGGCGAGGCGGCCGGCGGCGTGATCGTGATGCGCTCGGGCAAGAACGCGCTGGAAACGATTGCCGCGGTCAAGGAGAAACTCAAGACGCTGCAGGCCGGCTTGCCCAAGGGCGTGGAAATCGTGCCGGTCTATGACCGCTCCGGCCTGATCGAGCGTGCGGTGGACAACCTGGGCCGCAAGCTGCTCGAAGAGTTCGCGGTGGTCGCGGTGGTGTGCTTCATCTTCCTGTTCCACCTGCGCTCGGCCTTCGTCGCCATCGTGTCGCTGCCGCTGGGCATCTTGATGGCCTTCATCGTCATGCGTTACCAGGGCGTCAATGCCAACGTCATGTCGCTCGGCGGCATCGCGATCGCGATCGGTGCGATGGTCGATGCGGCGGTCGTGATGATCGAGAACGCCCACAAGCACCTGGAACGCTGGAGTCACGAACACCCGGACCAGACGCTCGAAGGCGA
>JANMTL010000170.1:0-4814 GCA_031390425.1 Rhizobacter sp.
TGTATACCTTGATTCGGAAATAATGGCGGTACATTATTATACCCGTTGCACCGAGCGTATTCTATGCCATCCTTTATTGCTTGCTGATCTTTCGGGTCATCTCCATAAGGCGGTGGACCAAATGGCACACCCCAAATCGACACACGACTGACTTCACTGCGAATTGACGCAAGACCAGCAGTCCTTAACAGAACCCAATCGGGTATCCCCATTGCAGCACCTGTTGCGCCATAATTAAAATTTCCAAATCCTTCGTAAATATCATTTACTTGTTTGTAGTCCCATGAGTTTGGTTGGGTTCCAGCAGCATTATTTCTTACTCTTTCATAAAACCATTTGAAGCTATCCCCAGCTGCGCTGGGATTGGCGTTTTGTCCAGCCTCACTCATATTGTTTTCAACGTTGACGCCGGAAGGAGCGCTATAGCCGCCATTTGGCAAAGAACATGAAGCACTCATGAGTTCTCCTCAGTTTGAGAATACCTAGTAAAGAAAGGTTTTAAAAAAACATACCACAAATACACCCCTATCGGATATATTATTATTGCCCCTAAGGAGGATGTTGCAAGCAATAGAAGCCCTAATCCGTAATCATTAGATAAGTCAATTGCTGCATTAATATTATTATTGTAAATATAATATGCTTCTGTAACATACATTATAAAATAAACACATAGCAAAGTTGATATTACGCTCAAAAAGCAACTAAAAAGTATTCTAAAAATAAATTTAATACTCATATGACATAAATTAGTGAAGCTAGTTATTACTGCATAAGGTAGGCCTGATCAGTCCATCATCAGTGGCAGTACCGCTCAGAGTCTCTTCACCGCGTCGAGTGTCGAAGTGAAAACGGCGATGCGTAACCCCCTACAACGTGGGTGTCAGATCTGACAGGTAAACGCCGGCCGGATGGCCGAGTAGTCAACCTCTGGCTTGATCGAACCGGAGTCGGCGACTACATACCCGAATCGCTGATCACGCCGTGCCGGATCGCCAGATGAACCATCGCCGCCGAGGTCGACACGCCCAACTTTTCCTTGATCAGGGTCTGCTGGTTGGAGATGGTCTTGGTGCTCAGCTTCAGCGCCGCTGCGCATTCGGTGACCGAATGGCCCTGGGCGAGCAGGCGAAAGGTATCGAACTCGCGGGCGCTCAGCGAGGCGAGGCGCTCGGCCTCTTGCTCGGGGTCGCGTTGCAGCAGCGCGGCGGGCAGGTCGGGGCTGAGGTAGCGCTCGCCGGCGTGCAGCGCGCGTACCGCATCGATCAGGCAATCCGGCGCGCTCGCTTTGGTCAGGTAGCCGCGCGCGCCGGCCTCGAACGCACGCCGCACGAGCTGCGCGCTGTCGTGCATGCTGAAGACCAGCACCCGCGCCGATGGGCTGCGCTGCATCACGCGGCGAATCAGCGTCAGGCCGCCGCCGCCCGGCATCGACAAATCCGTCACCAGCACATTGGGCGGGTCGGCAACGAAAGCGGCATAGGCGCTTTCGCCATCGGTGGCCTCGTGGACGACGCGGATGTCGCCGGCTTGCTCCAGCAGGCGCTGGTAGCCGCTGCGCACCACCGGGTGGTCGTCGGCGAGCATGACGCGGATCATCGGTGCCCCGCGTCGGTGAGGCTGGCGGCTGCCGGGGTGTCCGCGAACCGGGCGGTCTCTGCGTCGGCCGCCTGAACCGATCCGGCAGGCGCCCCCGCAGCAGTGGGCAGCGGAATCCACAGCGACACCTGCACCCCGCTGCCCGGTGTGCTTTGCACCCGAAGCTCGCCACCCAACCCGGCTGCGCGCTCCGACGCTCCCAGCAGCCCGAGGCCGTGAATCGACGCAGCGGGATCGATGCCGCAGCCGTCGTCCTGGATGCTCAGGTGCACGCTGGGGACCGCGGGGTCGCCTTCGACAACCGTCCCGGTCGCGTGCGCCAACACCACCCGCACGCAGCTGGCTTGCGCGTGTCGCATCACGTTGGTCAGGGCTTCCTGTGTGATGCGGTAGACGGCGATGTCGACCGCGTCACCCAGCGAATCCGAGATGCCGGTGTGGTGAAAGGTGCAATCGACGCCGCTGCGCTCCTCCCACGACTCGCAGAGCTCCTGCAACGCCGCCACCAGGCCGAGGCTGTCGAGGTTGGCCGGACGCAGGCGGCGCAGCATGCCGCGCACCGCGTTGTAGAGCGCCTGCGCTGCTTGATCGGCACGGGCAGCGGCGCGCAGTGCCTCGGCATGGTCGGCGACGCCGCAGTGGCGGATGAAGGCGGTTTCGACACGGATGGCGCTGCAGCCCTGCCCCAGCTCGTCGTGCAGTTCACGCGCCAGCGCGCGGCGTTCGTTTTCCTGGACGCCGATCAGTTGCTGCGACAGCTCGCGGTTGTGCGCGAGCAGGTCGGCGATGCGCGCTTCGGCCTGCTCACGCAGGCGCAGTTCGCGCCGTGCCTCGCGACGGCGCCTGAACGCATACCAGGCCAGCCCGACGGCCAACACGGTGATGGTCAGCGGCAGTTCATCGGCCTGCCAGCGTTCGTATTTCGCGAGCTTGCCGAAGAACAACTCGTTGAACTCGACGCGGATGGCGAGCACGTAGCAGAGGATCGTCGCGGCGGCGACCCACCCCAGGTCGGTGGCCCAGCGTGGACGCTTTGGGCGCGATTGCTCTGCCGGGGTCATGCGCTGTCTCCACCGAGTTCGGGCAGGCCGACGCGGCCGCGCTGCGGGTCGGGGCGGTGGGCAATAACGGCGGTGCGCGGCATTCGACCGAGAACTGTAGTGGACCCGCCCGACCGGCCCCTGTCCGCGAGCGCAATGAACTGAGGGGCCGCCGTGATCGCGGCGGTTCGCCTCCGCCCAGGCAAGGCGTAACGGCTGTGTCACATTCAGAACGCTCTGTGCCACTGCGAAACACAGTGCGTACAGCGCGCGGCTGGCGCAAAGGCAACGGGTCGGGAAACGGCCGTTTCTTCGCCGCCAGTCAGAGTTATGCACGCTCTTACCGATTCTCGGAGTTTCCCTATGGGGACGTTCCCTTGAATGTCATCGGCTTCGAGAAAATCTATTCAACAAGACCTTGAAATACGGGTTTTCCATCGCACGGTAAACGGGAAATTTTCCTGAACATCAACCGACGTGCTTCATGCGAATTTATGGTCGCAGCAGCATGCATCAGCGGGCACGAAGGTTGCCATCTAGGCAGCGTGTTCGATGGTCGCGGCGGATTTTGGTGGTACCCCGCGGCCATGCCATTCCACCTTTGTCAACAGGAGATAGCAATGGGAAAATCCGGGCGATCAAATACACGCACAGCAGTGTGTGGTTTGGGTGCAGTAATGCTCGCGTTACCAGGTTTGGCACTTGCCAATGCAGATGTCGAGAAGAATGTTGCCAACTCGAAGAATTGGGCGATGCAAGCGGGTGACATGTTCAACCAGCGCTACAGCAAGCTCAACCAGATCAACAAGGGCAACGTTGGCAAGATGCAGGTCGCGTGGACGTTCTCCACCGGCGTGCTGCGGGGCCACGAAGGCTCTCCGTTGGTGATCGACGGGACGATGTATCTGCACTCACCGTTCCCGAACAAAGTGTTCGCGATCGACCTCGACACGCAGAAGATCAAGTGGAAGTACGAGCCGAAGCAAGACCCCGCCGTCATTCCGCAAATGTGCTGCGACACGGTCAACCGCGGCCTGGCCTATGCCGAAGGCAAGGTTTTCCTGCAGCAAGCCGACAGCAACTTGATCGCGCTTGACTCGAAGACCGGCAAGCTGATCTGGTCGGTCAAGAACGGTGATCCGAAACTCGGCGCTGTGAACACCAACGCACCTCACGTCTTCAAAGACAAAATCATTACCGGTATTTCCGGCGGCGAATGGGGCGTTCGTGGCTACCTGGCTGCCTATGACATCAACACCGGCAAGCCAGTCTGGAAGGGTTACAGCGTCGGCCCCGATTCGGAAATGCTGATCGATCCGGCCAAAACGACCACCTGGGCGGACGGCAAGGTCACGCCGGTCGGCGCAGACTCTTCGCTGAAGACCTGGAAGGGCGATCAGTGGAAGATCGGCGGCGGCACCACCTGGGGCTGGTACAGCTACGACAAGGCAACCAACGCCGTGTACTACGGCACTGGCAACCCGTCGACCTGGAACCCGTCGCAGCGTCCGGGCGACAACAAGTGGTCGATGAGCATCTGGTCGCGCGACGTCGACACCGGCAAGGTCAACTGGGTCTACCAGATGACACCGTTCGACGAGTGGGACTTCGACGGCATCAACGAGATGATCCTGGCCGACATCAATGTCAAGGGCAAGCCGACCAAGGCGCTGGTGCACTTCGACCGCAACGGCTTCGGCTACACGCTGGACCGCGTGACCGGCGCGCTGCTGGTGGCCGAGAAGTTCGACCCGACGGTGAACTGGGCCACGAACGTCGACATGAAGACGGGTCGTCCGCAAGTCGTTTCCAAGTACTCCACCGCGAAGGGCGGGCCGGACGTCAACACCAAGGGCATCTGCCCGGCGGCGCTTGGCAGCAAGGACCAGCAGCCCGCGTCGTACGACCCCGAGACCAAGCTCTTCTACGTGCCGACGAACCACGTCTGCATGGACTACGAGCCGTTCAAGGTCGAGTACACCGCAGGCCAACCGTACGTGGGCGCCACGCTGTCGATGTTCCCGGCACTGGGCAGCCATGGTGGCATGGGCAACTTCATCACCTGGAACGCCGGCACCGGCAAGATCGTGCAGAGCAAGGCAGAGAAGTTCTCGGTGTGGAGCGGCTCGCTCAACACCGCGGGCGGCCTGTCGTGCTACGGCACGCTCGAGGGCT
>JANMTL010000178.1:0-2825 GCA_031390425.1 Rhizobacter sp.
AATTGGCTCGATGTCGAGAACGTCGGGATCAAGCAATTCGTCGGCGGGTTCGCGCAGAACGACTTGATTCCGTCCATCGTCTCGACCACCAAGTACGGCACGGTCACGATCAACCGCTGGGGCATGCGCGACAAGGACTACACGAAGGAACGGCCAGCCGAGACGCTGCGCGCTGCCGTGCTGGGCGCGTCGTCGGTAATGGGCTGGGGTGTCGGTGACGGTGCCACATTTGAGGCGCTGCTGGAGGAACGCTTGAACCGCGCGCCGCTGAGCGGTGCCTTCAAGCAAGTCGAGTTGCTGAACTTCGGCGTGCCGGGCTACCAGCCACCGGTGGTATTGGTCAGCTTCGACAAGGCCTTGGGTTTTGCGCCCAACGCCGTCATCTTTGTCGCCACTGGGCGCGAGATCAGCCGCTCCGCCTCCAGCTTGGCCGAGGCCGTCCACAAGCGCTTGCCGATTCCCTACCCGGCCCTGCAGGCGATCATCGACAAATCCGGCGCGACTTCCGGGATGGACGAGGCAGCGGCGCTCAAGCTGCTGCAGCCGCACGGCGCGGAAATCCTGCAAGCTGTCTACGAACAGATCGTCCAGCGTTGCGTGCAACAGAACATCCGGCCGGTTTGGGTTTTCCTGCCGCAGGTTCGCGAAGGCACCTGGCAGGAAGAGACCCCGCAGACCGTGCAGATCGCCACGGCAGCGGGCTTTGCCGTCATCAACCTGGCCGACATCTACCAGGGCCACGATTTCACGACCCTGCGTCTGGCCGAGTGGGACGACCACCCGAATGCTCTGGGCCACCAGTTGGTCGCCGATGCGCTGTACCGCGCGCTGGCCGCCAATCCGGCGATCCTGTTCGATGTCCGTTCATCCGCCAAGTGAACCGAATCTCAACCCGTTTTTAGTCGAGCACCCCTTCCCAGGAGCCATCCCATGACCGACGCCCTCAAGCAGAGAATCAAGAACTTCATCATGCAGGAGTTCCTGCCCGGCGAAAACCCGGATGAACTGACCGAGACGACACCGCTGATCAGCGGCGGCATTCTCGACTCTATCGCCACGCTCAAGCTGGTGATGTTCATGGAAGAAGAGTACGGCGTGAGCTTTGCGCCGCATGAGGTCGACAAGGAAAACCTGGACGACCTGGCCAAAATCGCGCGCCTGCTCCAGTCGAAAAATCCGAGAGTAGTGTGATGGACGCCAGCGCGTGCCTGCATGCAGCGTTCGTCGCCAGCGCTAGGCGAAGCCCGCAGGCGCTGGCCGTGGTGGAGCCTGGCAGCGGATCCATCACCTATGGCGAACTCGATGCCCTGTCAGATCGTCTGCGCGACCGCTTGGCCCTGCTCGGTGTGGGCCGCGGTGACCGGGTCGGCATCTACCTGCGCAAGTCGATTGACTCGGTGGCGACGCTGCTGGGCGTGCTCAAGGCAGGCGCCGCCTATGTGCCGGTCGACCCCGGCGCCCCGGCGGCGCGCGGCGCCTACATCCTGCACAACTGCGCGGTCAAGGTGGTGGTGGTCGAAGCGGCGCTGGTTGAAAAGCTCGGTGCCGAGCTTGAAGGGCTGGGCGCTGCGCCTTCGATGATTGCCGTAGCGGCCAAGCAGCCCTGCGGTGCCGGCTTGCGCGCCGCGCTGGATGCTGCCGACGAGGTGGCCCCGGCACCGCGCGTTGAAACCGTGCGTAGCCATGCCAACGACTTGGCCTACATCCTGTACACCTCGGGCTCGACCGGCAAGCCCAAGGGCGTGATGCTGTCGCACGAAAACGCGGTGAGCTTCGTTGACTGGTGCTCCGAAAGTTTCGAGCCGACAGCCGCTGATCGATTCTCGTCGCATGCGCCGTTTCACTTTGACCTGTCGATCCTCGATATCCACGTCAGCCTGAAGCACGGCGCGGCGCTGGTGCTGATCGGCGAGGACATCGGCAAGGACGCGCCGCGCCTGGCGCAACTGATTGCCGATGAGCGGATCTCGATCTGGTATTCCGCACCGTCGATCCTCGCGTTGCTGGCGCAGTTCGGCAGCCTCGCCACGCACGACTACTCGGCCCTGCGCCAGGTGCTGTTTGCTGGCGAGGTATTTCCCGTCAAGCACCTGCGCGCGCTGTGCGAGATCTTGCCCAAACCGCGCTATTTCAACCTTTACGGCCCGACCGAGACCAACGTCTGCACCTACCATGAAGTGCAGTTGCCGGTGCCGCCTGAGCGCCGAGAGCCCTACCCCATCGGCAAAGTCTGCTCACATCTTCGCAGCCGCGTGCTGCACGAGCACGGAGCCGAGGTGGCCCACGGCAGTGAAGGCGAGCTGTGCATTGCCGGGCCGGGTGTGATGCAAGGCTACTGGGCGCTGCCCGAGCGGACAGCCGAGGGGTTTTTCCGGACGGCCGATTCAACGCTGTGCGAAACGCTTTGGTATCGCACCGGCGACATCGTGACGCAAGACCAGGACGGCTGCTACACCTACCTGGGTCGGCGCGACCGCATGGTTAAGCGCCGCGGCTACCGCGTCGAGCTTGGCGAGATTGAAGCCGGCCTGTACGGCCACCCCAAGGTCAAGGAAGCGGCGGTGGTTGCCTTCGCCGACGAGCAGGCTGGCGTCAGCATCGCGGCGTTCTTGAGCAGCCACGAGGCAAAGCGGCCATCGCTGATTGAGATCAAGCGCTTTTGCGCCGAGAACCTGCCGCTGTACATGATCCCGGACCAGTTCACCTGGTTTGACAGCCTGCCCAAGACCTCGACCGACAAGATTGACTACCAACGCTTGAAGGAGCTGCGCTGATGGACTTCAACTTCACCAGCGAGCAAAAGCTGCTGCGCGACAGCATCGTCA
>JANMTL010000187.1:0-3266 GCA_031390425.1 Rhizobacter sp.
CATCGGGTCGGCGCCGGCGACGCAGCGCGGCATGTCGACATCCTCGATGCGCACCAGCCAGCGGCCGCCCTGCGCGCGCGCATCGAGCCAGCTCGCGAGCGCGGCCACCATCGAGCCGGCATGCAGCGGGCCGGTGGGCGAGGGCGCGAAGCGGCCGGTCGGGCGGGACATCGGTGGCGGCGCGATCAGAACCCCATCGGCCACGGCCCGGCGTGCCGTTCGAGCAGCGCGAGGCGCGTGGCCGGGGCGGCCAGCCGATCGAGCCACCAGCGCAGCGCCAGGCCGACCGGCACCGATCGACCACTGCCGACCTTGCCGCTGGCCGCCTCCACAGCCGCAGCATGCGCCCCAGCCGGGATGCGCCAGGCGTAGCTGAAGGTCGCCGGCGGCCGTGCCCGCTCGACCGCCTTGGCGACCAGCCGGCCCGCTGCGATGTGCTCGCGGGCGATCGGCTCGGGCAGGTAGCTGCAACCGAGGCAGCGCAACTGCGCTTCGAGCTTGGCCTGCATCGTCGGCACGGTGAACACGTCTTGCCCCGGCAGCAGGTTGACGGTGACCGGCGCGTGGCGCTGCGCCGAATCGGCGACCGCGACCGCGCGATGGCGCACCAGCAGCGCGTCGCTGATCGGCTCGGGTACCCGCGCCAGCGGGTGGTGCGGCGCGACGGCGAACACGAAGCCCATCGTTCCCAGCGGCTCGACCAGAACCCCGGCCGGCGGCGCGCGGTCGATGGCCACACCGATCGCCAGATCGGCCTGGCCGCTGATCAGCGCCTCCCAGGTGCCGGCCAGCACCTCGGTGCGCAGCCGCAACCGGGTGCCCGGACCTTCGGCCCGCAACGCATAGAAGTCCTCGCACAACTCGAACACCGTCAGCCACGACAGCGCGTCATCGACGGCGATGGTCAGCTGCGTCTCCCAGCCGGTGGCCACGCGCTTGACGCGGTTCGCCACCGCATCCATCTGCTCGAGCAGGCGGCGGCCTTCGTGCAGCAATTCTTCGCCGGCAGCAGTGAGCTGCGCCTGGCCCGAACGGCGGTCGAACAACAGCACGTCCAGTGCTTCTTCAAGGTGTCTCACGTTGTAGGTCAGCGCCGACGGCACCTTGCCCAGTTCGCGGGCAGCGGCGGCGAAACTGCCGGTGCGGGCGATGGCATCCATCATCGTCAGCGCGTCGGGGGTCAGCACGTTGCGGGTCATGGCGGTGCGGCGGTGGGTGGGCCTTCATGTTATTTGAACGCTCGCTTCAAGCCGCGCTGCACGCCGTTCGGCCTGCTGGCTTCTACAGTGAAAACCTACGCATCAGACAACCCAGGAGGTCTCCATGCTCACAGTGCGCAAGAGTCAAGACCGAGGCCATGCCGACCACGGCTGGCTCCAAAGTCACCACAGCTTCTCGTTTGCGGAATACCACGACCCGGCCCACATGGGCTTCGGCAATCTGCGCGTCATCAACGACGACCACATCGCCGCGGGCACCGGCTTCGGCACGCACGGCCACCGCGACATGGAGATCGTCACCTACGTGCTCAGCGGCGCGCTGGCGCACAAAGACAGCCTGGGCACCGGCGCGGTCATCGAAGCCGGTGATGTGCAGCGCATGAGCGCGGGGCGAGGCGTGCAGCACAGCGAGTTCAACCACGCGCCCGACGCGACCACGCACTTGCTGCAGATCTGGATCCTGCCCAGCGAGCACGGCATCGAACCCGGCTACGAGCAGAAGCAATTTGCCGCCGCGGACAAGCGCGGCCGCCTGCGCCTGGTCGCCAGCCCGGACGGCCGCGAGGGTTCGGTGACCTTGCATGCCGATGCGTCGATTCGCGCCGGGCTGTTCGATGGCGATGAGCGGGCCGACATGGCGCTCGATCCGCAGCGCAAGGTCTATGTGCATTTGGTGCGCGGCACGCTCACCGTCAATGGCCAGCCGTTGGTGGGGGGCGATGCTGTCAAGCTCGAGGGTGAAAGCCGCTTGCTGCTGGCCGACTCTCACGACGCCGAAGTGCTGGTATTCGATCTCGCGGCTTGAACCGTTTTTGCACACAACAGGAGTTCCCTGATGCCTACCGCAGAAGTTCTTTCAATTCGACCCGTGACGCACATCATTGAAATGCCATGGACGGCATTCAATGCCGAATCGGGCGCGTGGTCGCTGCACCCCAAGAATGCCGATGAGCTAGACCCGGTGGTGTCGATCGACGAGTTTTTCATGCCAACGCCCACCTTCCCGCCGCATCCGCACGCTGGATTTTCAGCGGTGACGTACTTGTTTACCGACAGCGAGGACGGCTTTATCAACCGCGACTCCCTTGGCAACCACTTGCGCATCGATCCTGGCTCGTTGCACTGGACACAGGCAGGAACCGGCGTGTTGCACGAGGAACTGCCCGCAAGCAAAGGCAAGGTGGTGCATGGACTGCAAATGTTCGTCAACTCGAGCACAGCGAATAAGCATACCGCGCCGGCCATGTTCCATCGCGCTGCAACCGACGTCGCCCGCGTCACAACAGAAAGCGGCGCAGTAGTGCGGGTGGTGTTGGGCCGCTTCGGCGACGTTGATGTGCCTTTCCCAGCGCACACTCCTTTAACGCTGCTTGACATCGAACTTCCGCCCCACACCAGCGTGACAGTACCTTCAGCAGCCGCTACCGCCTTCGCGCTTGTCATTACTGGTGAGTTGATTACCGCCGCAGGCAGCGTTGGTCAACACCACGCCGTGCGGTTTACAGGCAACCAGCCGATGGTGCAGTTGCAATCGGGTGCCGTGCGCGCCCGAGTCGTGATGATCTGCGGCGCTCCTTTGAACGAACCGGTGGTGCAGCGCGGCCCATTTATCGCCAACTCTGCAGTCGAAGCAGACGAGATGATGGCCAAATTCAAGCGCGGCGAGATGGGCGCGTTATCTGCGTCTGTAGCTTAGGGCGGTCGACCGAAAGTTAAGCGCTCCGGCGCACTGCACGCGGGCGACGGACTACAGCCCCAGTTGCTACATTCGATCATGGATGTCGTGCTCAACGTGTTTCGCTTGCTGCCCTGGCACGACTGGGCGGGGTTGGCGATATTTTTCAGCGGCTGGATCGGCTACGCCTGGTTCGCCCGCGACCTGGCGCACCGGCGGCCGTCGATCCTGGCCTCGACCAACCGCATCCGCCGCGAATGGATGCTGCAAACCACCTACCGCGAAGTGCGCGTGGTCGATGGCGTGGTGATTCAAAGCCTTTCCAGCAGCCCGTCGTTCTTTGCCTCGACCACCATCCTCATCATTGGCGG
>JANMTL010000151.1:0-6289 GCA_031390425.1 Rhizobacter sp.
GCGCACATGCTGCTGGTGCAGCAGCGTGTGTCCGGCCGCCAATAGAAACACCGCCGAGAACAGGTACCACTGGATTTCGAGGAAGGCGTTCGAGCTGGTGTCGAACAGCTTGCGGACTACCGCGTTGCCGGCACTGACCAGCACCGCTGCCAGCACCAGCCAGGCGACCCAGCGTCCGACGGCGTCGTTGCAGCGATCGATCAGCCGCGACAGCGCGAGCACGTTCAGCGCGTCCGCCTGACGACGGAGTCAGCCTGCGGTCGCGGCCATGAACAACTTGCCGGACCGCGTGCCGGTGCGGCAAAACGCCAGGATGGGCTTGGGCAGCGTGTTCATCAGACCCTGGAACTGCACCACTTCTTCGGGGCTTTGATACGAGGGGCCGACGGGCAGGTGCGCGTAGACCAAACCCGCCGCGTTCGCCGCAGCTTCGAGCTCAGCGCTGGTCGGCTGATCGGGGCCTCCCTCGTGATCGGGCCGGTTGTTGATCACGCTTTTGAAGCCGGCTCGCGCCAACGCGATCATGGCCTGCACATCAAGTTGCGCGGCGGTGCTGACATCGGGGCTCAGCGGCCTGATCGTGGGCAGCGCGGGAGGCAGACTCATGGCGATTCCTTCGGGTGAGATCGATCCGGCGGGCTCGATGGCTTCAGCAGGTTCAACGGGTCAGCGCCTGCTTTACCGCCGCCGATACCAGGCCCATGTCGGCCTTGCCCGCCAAGCGAGATTTGACAGCGGCCATCACCTTGCCCATGTCGCCCGGGCCGGTCGCACCGAGTTCGGTCACGATTGTCTGCACTTCGGCGGTGATCTGGTCCGCACTCAGACGCTGCGGCAGGTAGCCCTCCAGGACCAGCAGCTCGGCGGCTTCTTTATCGACCAGATCGGTGCGACCGGCAGCGCCGAACTGTGCGATCGAGTCCTTGCGCTGCTTGATCAGCTTGTCGACGATGGCGATCACCGCTGCGTCGTCGAGCACGATGCGCTCATCGACCTCGCGCTGCTTGCACGCGGCGAGCAGCCCGCGGATGGTCAACAGCCGGGGCGCGTCTTTGGCGCGCATTGCGGTCTTCATGTCCTCGGTGATCTGGTCTTTCAGTGTCATGGTGAGCGCTCGGTCGGTCTCGTCAAGGAAAAATCCCGCCATCGAATAAACAAAGCCCGCACAGGGCGGGCTTTGCGGGCTTTTCGCCGTGCGTCATGGCTGATCAGAACAACTTCTTCGGCAACTGCATGCTGCGCACTCGCTTGAAGTGGCGTTTGACTGCTGCCGCCTTCTTGCGCTTGCGCTCGGCGGTGGGCTTTTCGTAGAACTCGCGTGCCCGCAGGTCGGTCAGCAAGCCGAGTTTCTCGATGGTGCGCTTGAAGCGGCGCAGTGCCACGTCGAATGGCTCGTTTTCTTTCACGCGAATCGTAGTCATGTATCGATTGAATCCAGATTGAAGGTGCTAGGCGTGAAGTGCTCGACATCGAAACGGAAGGCCCGGACTCTCGATTCGCGCAAACAAATCACACCAAAGCGTGTTTGCCAGCAAAGCGCACGATTATAGCCAGCGATTGAAGCGGTGGCAACGTCACACGGTCCGTGTGAGTCCCGACCCACGCCAGGTCGCCGAGCCGGGTCCGGCACCGACGACCTGATATTTCGCCATACAAAATGCCAACGGTTTGAGCGAAAATTGTTTGCATGAAAAGCAGCAACCACCAGGCGCCGACGGTCCAAGTGCTGGCGCGCACCTTTGCCGTGCTGGATGTGCTGGCGCTGCATCGGGAGGCGGTCTCGCTGAAACTCATCAGCGAGAAGACGGGGCTCCACCCATCCACGGCGCATCGCATTTTGAACGACCTGGCTTCGGGTCGCTTGGTCGATCGCCCCAAGCCCGGCAACTATCGGCTGGGCATGCGGCTGCTGGAGCTGGGAAATCTGGTCAAAACCCGCCTCGATGTCCGGGACGCGGCGCTGGTGCCGATGCGCGAGTTGCACAAGCTCACCCAACAGCCCGTCAATTTGTCGATGCGCCAGGGCGACGAGATCGTCTACATCGAGCGCGCCTACAGCGAGCGTTCGGGAATGCAGGTGGTGCGGGCAATCGGCGGGCGTGCGCCCCTGCACCTGACGTCGGTCGGCAAATTGTTTTTGGCCCACGACGACATCCATCGTGTGCGCGCCTATGCGACGCGCAGCGGGCTGATCGGGCACACGCGCAACAGCATCACCGAGGTCTCGTTGCTCGAGCGAGAGTTGTCGTCGGTGCTGGCCCGTGGGACGGCACGCGATGACGAAGAACTCGAGGTCGGGGTGCGGTGCATGGCCGCCAGCATTTTCGACGATCAAGGCAACCTGGTCGCCGGGTTGTCCATCTCAGCAACTGCCGACCGATTGGAAGAAAGCTGGCTGGACGAGCTGCGGTCGACCGCAGCCGACATCTCAACCGCGCTGGGTTACCGGAGCGCACTGCTGGACGAGCCTGAAGCGCAACCCAGCCCGGCGCGGCGACCGGTCGGCAAGTAGGGCAAGGCGATGGGGGCGGCGGCGCATCGACCTCAGCCACCCGAACGCGTCAGGATGCTTCTTTGGGCACCATGTCGGTGACCCAGCGGCGCACGCGCTCGGCATCGGCGAGGCGGGTGTTGCGTCCGGTCGAATCGAGAAACACCATGATCAGCTTGCGGCCGGCCAAGCTGGCCTGCATCACGAGGCAACGTCCGGCTTCCGAGATGTAGCCCGTCTTTTGCAAGCCGATGTCCCAGGTCGGGTTCCGGATCAAGCCATTCGTGTTGCGAAACTGAAGTTGGCGATGACCCACGTCGAACAAAAATTCCGGTGACGTCGACAGCGCACGGATCAAGGGCTGCGTATGCGCAAGCTTGACCAGAATCGCCAGATCATGTGCGCTGGATCGGTTGAGGCTAGACAAACCCGTCGGCTCGACGTAGCGGGTGTCCGTCATTCCGAGCGAGTGCGCCTTCTGGTTCATGGCGACAACGAATGCGCGCAGCCCACCGGGGAAGTTGCGGCCCAGCGCATGCGCGGCGCGGTTTTCGGACGACATCAATGCCAGATGCAACATTTCCTCACGTGTCAACTGCGTGCCCACGGTGAGACGCGACCGGCTTCCCCTCTCGGTGTCGACGTCTTCCTGGCTGACCGTCAACATCTCGCCGAGCGACAGGTTGGCATCGGTGACGACCACCGCCGTCATCAGCTTGGTGATGGACGCGATCGGCAGCACTGCCTGCGAATTTTTGCTGAACAGCACTTCGTTGGTGTCCTGATCCAACACCAGCGCCACGCTCGACTTCAGATCGAGCTGGTCTGTTGTCAAACGCAGACCCGCCAGTTCGCCCATCGATGGACGTGCGGGGATGAACTTGACGGATGCCACCCGACGCAGGCTGGTTCGCTGCGAGGTGTTTCTCAGGCGGACCGATATGCGTGGCGCTACCGCTGCCTTTTTGGCGCTGGCGCTGGTCCTGGCCACAGCGACTGCCGCTTTGGGCTTCTTGAGTATCGGTTTGGAGGTTTTGACGGGGCGCGCACCCGTTTTGGCTGAGGCAGGCGACACGGCGAGAGCCAGCACCGAAGCCGAGACGAACAACGCGATAAGCAGTCGGGACAGTGTCGTCACAAGGGCCTCGATTTCAACCGTTCACTGAGTGTAGGCCAGTAGAAAAAAACGCGCAATATCAGAAACTTACGCGGTATTTCTCAAGTACCTCCGAAGATCGTGAGAACGGTTGGTTCCGATTCAGCCCTGGGCGGCCACCCGCTCCGTCCGGCTGTGCAGTTTGTTAAGTGCCGACAGATAGGCTTTGGCCGATGCGACCACGATGTCGGGATCGGCCCCGACTCCATTCACCACACGCCCGCCGAGCTGCAAACGAACCGTTACTTCTCCTTGGGATTCTGTGCTGCCCGACGTGATGGCATTGACCGAATAGAGCAGCATTTCCGCGCCGGTTCCGAGCTTCGATTCGATCGCTTTGAGGCTGGCGTCTACCGGGCCATTGCCGTCGCTCTCGGCGTGCAGCTCGGCACTCCCGGCCGCGAAAGCCACGCTGGCATGCGGACGCTCGCCGGTCTCGGAGTGCTGCGAGAGGGCAAGCAGGCGGTAATGCTCGTGCTCTGCGGTGACCGATTCGTCCATCACCAACGCCGTGATGTCTTCATCGAAGATCTCGCTCTTGCGGTCGGCGAGTTCCTTGAATTTCGCGAATGCCGCGTTGACTTCGGCTTCGGAGGCCAACTCGATGCCGAGGTCGTGCAGCCGTTGCTTGAACGCGTTGCGCCCCGACAGCTTGCCCAACACGATCTTGTTGGCCGCCCAGCCCACGTCTTCGGCACGCATGATTTCGTAGGTGTCGCGGGCCTTCAAGACGCCGTCCTGGTGGATGCCGGAGGCGTGGGCGAAAGCGTTCGCGCCGACCACCGCCTTGTTCGGCTGCACCACGAAACCCGTGGTCTGCGAGACAAGGCGTGACGCCGGCACGATTTGCGACACATCGATGCCGACTTCCAGGTTGAAGTGATCGCGGCGGGTGCGCACCGCCATCACCACTTCTTCGAGCGCGCAGTTGCCGGCGCGCTCGCCGAGGCCGTTGATCGTGCATTCGATCTGCCGCGCGCCGCCGATCTTCACACCGGCGAGTGAATTGGCCACCGCCATGCCGAGGTCGTTGTGGCAGTGCACCGACCAGACCGCCTTGTCAGAGTTGGGAATGCGCGTGCGCAGGTCGAGGATGAAGTTTCCGTACAGCTCCGGGATCGCATAGCCCACGGTGTCGGGAACGTTGATCGTGGTGGCGCCTTCAGCAATCACGGCTTCGAGCACGCGGCACAGGAAGTCGGGATCCGATCGGTAGCCGTCCTCGGGCGAGAACTCGATGTCGCAGGACAGGTTACGCGCAAAACGCACCGAGAGTTTGGCTTGCTCGAAGACCTGGTCGGGCGTCATGCGCAGCTTCTTCTCCATGTGCAGCGCGCTGGTGGCGAGAAAGAGGTGGATGCGCGTCGAGGCGCCGCCGTGCAGCGCTTCGGCGGCGCGCGAGATGTCTTTGTCGTTGGCGCGCGCCAGCGAGCACACGGTGCTGTCCTTGATGGCCTGCGCGATGGCCCTGACCGCCTCGAAGTCGCCGTTCGACGAGGCCGCGAAACCCGCTTCGATGACATCGACCTTGAGCCGTTCGAGCTGACGAGCGATGCGCAGCTTCTCGTCCTTGGTCATCGAGGCGCCGGGCGATTGCTCGCCATCGCGCAATGTGGTGTCGAAAATGATGAGCTTGTCGGCCATGGTGTTGCTCCTCGAATGGCGCGCAAAGGAACGCGTGAACAAAAAACAAAAGGCCCGCTGCGTGTGCAAGCGGGCCGGTGAGACGAATACGGTATGACGTGAACGATCAGCGAGCCCGTGAGGTCTCCAGCAGTAGCGTCGACGAAAGAATGACAGGCCGAATCATCTGAACAATGTAGCACGCGGCCTTCATCGGTGCAGGCCCTGTTCCTCGGGCGCATCGGTCGAGGTCGCGATCACGCTGACCGGTCGGCCCTTCATGCGCTTCCAGACGTACACCGCATAGCCTGACCCGGCATACAGGCAGAACACCGCAAACAGCACGATCGGCGGGTGCAGATTGACCAGCGCGATCGCCAGCGCCAGTGCGACGATCACGATGAACGGCACGGTGCGCTTCAGACTGATTTCCTTGAAGCTGTAGAAGGGCAGGTTGGTCACCATCGTGAGGCCGGCGAGCAAGGTCATTGCGATCGCCATCCAAGCCAGCCAGCCGTGCATGTCGACTTGTTTGTAGCCCGCGTCGTCCATGACCCAGATGAAGCCCATCACGACCGCGGCTGCCGCCGGACTGGGAAGACCCTGGAAGAAGCGCTTGTCCACCACCGTCAGGTTGGTGTTGAAGCGCGCCAGGCGCAGCGCCGCGCAGGCACAGTAGATAAAGGCTGCGACCCAGCCCAGCTTGCCCATGCCCTTGAGCGCCCACTCGTAGACGATCAACGCGGGCGCCGCGCCGAACGACACCATGTCGGACAAGCTGTCCATCTGCTCGCCGAAAGTGCTCTGGGTGTTGGTCATCCGCGCCACCCGGCCGTCCAGGCTGTCGAGCACCATCGCGCAGAAGACGCCGATGGCGGATTGCTCGAAACGCCCGTTCATCGCCATCACGATCGCGTAGAAGCCTCCGAACAAGGCCGCCAACGTGATCAGGTTGGGCAACACGTACACGCCCTTGCGGCGCGGGCGGACCGCTCCGTCGTCGATCTCGGTTTCGGAAG
>JANMTL010000156.1:0-1651 GCA_031390425.1 Rhizobacter sp.
CCGCCGCCGAGCGCTTGAGGGATGGCCAGCGCGTCGGCGAACTCGACGAGCAGTTTCATTCGATGCTCGTCAGCGCCGCCGGCAATGCCGAGATTGCGCGTGTGCACCAGGAGGTGACCGACCGCATCCGCATCGTACGGCGGCTTGATTTCACACGCAGCGACCGCATCGAAGCCACCTACCTGGAGCACGCCAAGATCCTGCGCGCGGTGATCCAGCGCAAGACCGATCAGGCCCAACTGCTGCTGAAGAGCCACATCGAGCAGAGCAAGACCGAGGTCCGCAAGATCACTCTGCACGCGCTGCTCGAAGCGCGCTCGCTCAGGCGGCGGTGACGGCCCGGTGGCCGGGGTCCGTTCAAGCCAGGTCCCCCGCCAGCCGCCAGCGCCGCCGCAGCTCGTCGGGCCACTCGCCACGTTCCATCAACATATCAACGGCGTCGCTTTCGGCATCACATTCGAGGCCATTCGCGCGCAGCCAGTTGTCGTCGAAATAGGTCGGCCGGTAGCGCTCGCCGTCGTCGCACAACAGCGTGACGATAGAGCCGACTTCTGCACGCGCCTGCATCGCCCGCGCGCAGGCGAGCGACGCGACGAGGTTGGTGCCGGTCGAGCCGCCGACACGCCGGCCGAGCCGCACGCTGAGCGAATGCATCGCGGCGATGCTCCAGAGGTCCGGCACCTTGACCATCGCGTCGAGCACACCCGGCACAAACGAGGCTTCGACGCGCGGGCGGCCGATGCCTTCGATGCGCGAGCCGCGCTCCAGGGTGAGATTCTTGTCGCCGCTGACGTAGTGATCGAAAAAGACCGAATGCTCTGCATCGGCGCCGCACACATGGGTGGCGTGGCGGCAGTAGTGCACGTAGCGGCCGAGGGTGGCCAGCGTGCCCCCCGTGCCGGCGCTCGCCACGATCCACGCCGGGCACGGATGGGTCTCGCGTTGAAGCTGGTGGTAGATGCTTTCGGCGATATTGTTGTTCGCGCGCCAGTCGGTGGCACGTTCGGCGTGCGTGAACTGGTCCATGTAGTGACCCTGCCCAACCCGTGCCAGGCGTTCGCTTTCGGCGTAGATCGTGGTCGGGTCGGCCACAAGGTGACAGCGCCCGCCGTGGAACTCGATCGCGGCGATCTTCTGCGCGCTGGTGTTCGCCGGCATCACGGCGATGAAGGGCAGGCCAAGCAGGCGTGCGAAGTAGGCTTCGCTGATCGCGGTGGAGCCACTCGACGCCTCGACCACGGTGGAGCCGGCATGCAGCCAGCCGTTGCACAGCGCGTACAAAAACAGGCTGCGTGCGAGCCGGTGTTTCAGGCTCCCGGTGGGGTGGCTCGATTCGTCCTTCAGGTACAACTCGATGCCCGGAAAGCCGGGCAGCGGCAGCGGAATCAGGTGCGTATCGCTGGAGCGCTGGAAGTCGGCTTCGATGCGGCGGATGGCTTCGCGCACCCAGGTGCGGCGGCTGGCGCTGGCAAGGGCCGTCGGATGGGGGGACAACAGGTCGTTCATTCGACCAGCGCCCGCAGCCAGCCCGGCAGCGGCGCGGACTTCTTCGCCTTGGAATCGGTCCACACCGTCTTGCTGCCACCCTCGGCGCAGACCAGTTCGGGCGCTTCGGCACGCGCCAGCGTGATGTAGGTGTCGAAGCTGGTGC
>JANMTL010000254.1:0-1581 GCA_031390425.1 Rhizobacter sp.
GGGCAGAAGCCTTTGACGCAGGAATAGTCCTTGTTGCAGCTGTTCTGATTGATCTGGCGCTTGCGGCCGAACTCGGTTTCCACCGGCTCGACCGACAAGCAATTGCTCTGCACCGAACAGTCGCCACAGCCTTCACACACCAGCTCGTTGATGACGACGCGCTTGTCGGGGTCGACCAACTTGCCGCGCTTCCTGCGGCGGCGCTTCTCGGTCGCGCAGGTCTGGTCGTAGACGATGACCGTGACGCCCTTCAGTTCGCGGAACTCGCGCTGGATGCGGTCGAGCTCGTCGCGGTGCTGCACCAGCACGCCGGGCGCCAGCGCCACACCGGCGTACTTCTCGGGCTGGTCGGTGACGATCGTCAGCTTCGCGACCCCCTCCGAGACCAGGCTGTTCATGATCTGCACCACCGAGTGGCCTTCAGGCCGCTCACCGACCTGCTGGCCGCCCGTCATTGCGACGGCGTCGTTGTAGAGGATCTTGTAGGTGATGTTGGCGCCGGCCGCGATGGCCTGACGCACCGCCAGCGAGCCGCTGTGGAAGTAGGTGCCGTCGCCCAGGTTGGCGAAGATGTGCGGCTCGGTCGTGAACGGTTGTTGGCCGACCCAGGACACGCCCTCGCCACCCATCTGGGTGAAGGTCGAAGTGCTGCGGTCCATCCACACCGCCATGTAGTGGCAACCGATGCCGGCCATCGCGCGCGAACCTTCGGGCACGCGCGTGCTGGTGTTGTGCGGGCAGCCCGAGCAGAACCAGGGCGCGCGCTCGCCGGTGTCGGTCTTCAGCTCCAACAGCTGCTTCTCGCGCCCTTCGATGATGGCGATGCGCTGGTCCATGCGCAGCGCAACGTCGCTGCCGGATGGCGCCAGACCCAACTTCTTCAAACGCTTCGCGATGGCCTTGGCGATGATGGCCGGCGTCAGGTCGGCCTTGGCGCGCAGCAGCCAGTTGTCGCTCGGGTTGGGCATCGACCATTCGCCGCCGGTGCGACCTTCACCGTCCGGCTCGTCGAACTTGCCGAGCACGTTGGGGCGAACGTCGGCACGCCAGTTGTACAGCTCTTCCTTGACCTGGTACTCGATGACCTGGCGCTTCTCTTCGACGACCAGGATCTCCTGCAGCCCCTGCGCGAACTCGCGCGTGATCGTCGCTTCGAGCGGCCAGACGACGTTGACCTTGTGCAGCCGGATGCCGAGCGCGCGGCAGGTGTCGTCGTCCAGGCCCAGGTCGGCCAGCGCCTGGCGCGTGTCGTTGAAGGCCTTGCCGCTGGCGATGACACTTGCCGCGCGCTGGGCGTGCGCCTGCACAAGGTCAACGTGGTCTGGCCGCTCGAGGCCACCATCACACGCGACTTCGCACAGGGCCTGCAGGAGATCCTAGTCGTCGAAGAGAAGCGCCAGGTCATCGAGTACCAGGTCAAGGAAGAGCTGTACAACTGGCGCGCCGATGTTCGCCCCAACGTGCTCGGCAAGTTCGACGAGCCGGTCGGTGAAGACCGCACCGGCGGCGAGTGGTCGATGCCCAACCCCAGCGACAACTGGCTGCTGCGCTCCAAGGCCGACCTGACGCCGGCGATCGTCG
>JANMTL010000314.1:0-2056 GCA_031390425.1 Rhizobacter sp.
GCCCACGGTGGTGACGGGCATGAGACGCGCGGTGCGTTTCGCAACGCTGCTGCTGACGGCGTTGCTGATGCTGTCGCGCACCAGCGCGGCGCAGACCCCTGCCAACTGGACCGACACCATCGCGCCGTTCCGCGTCATCGACAATGTGTACTATGTGGGCAGCGCAGGACTTTCGGCCTGGCTGATCACAACGCCGAAGGGACACATCCTGCTCGATGTTGGCCTGCCGCAGAACGCCACCATGGTGCAGCGGAACATCGAACGGCTTGGCTTCCGCATCACCGATGTGAAGGTGTTGCTCAACAGTCATGCGCACTTCGATCATGCCGGTGGCCTGGCGCAATTGAAGCGGCAGAGTGGCGCACGACTGTTTGCCATGGCAGGTGACCGCACGGCGCTCGAGCGCGGCGTCTATGTCGGATCGGACTCGGTGCTGGCCTACCGCTTTCCAGCGGTGCGGGTTGACAGCGTGATCACGGATGGTAGCAAAGTGACCCTTGGCGGCGTGACGCTGACCGCGAACCTGACTGCCGGGCACTCGGCTGGTTGCACCACCTGGACGCTGCCGGTGCAGGCTGACGGCACGCGACACACGGCGGCGTTTTTCTGCAGCGCGTCGGTGGCGGCCAATCGCCTTGCGCCGCGCCCGCAATATCCCGGCATCGTGGCCGACTACCGTCGCACCTTCGCACGCCTGAAGACGATGGACGCCGACGTATTCCTTCCACCACATGCCGAGCTTTTCGATCTCGCGGAACGGCGTACGCGTCTGGCCGCAGGTGGCACCAATCCGTTCATCGATGCCACGGCGCTGCGACGGCTCGCCGTGACGCTTGAAGCGGCATTCGAGAGGGAACTGTCGCGACAGGAGGCCGCGGCGCGCTGACAGTCGTCCGAGCCGGCGGCGTTGATCGAAAGCGCACCATACCGTGCACGACGAAGGCAAACTCGTCCATTCGACACCGGCTGCGCACTCCACTAGAATGCGCTCCCAGCACATCTGCCGCCGCCCACTTCCGCGGCGTGCCCGACTCACGCTCCGGACTGCGTCATGGCCAAGATCACGGTGGTAAACCCGGTCGTCGAGATGGACGGCGACGAGATGACCCGCATCATCTGGCAGTTCATCAAGGACAAGCTGATCCTGCCCTATCTCGACATCCAGCTCGAGTACTTCGACCTGGGGATCGAGCATCGTGACGCCACCAATGATCAGGTCACGATCGACTCCGCCGAAGCGACCAAAAAGCATGGCGTGGCGGTGAAGTGCGCCACGATCACGCCCGACGAGGCACGGGTGAAGGAGTTTGGGCTGAAGAAGATGTGGAAGAGCCCCAACGGCACCATCCGCAACATCCTCGGTGGCGTGATCTTTCGCGAGCCGATCATCATGTCGAACATCCCGCGTCTGGTGCCGGGATGGACCAAGCCGATCGTCGTCGGACGTCACGCGCACGGCGATCAGTACAAGGCCACCGACTTCAAGGTCCCCGGTCCCGGCAAGGTCACGATGACCTGGACGCCGGACGACGGCAGCGAGCCGACGCAGTTCGAGGTGGCGAAGTACGGTGCCGACGGTGGCGTGGCGATGGGCATGTACAACTACAACGATTCGATCCGTGACTTCGCCCGCGCCAGCCTCACCTACGGCCTGCAGCGCAGCTATCCGGTGTACCTGAGCACCAAGAACACGATCCTCAAGGCGTACGACGGTGCGTTCAAGGACATCTTCGAGCAGGTGTTCAACGACGAGTTCCGCAAGGAGTTCGAGGCGGCCGGCATCACCTACGAGCACCGCCTGATCGACGACATGGTCGCCGCAGCCCTGAAGTGGGAGGGCGGCTACGTCTGGGCCTGCAAGAACTACGACGGCGACGTGCAGTCCGACATCGTGGCGCAGGGCTTCGGTTCACTCGGCCTGATGACCAGCGTGCTGATGACGCCCGATGGCAAGACCATGGAAGCGGAGGCGGCGCACGGCACCGTCACGCGCCACTTTCGCGAACATCAGAAGGGGAACAAGACGTCGACCAACCCGATCGCGTCGATCTTCGCC
>JANMTL010000318.1:0-2109 GCA_031390425.1 Rhizobacter sp.
CACTGGTACCGGCTGGGTGCGTGCTGACGATGCGTGGCTGGTGCTCGACCGCGATGGCAATGGGCTGATCGATACCGGGCGCGAGTTGTTCGGGGTCGATACCTTGTTGTCGGGCACGCCGGGGGTCGATGCGGTGTTTGCGGCTACGGGGTTTCAGGCGCTGGGGCGCTTGAATTCCAATGGCGACGGGGTTTTTAATGCGTCGGATGCGGCGTTCGGCTCGGTGCGGCTGTGGCAGGACTTGAATCAGGACGGGGTGTCGCAAGCGGCTGAGTTGTCCACGCTGGCGCTGAAGAACATTGCCAGCATCGGCTTGATTGCTTCGGCCTCCACGGTCAACCTGGGCAATGGCAACACGATCACCGGGCAGGCGGTGGTGACGCGCACCAATGGCACCACCACGCTGATCGACAGCGTGGCGGTGAGCGCCGACAGCACGGCGGGCAATCTGAACTTGGCGAGCAATCCGTTTTATCGCCAGTTCAGCACCGCAGTGCCGTTGAATGCTGCGGCATTGGCGCTGCCGGAGATGCGCGGCTCGGGCGCGGTGCGCGATCTGCGTGAGGCGATGAGCCTGGGCACTGCGGCATCGGCGGCTTTGGTGGCTGCGGTGCAGACGTTTGCGCTGGGCAGCAGCCGCGATGCGCAGCGTGCGTCGCTGGACGCGTTGCTGCGCACGTGGGCCGCCACCGAGGCGGTGGCTGAATTCAACATCGAGCCGGTGGGGCAGCCAAGCCGCATCTTCAAGGTCGCAGGCAGCACGGATGCGGCGTTGCAGGCCAAGCTGACGCAAATCATCCCGGTGCTGGAGGTGTTCAACGCAGGCGCGGTCGACGCAGCCGGTGGCAGCTGGACGCCCGTCTCGTCCACGCTCGATGGCAAGACGATTCGCACCTACACCATCACGGCCGCTCAAGCCGCTTCGATGCAAGCAAGCTACGACTCGTTGAGCACATCGGTGTATTCGAGCTTGGTGGTGCAAACACGCCTGAGGCCGTATCTGGACAGTATCGAGTTGGTGGTCGATGCGGTGGGGATTCGGTTCGATACCACCAAGCTGGCGCTGGCGCTGGACACGAAGAAAGCCGGCGACGAACGCAACGGCATCCTCGATTTGGTGGAATTGATTCGCAATGCCGGCAGCACGCTGACTGCCGTGGGTTTCGACTCCGCGGCCAAGCTGAACCCGTGGGTCAGCGCGCTGCCGGCGGGCTCGTCGCTCAGGACGGAGTTGAGCGGATTGGATGTTTTCACAGGCGTCGCGACAGCAGGCACGCCGCGCAACGACATTTACCTCGGCACTGCAGCCGCAGAGTCGTTCTCGGGCAGCGGCGGCGCGGACTTGATTGACGGCGGCGCTGGTAGCGACAACCTCTACGGCGGTGATGGTGCCGATACGCTCAAGGGCGGCGCGGACAACGACGGGCTCTACGGCGATGCCGGGGCCGACACCTATGTCTACGAGCTCGGCGGCGCCAAGGACTGGCTCTACGGGCAGCGCCACGAGGACACGCTGCGCTTGGGTGCGGGCATCGCCGCGTCGGACATCAGCTTCGTGCGCTATGACAACAACCTGGAGTTGGTCATCCAGCAAGCTGGCGTCGAGGTCGGCCGCCTCGTCTTGTTGTACCAAGCCAGCGATGCTCCCGGCACCTACACGGGGGTTCAACAAGTAGTGCTCGCCGATGGCACCACTTGGAGTGCAGAGACGATCCGCGCCAAGGCGTTGATCGGCACCGCAGCTGCCGACACCAATCTGCGCGGCTACGCCAGCAATGACCTGATCCTCGGCAACGGCGGCAACGACAACCTCTACGGTCAGGCCGGTAATGACCAGCTCGACGGCGGCGCTGGTAGCGACAACCTCTACGGCGGTGATGGTGCCGATACGCTCAAGGGCGGCGCGGGAGCAGATGTTTTGAGCGACACCTCGACCACCTCCAACGACGTCTACGTCTGGGGTCGTGGCGAAGGCGCCGACACGTTGACGGACTTGGGCGGCACCGATCGGCTGGACATCTTGGCCGGTGCCACCGAAGGGCAGATCTGGCTGCGCAGGCTGGGCGACAACCTGGAGCTCTCGGTCATCGGCACCAGCGACAGCCTGAC
>JANMTL010000011.1:0-14615 GCA_031390425.1 Rhizobacter sp.
GGAAATCAGTTCGCGAAGGAAGATTTCCTTGTTCGAGTACAGCGAATGGGTGACGAGGTGCAGGATCTGCTTGACCTCGGCCTGGAACGAGAGGGTTTGTTTGGCGCTCATGCGGGATGCTTCCGGAATGCAGGGCTGCGGCGCCGCGCAGACCGTCCGCACAGCGAGATCGCAGAGATGGGGCGGCCTCCGGGGCTTTCAAGCCCCGGAGGTGCATTCCGGTGGGGCACGGCGCGCGGGCTTCAGCGCCCGACCCGCCGCTCGCTCAGCAAGGCCGGCGCAAATAACCATCCACACAGATGGTAATCGGATGGTGCTAGAGTGCAACACATGAGCTCAACCGTGACCACTCGCACACCGACCGCGCGTCCGAAGGCTGGGGCAGGCCTGCCGATTCCCGATGCCTCGACCCCAGCCAGTCGCGCTGGCAAACCGAGCGATTCGGAAAAAATCACCATCAACCTCGGCCATGTCGATCTGGGCCAGGTCGATCTGCTGGTCGGCGAAGGCTTCTACAGCAACCGCACCGATCTCATCCGCACCGCCATCCGCAATCAACTGACGCAACACGCCGACGTCCTCAAGCAGGTGGTCGCGCGCAAGCGCCTGGTGCTCGGTCTTCATCACATCAGCCGACACGCGTTGCAAGCCCTGCAGCAAGCCCGCGAGAAGCTGACCTTGCGGGTCGTCGGCCTGGCAACGATCGCCGACGACGTGACGCCCGAGCTGGCGCAAGACACCATCGAGTCGCTCGAGGTGCTGGGCGCGCTGCATGCCAGTGCCGCGGTCAAGCAGGCACTGGCCGGGCGCTTGAAGTGACCGCCTTTTCTTATTCATCCAACACCCCATGAAAGCGACCATGTCCGAAACCATTCAACGCTGGATGAAAGAAGTGACGCGGCTGACGCGATCGGGTCGCCTGGCCGACGCGACGCAGGCGATTCAGCAGGCGCTCAAGCGCCACCCGCTGCCGCAACCGGCAGCGGCACCGATGCCAGCGGCTGTGTCCCGCCCGCACGACGTGATCGACGGCTGCGTGGCGGAGGTAGCCACCGAGCCTGCGCCCGTCACAACGCCACCCGCACGCAGCCGCCCCGAGGGCCCCGGGACCACGTTGACCGGCGAGCACAGCGATGCCGGATTGACGCGCAGCTACCTGCTGTACCTGCCACCGCCGTCGCCGTCGCATGCCGACCGCGCGGCTCAGCCGATGCCGCTGATCGTGATGCTGCACGGCTGCACGCAAGACCCGGCCGACTTTGCGTTGGGCACCGGCATGAACGCGCTGGCCCGCGAGCACGGCTTCGCGGTGCTGTACCCGGCGCAGGCGCAGGCCGCCAACCCCTCGCGCTGCTGGAACTGGTTCAAGCACAACCACCAGCAACGCGGCCACGGCGAAGCGGCGGTGCTGGCCGACATGACGCGCGCGGTGGTCGCCGAGCACGGCCTCGATCCGCGCCGTGTGTATGTCGCCGGGCTGTCGGCCGGTGGCGCGATGGCGGCCATCCTCGGCCAGGCGTACCCCGATCTGTACGCAGCGGTCGGCATCCACTCCGGGCTGGCGAGCGGCGCGGCAAACGACCTGATGTCGGCGCTGTCGGCCATGAAGAATGGACCCGCCACGCCGACCTCGCCGCCCGTGCCCCGCCACAGCGGCGAGCCCTCTGGCGTCGCGACGGCCCTGGGGCCGCTGCCGACGATCGTGTTCCACGGCGACGGCGATGCGACCGTCCACCCCGGCAACGGAAGCCAGGCCATCGCCGTGGCGATCGGCCAGACCGCAAACCCGCGCAGTGCGGCGGCGGCAACCTCGGCTCCGCTCGTCGAGCCAGGCGTGTCGGCCACCGGTCGGCGCTACACCCGCACCACGCACCCCGGTCCCGATGGCGCACCCGCGCAGGCCGAGCACTGGGTGGTGCACGGCGGCGGGCACGCGTGGTCGGGCGGCAGCGCGCAGGGCTCGTACACCGACCCGAGCGGGCCGGACGCGACGCGCGAGATGTGGCGCTTTTTCAGCAGCCACGCTCAGCCCGAGTCGGTTGCGTCCATCGACTGAGCGGCGATGCGGACCCGTGGCGAGCACCCTGTCTCACCGCAGACGACCGCATGGACGCTGCGCATCGTGATGCCGGTGCTCGACGAGGGCGCGTCATTGCAAGCGCACCTGCTCGACTTGCAGCCGCTGCGCGAGCGCGGCGTCGAGCTGGTGGTCATCGATGGCGGGAGCCTGGATGACACCGCCCCCCAAGCCCGGCCGCTGGCAGACCGGGTGCTGATCGCGCCTCGCGGGCGGGCTTCACAGATGAACGCGGGGGCGAACGCCGGTCCAGCCGGTAGCGACTCGCCCGCCTGCGATGCGCTGCTGTTCCAGCACGCCGACACGCGACTGCCCGAGCACGCGGATGCGCTGTTGCGCCTGGCGCTGGCCGACGGTGCCGTGTGGGGCCGCTTTGACGTGCGCATCGACAGCCCATCGCGCTTGCTGCGCTGCGTGTCGATGCTGATGAATCGGCGCTCGCGGCTGACCGGCATCGCCACCGGCGACCAGGCGATGTTCGTGCGGCGCGAGGTGTTCGACGCGGTCGGCGGCTTTCCCGACATCGCGTTGATGGAAGACGTCGCGCTGTCCCGCGCATTGAAACGGATCGCGCCGTGTACCTGCCTGAAGGCGCGCGTCGTCACGTCGGCACGCCGCTGGGAAACCCACGGGCCGTGGCGCACCATCTGGCTGATGTGGCGCTTGCGTGCGGCCTACTTCTTCGGCGCCGACCCGCGACGGCTGGCGCTGCATTACGGCGATCGGCCGCGCGAGCGCTGAGCCGTGACCCTCCGCCTACCCGATCGCATGGCCGCAGTTACATTGCCGGTCGTTGCAGGCATCGTCGAGAGCAGAACCCATGTTTGATTCCGTACGCAGCCCCCTTCGCGCCCCGTTGCGGTGGGGCTTCGCACTGCTGCTGGCAGTCACCGCCACGATGGCGATCGGCGAAAGCGCCGTCGTCGACCGCTACCAGCCCGCGACGCCGAGTGCCGACGGCATCGGCAAGGTCTACCGGGGCCGTGAGATCTCGCAGGTGATGGGCTTTCAGGGCGCGGCCTGGCTGGAACGTGCCGAGCGCGAGCAGGAAGAGCGCGGTGACCTGCTGCTGATCGAGGTCGGGTTGAAGCCCGGCATGGACGTGGCCGACGTGGGCGCAGGCACTGGCTATTACTCGCGTCGCATGGCGCCGCTGGTGGGGCCGAAGGGCAAGGTCTATGCGATCGATGTGCAGCCGCCGATGGTGCGTCTTCTGGAACAAGCATCCAGGCGCCCCGGGTTCGGCAACATCGTGCCGGTGCTCGGTGCCGCCGACGACGTGAAACTGGCCGAAGCGTCGATCGACCTGGCGATCATGGTCGATGTTTATCACGAGCTGGAGTTTCCGCACGAAGTGCTGCAGAGCATCGTGCGCGCGTTGCGCCCCGGAGGACGCGTGGTGTTCGTCGAATACCGGGGTGAAGACCCCCGCGTGCCGATCAAGGCGCTGCACAAGATGACCGAGAAGCAGGTGCGGCTCGAAGCAGCCGAACACGCGCTGGTCTGGGAGCGCACCGCCCGCACGCTGCCGTGGCAGCACGTGCTGGTGTTCAAGCGACCTTGAGGCGACGACGTGAGCGACGCTTCGAGCTTCCCCACGCTGCCGCACGCGCTGTCGGGCGAACGTCGAGAGATCGACGGCATCGCGGGCCGCCTGTCGTTCTATGTCGCCAGCCCTGACGACGGCGCACTCAACTCAGCGGCGGATCGCACCCCGCTGCTGCTGCTGCACAGCATCAATGCCTCGGCGTCGGCTTACGAAGTCCTGCCGCTGTACGAGCACTACCGCCGACAGCGCCCGGTCTATGCACCGGACCTGCCGGGCTTTGGGTTCTCCGAACGCAGCGATCGCCCCTATCTGCCCCGCGTGATGACCGATGCAGTGCACGCGATGGTGGCGGAAATCCAGCGCGTGCACGGCAGCGTGCCGATCGATGTGCTGGGCGTGTCGCTCGCCAGCGAATACGCAGCGCGCGCCGCACAAGAAGCGCCGACGCGGTTTCGCAGCGTCGCACTGGTCAGCCCGACCGGCTTCAACCGGGGTGCGCCGTTCAACGGGCTGCCGGGCAGCACGCGCGGCATCGCGTGGCTGCGTCGGTTCTTCTTCAACCCGCGCTGGAGCGACGGTCTTTACCGGTGGCTGACGAAACGCGCGGTGATCCGCTACTTTCTGAAGAAAACCTGGGGCAGCGCGCAGATCGACGAAGGCCTGCTCGACTACGACGTGCTGACGACTCGGCAACCGGGTGCGAAGTACGCGCCGTACTGGTTCGTCAGCGCATTCCTGTTCAGTGCCGACATCACCCGCGTCTATCAGGTGCTTTCGATGCCGGTCTGGATGGTGCACGGCGTGCGCGGCGACTTCGTCGATTACCGCTACAAGTCGGCGTTCTCGCAGCAGCCCCACTGGACCTTCGACGTGATGCCCACCGGGGCGCTGCCGTACTTCGAAGATCTGAACCATTTCACCGCTTTGTACGAGACGTTTTTGTCTGCAAAGGATTGAGCATGCTGGCCATCATCGGCGGGACCGGACTCTACGAACTGCCGGGCATGGTGATCGACGCCCAACTCGACGAACCGACGCCTTTCGGCGCGCCGTCGGGCGTCATCAGCCACGGCCGCATCGGAGACCACAGCGTGCTGTTTCTGGCGCGCCACGGCGCCGGTCATCGGCTGCTGCCGCACGAGGTCAACTACCGCGCCAACATCTACGCGTTGAAGCGCGCCGGGGCGACGCAGGTCCTCGGTTTTTCGGCGGTCGGCAGCCTGGCTGAACCGATCGCACCGGGTCACCTCGCGATGCCGAACCAGTATTTCGACTGGACCAAGGGCGATCGCCAACGCACCTTCTTCGGCGACGGTGTCGCCGCGCACGTGTCGACGGCGCGGCCGGTCAGCGCGGCCCTGATCGACTGGGTCGCGGCGGGGGCGCGGCGGCATGCAGCCGAACGACCCGACAGCCCGCCGATCACGCTGCACCGCGACGTGACCTACGCCTGCGTCGAAGGCCCGCGGCTGGGCACGCGGGCGGAGAGCCTGTTCCTGCGAAGTGCCGGTTGCCATTTGGTCGGCATGACCAATGTGCCCGAGGTATTTCTGGCGCGTGAGGCGCAGATGGCCTACGCCACGATCGGCATCGTGACCGACTACGACTGCTGGATGGAAGACCCGAGTCAGCACGTCACCGTGAGTTCGATTTTCACGCTGTACGGGGAGAGCATCGATGCCGCGAAATCGTTGCTGGAAACCTTGCTGTCGGGCCCGTTGCCGGTGCCTGAAACTGAAATTCGAGGTGCTCTCGAGCACGCGCTGATGACGCCGGAAGACCAGATGACGGCCGCCCAGCGCGAATGGTTAAGCATCCTGCGCCGCTGAACCAGACTGCGGCGCGTCACCCGGCAATCGGTCGCTCAGTGCTGCAGGGCGCGGCTGTCGGGAACAGCTTTCAACAATGCAATCGGCGCTCGCAGGCGATCGGTGCCGATCCACTCCCGCGCTTTGCACATGGCGAACATCAAGGCCTCGTCGGCGCTCTTCCAGCGGTGTCCGCACGCGAGACTTTCATCGCGGAACACTTCGCGCGCCTTGACACCCGCGCCCAGCATGCGGCTGACGACCACTGCGGCGATGTAGCCGTCTGCGCGCGGGGCGTCGAGGGCTCCCACATAGATTCGGTATTCGCCATCGACTCGTTCATTGAATTGCATGATCGTCTCCCCCTTTTGCCGTTGATCGAACTGATCACGCCAAATGATCCATCTGACGTGGCGTTCGGAAAATCCATCTGGGGACGGCCCCCTTTGGAGGGGAATCGACCCCCAAACTTGCCGCTTGCCGCCCCAACCGACAGGAGTGGCAAACGACGTGCCTGCAGTGTCGGATCGGCATGCAACCGCGGTGTGACAGCGCGTTGCTTCAGCGTCGATGCGTCGTCGACGCGCTGCGCATTGGCAGCGCGGATTCGGCGTGGGGCGGCTGGGGAGATCGTCTGCGGCGTCAGGCCGCAGCGACCCGCTGCGACAGATGCGCCAGCGCTTCTTGCACCTGATCGACCAGGATCAGGCACAGATCGCCGGGTTCGAGTCGGTCGAGCGCCCGGTCGATGGCGACGAACTCGCCGCGAACTTCTTCGACCTGCCGGGAGCGCTTGGCGCCGGCCAGGCCGTCGCGCAACAGCTTTAGCACCTCGCCGTCGGCACGGCCGCGCTGGCAGGCGTCCTGGAACAGCAGCACATCGTCGAAGGCGGCGCCGAGGATTTGCGTCTGCTCGCGGATGTCTTCGTCGCGGCGGTCGCCAGCGCCGCTGATGACGACCGAGCGACGTCGCGCCGGCATCGCCTCGACCGCGGCGACCAGCGCGCGCATCGCATCGGCGTTGTGGCCGTAATCGGCGATCACGGTCGCACCGCGATAGCTCATCACGTTGAACCGGCCGGGCACGTTGTCGGAGTCGCCGGAGAAGCTCGCCAGACCGCGCCGCACCGCATCCCAGGCCAGACCCACGCCCCAGGCGGCCGCCATCGCGGCCATCACGTTGTCGATCTGGAAGCCGATCGTGCCGTTGCGGGTCAGCGGCACATCGCGCAAGGCGATGCGCTCGCGCCACGCACCTTGCGCGGCGACCAGCCACTCGCCTTCGACGCACACCGTGCGGTGGCCCTGCGCGCGGTGCGCCACCATCACCGGATGCTGACGGTCGGCCGCGAAGTAAATCACTTCGCCCGGGCAGTTGACCGCCATCGCGACCACGTTCGAGTCGGTCGCGTTCAACACCGCGAAGCCGGTCGGCGCCACGTTCTGCACGATCACGCGCTTGAGCACCGCCAGGTCCTCCACGGTGGTGATGAAGTTCAGCCCCAGGTGATCGCCGCTGCCGATGTTGGTGACCACCGCGACCTGGCAGCGATCGAAGCCGAGCCCTTCGCGCAACACGCCGCCGCGCGCGGTCTCGAACACCGCCGCGTCGACATCGGGGTGCATCAGCACATTGCGGGCACTCTTCGGGCCGCTGCAATCGCCGCTGTCGATCTGGCGGCCTTCGACCCAGACGCCGTCGGTGTTGGTCATGCCGACGCGGAGTCCACTGGTGGAAAACAGGTGCGCGATCAAGCGCGCCGTCGTCGTTTTTCCGTTCGTGCCGGTAACGGCGACGACCGGAATGCGGCCGTCGTCGCCGTGCGCATACAGGGTGGCGATCATCGCCTCGCCGACCGGCCGACCCTTGCCGTACGACGGCGACAGGTGCATGCGCAGCCCCGGCGCGGCGTTGACCTCGACCACGCCGCCCGCTTGCTCTTCCAACGACTTCAGCACGCTTTCGCACACCACGTCGACGCCGCAGATGTGCAAGCCGACCGTCTGCGCCGCCGTCACCGCGCGCGCCGCCATCTCGGGGTGCACGCTGTCGGTCACGTCGGTGGCCGAGCCGCCGGTGCTCAGGTTGGCGTTGTTGCGCAGCACGACGCGGCGGCCCTTGGCAGGCATCGCCTCGGGGGTCAGGCCCTGCTCGGCCAGGCGCGCCACCGCGATGTCGTCGAAGCGGATTTTCGTCAGCGAAGTCGCGTGGCCGTCACCGCGCTTCGGGTCGGCATTGACCCGATCGACCAGTTGCCGCACGGTGTGCACGCCGTCGCCCAACACCTGCGGCGGATCGCGTCGGGCGGCAGCCACCATGCGATCACCCACCACCAACAGCCGGTAGTCGCTGCCGGGCAGGAAGCGCTCGACCATCACCTCGCCGATCTCGGCAGCCGCTCGGTACGCTCTGTCCAGTTGCTCGCGGCTGGCGATGTTGACGGTGACGCCCTTGCCCTGGTTGCCGTCCTGCGGCTTGACGACCACCGGCAGGCCGATCTCCAGCGCGACCGCCCAGGCTTCTTGCGCCGTCGAGACCGGGCGGCCATACGGCACCGGCACGCCGGCCGCCAGCAGCAGCTTCTTGGTCAGATCCTTGTCCTGCGCGATGGCTTCGGCAACCGCGCTGGTGGCATCGACCTCGGCTGCCTGGATGCGCCGCTGACGCGAGCCCCAGCCGAACTGCACCAGGCTGCCCTGCGTCAGCCGGCGCCACGGGATGCCGCGGGCGGCGGCCGCATCGACGATAGCGCCGGTGCTCGGGCCCAAGCGCACGTCGTCGTGGGTTTCACGCAATTGGGCGATCGCGGCGTCCACGTCGCAGGCGCGGTCGTGCACTGCGGCGCTCACCAGCGCCTGCGCCAGCTCCAGCGCCAGGCGACCCACCGCTTCTTCGCTGTACTCGACGACCACTTGGTACACGCCGGCTTCGACGGTGGCCGAGGTGCGGCTGAAGGTCACCGGGCAGCCGGCCTGCGCCTGCAGCGCCAGTGCGGCGGATTCGAGCACATGCGCGAGCGATTTCGGCTGCTGCTGGCTGGCGGCATGCAGCGCACCGATGGCCGGGAACAGCGCGCGCACCCGCGCCTCGAAACCCGCGATGTTCTGCAACACGCACTCGGGCGCGGCGCAGGAAACGACCGCCTCGATGGCGGTGTGGCGGGTCCACAGATTGGGTCCGCGCAAGGCACGGACACGGGAAACATTCATCGACAGTGCTTTCTGCGCGCAGGAGAGCGGAATCGGAAACTCAGGCAGCGACCTCGGCCGTCATCGGAACCCCGGCGCTGGTGGCCGCCATCGATGGCGCGGACACCGCGGGGCTGGGCGACACCATCACGCCAGCCGTCACCGCGACCGGAAACGTCTCGATGCCCGCCGCCATCAACTCGGGCGAAATGCCGAGCGCCCAGGCGGTGGCGATCGACGCCAGCAACACCTCGACCGGCTCGCCCGCAGGTGCTGCGGCAGGCGCGGGTGTGGCGAACCGGCGGCTGGCGTACGCCAGATTCGAGCACGGCGTTTCCACCGCGCCCACCGAAAGCACGGCCCAGCCGTCGCGCAGGAAGGCGATGCGGCCACCGGTCGCGCGGTGAGCCACCAGCGCCTCGTTGGCGCCATCGCGCGCATACAGGATGACCGCGCCGTCGCACAGCGAGGCCATCTCGGCGATGCGTGGATCGGCCGCATGCAGCACCGCGACGCCGCTGGCCGTGACCACGTCGACCTGGGTGCGCAACACCTTCACCAACGGGTCGGATTCGTGCACATCGTGCGCGGCCAGCGCAGTGGCGTCTTGCGGGCTGAACGACAGATCGGTGACCACGCCGACGTGGCAGCGGTCGTAAGCCAGGCCGTCGTTCAGGATCGACGGCGCACCGTTCTCGATCACCACCGCGTCGACCGAACGGTTCAGCAGCAGGCGGTGACCGGCCTCCCAGCAGGCGCCGTTGCTGCGATCGATCTGGCGGCTGCCCAGAAACAACCCGTCGCGGCAGGCCAGCCCGACGCGACGGCCGCTCAGGTGCAGCAGCCACGCGACCAGGCGCGCCATCGTGTGCGTGCCTTGCGAACCGGCGATGCCGACGATGTCGATGCGGCCGGTGTCGTCTTGCGGAAACAGGTGATCGACGATGGCCTGCCCGACCGGACGCGGCATGCCTTCGGCAGGCTTCAGGTGCATCAGCAGCCCCGGGCCGGCGTTGACCTCGACGACCGCACCGCCTTGCGTGTGCAGCGGTTTCGAGATGTCTTCGGCCACCACGTCGATGCCCGCGATGTCGAGGCCGACCACGCGGGCGGCCAGCGACACCTGGTGCGCGACTTCGGGGTGGACCTCGTCGGTGCAGTCGATCGACACATTGCCGTTGCGCTGGATCAATACGCGACGGCCCGCGGCGGGCACGTCGGTCGGCGCGAGGCCCTGGCGCTGCAAGTCGAGCATCACCGCGCCGTCGGTCGAAAAATCGATCAACCCGAGCGGGTGGTCTTCGCTGGTGCCGCGACGCGGGTCGCTGTTGATCTGCGCATCGGTCAACTCGACCAGCGTGGAGCGGCCGTCACCGGTGACCCAGGCCGCTTCGCCGCGTGCCGCCGCCACAACCTTGCCCCCCACCACCAGCAGACGGTGCTCATGGCCCCGGATGTAGCGCTCGACGATCACGTCGCTGCCTTCGGGCTCGGCCACCGCGTAGGCGGCTTCGACGTCCTCGCGGGTCATCAGATCGAGCGTGACGCCGCGGCCGTGGTTGCCGTCGGTCGGCTTGACGACCACCGGCAGACCGATCTCCTGCGCCGCTTCCCAGGCCGCTGCAGCACTCGACACCACCTCGCCCTCGGGCACCGGCACGCCGCAGGCCTTGAGCAGCATCTTGGTCAGGTCCTTGTCGCTGGCGATGCCTTCGGCGATCGCGCTGGTCTGTTCGGTCTCGGCCGTCCAGATGCGGCGTTGTCGCGCGCCGTGACCGAGTTGGACCAGGTTGCCCGCGTTGAGCCGGATGTGCGGGATGCCGCGCTCGGTGGCAGCGGCGACGATGCTGGCGGTGCTGGGGCCGAAGTAGCAATCGTCGATCTTCTCGCGCACTTGGGCGACCGCCGCGCTCAGGTCGAACGGCGCATCGTTGATCGTCGACATCAGCAACCGGTGCCCGGCCGCCAGCGCCGTGCGGGCCACATGCTCGTCGCGGGCACGGAACACCATGCGGTAGACGCCGCTCTGCGAGGTGCTGCGGGTCTGGCCGAAGCCGGTCGGCATGCCCGCCAGATTCAGCAGCTCGATCACCACATGCTCCAGCACATGGCCGGCCCAGGTTCCGGACTGCAACCGTTCGAGGAATCCGCCACGTTCGCCGACGCCGCAGTGGTGCTCGACCAGCGCCGGCAGCAGCGCGACCAGCCGATCGCTGAAACCGGGCAGCAGGTGGCTGGGGTGGTCTTCCAGCTCGCCCAGGTCGAGCCAGGCTTCGAGCGCGGGGCGGTAGGTCCAGAGGTTGGGGCCGCGCAAGTAGGTGATGCGCAGCAAGCGGATGTCGTCGAATGTCTTCATGTTTTTGTTGTGATGCCCTGACGGCAGGTCGCTCGGCGAGAATCGTGGGCGTTGCTCGATGACGAGACGTATCGGTCGTCGAGCGGTGCAGAACTCAAATGCGGCATTTCCATCCGGCTCAAGACCCCTCCCCTGCGTTGACCGTCGCCGTGAACTCGCAAGCCGCGCCGCTCGAGCCCGACGAGAACGCGCTCGCAACGCTGCTGGTTGACCTGACCGGGCAACTGCACTTCGCGAGCGGCCGGTTGCTGCTGACCGATCGCCGCTTGCTCGCCTGCGGTGCGGGGGGCGACGCCAGCGCCTCGCCGTGGGCGACCTGGCGGCTCGACGAGGCGTCGGCCGATCGGCTGCGCCTGCGGCACACCGACCACGCGGGCGTCGGCTCGCTGGCGTTGCACGACGACCAGCGGCGGCTGGCGGTGTGGCGCTTCACGTTGGCGCAAAACGTCCACGCGCTGCGGCTGGTCACGCTGTTCGAGCTGCAGCAGGCGCGCCGCGTGGGGCGTGGTGACATGTCGGCAGGCGACACGGCCGTTGACGAACTGGCGCTGTGTCCTTCGTGCAAGGCGCCCTTGCCCCCCGACAACGAAGACTGCCCGTTGTGCAGCCGCGAGGTGCCAGCGGTGCCGTCGACCTGGGTGCTGCTGCGGCTGTGGCGCTTCGCGCACCCCTACCGCAAGCAGCTCGCCGCCGGTTTTGCGCTGACGCTGGCCTCGACCGCCGCCACGCTGGTGCCGCCGTACCTGGCGATTCCGCTGATGGACGACATCCTGATCCCGTTTCAGAACGGCAAGCAGATCGATCCAATGCATGTCGCGCTCTACCTGGGCGGGCTGCTGATCGCGGCGCTGCTGGCCTGGGGCCTCGGCTGGGCACGCACCTACCTGCTGGCACTCGTCAGCGAACGCATCGGCGCCGATTTGCGCACCGCGACCTTCGAGCACCTGCTGCAACTCTCACTCGACTACTTCGGCGGCAAGCGCACCGGCGATCTGATGGCGCGCATCGGCAGTGAAACCGACCGCATCTGCGTCTTCCTGTCGCTGCACGCGCTCGATTTCGCGACCGACGTGCTGATGATCGTGATGACGGCGGTGATCCTGTGCTCGATCAACCCGTGGCTGGCGGTGGTCACGCTGCTGCCGCTGCCGTTCATCGGCTGGATGATCCACACGGTGCGCGACCGGCTGCGCACCGGCTTCGAGAAGATCGACCGCGTGTGGTCGGAAGTCACCAACGTGCTCGCCGACACCATACCCGGCATCCGCGTGGTGAAGGCATTCGCGCAAGAAGGCCGCGAAACCCAGCGTTTCCGCGCTGCCAACCAGAGCAATCTGCAGGTCAACGATCGGCTCAACAAGACCTGGTCGCTGTTCACGCCCACAGTCTCGCTGCTGACCGAGATCGGCCTGCTGGTGGTGTGGGCCTTCGGTATCTGGCAGGTGTCGAAAAACGAGATCACGGTGGGCGTGCTGACCGCGTTCATCGCCTACATCGGCCGCTTCTACGGCCGGCTCGATTCGATGAGCCGCATCGTCTCGGTGACGCAAAAAGCCGCTGCGGGTGCCAAGCGGATTTTCGACATCCTCGACCATGTGTCGAACGTGCCGGAGCCGGCGTCGCCGGTGCCGTTGACCGCTCCCCAGGGCCGCATCGAGCTGAATGGCATTGGTTTCAGGTACGGCAACCGCTCGGTGATCCGCGGGCTCGACCTCGAAATCCGGCCCGGCGAGATGATCGGCCTGGTTGGTCACAGCGGCTCGGGCAAGAGCACGCTGGTGAACCTGATCTGCCGCTTCTACGACGTGACCGAGGGCGCGATCAAAGTCGACGGCATTGACATCCGCCGCTACGGTGTGGCCGACTACCGGCGCCACATCGGACTGGTGTTGCAGGAGCCGTTCTTGTTCTTCGGAACCATCGCCGAGAACATCGCCTACGGTCGGCCCGAGGCCAGCCGTGACGCCATCGTTGCTGCCGCTCGCGCCGCACACGCACACGAGTTCATTCTGCGGCTGCCGCAGGGCTACGACTCGCTGGTCGGCGAACGCGGCCAAGGGCTGTCGGGCGGCGAACGGCAACGCATCTCGATCGCGCGCGCGCTGCTGATCGACCCGCGCATCCTGATCCTCGACGAGGCGACCTCGTCGGTCGACACCGAGACCGAGAAGGAAATCCAGACCGCGCTCGACAACCTGGTGCAAGGCCGCACGACGATCGCGATCGCGCACCGGCTCTCGACCTTGCGCAAGGCCGATCGGCTGGTCGTGATGGAGCGCGGCCGGGTGGTCGAGGTCGGGCCGCACGACGCTTTGATGGCGCAATGCGGCGCCTACTGGCGACTGCACGAGGCGCAGGCGCGGCAGGCAGCGGCCACCGAGGATTGGGTTCCCAGCTCCGACGCCACCGATCCGCCCGAGTCGGCAGCTGCGGCCGGTGCGTCGAGTCACACGGAGCGACCGGCATGACACCGCCGCTCCGCTCCCAAATCGATGACTGCGGCTCGGCGGAAAAGCACACCGAGCGCAGGGCGCCCGAATGAGCAGTGAACCCTTTGCGCTCGAACGCAATGCCCACGGGCGCTTGGCGCTGACCACGCCGGACGGTGTTCGCCACGACGGCGTGGTGCCGGTGCGCGCGTTCCCGATCGCGGCACCTCGCGAGGGGCTGGCGATGCTCGATGCCGAAGGCCGCGAGGTGGCCTGGGTCAGCGCGCTGAATCAGTTGCCCGCGCCGCTGTGCGCATTGATCGAAGCCGAGCTGTCCATCCGCGAATTCACGCCCGAGATTCGGCGCATCGTCGCGGTGTCGACCTTCTCGACGCCGAGCATCTGGCAGGTCGACACCGACCGCGGCGTCACCCGCTTCGTGTTGAAAGGCGAGGAGGACATCCGGCGACTGACGGACGGTGCGCTGTGGATCTCGGACAGCCACGGCATCCAGTTCATCGTGCGCGACCGGCGGGCGCTGGACCGACGCTCACGTCGGCTGCTGGAACGCTTTCTCTGACCGCGCTGCCGACCAGCGGGGCCCTTCAGGCGCAGCATCGCGGATGAGCGGCAGGCCAGTCGTCCGACACGAACATCCACGATTCCAGCGTCACGCACCGCAGCGCGCTCGCCGATCAAGATCCGCCTTCGATCCAGCCCCCGACGTCGTCCAGATCCTGCTCGAAGGCCAGCCCCCGATCCAGCAGTGCGTCGAACGACAACGCATCGACGGCGGGTGAACACAGCGAGCCCTGGTATTGGGTGCAGCCGGTGCTCAGCATGAACAGCCGCTGCGCCTCGGTCTCGACGCCCTCGGCCACCATGTCGAGGTGCAACGCCTTGCCGAGGTTGACGATGGCGTTGACGATGCCCACATCGACCTGATCGCCCGGCAAGCCGTGAATGAAGCTGCGGTCGATCTTCAGCCGCCCGATCGGGAAGCGCTTCAGGTAAGCCAGGCTCGAATAGCCGGTGCCGAAGTCGTCGATCGCCAGCTTGACGCCCAACTGCGCCAGCGCCTGCAGGCGGTGCAGTGCCTCTTGCGCGTCCTGGATCAGGATCGACTCGGTCAGCTCCAGCTCCAGCCATTGCGCATCGAGCCCGACTTCGGCCAGCGCCTTCGCCACGCTGTCGACGAAGTCGGGCT
>JANMTL010000076.1:0-25042 GCA_031390425.1 Rhizobacter sp.
TTTTCCGATCGGCGCGGGCTGGAGCGCAGCGCAGCACAGATGACGGCGCTTCAATTTTTTTTCGCGGGGAAGTCAGCAATTCGGCGGTGCCCGTCTTAAAGAATCTGCGCGCCCGTGGGTGACGCACGCCGGTCAAGCCGAACCCACCCCAGAATCCCCAGATGATTTCGTCAGCATTGCCAGACTCCGCCTCTCGGGCCACCAAGAAATACCTGCCGTGGGTCGTCGCCACTGCGCTGTTCATGGAACAGCTCGACGCCACCATCGTCAATACCGCCATCCCGGCGATGGCGGCGAGCCTGCAGGTCACGCCGCTCAGCCTGAAGGCGGTGGTAACCAGCTACATCCTGAGCCTGGCGGTGGGCATCCCGATCAGCGGCTGGATGGCCGATCGGTTCGGCACCCGGCGCGTGTTCATGACAGCGGTGGCGGTCTTCACGATCGCGTCGCTGCTGTGCGGCTTGGCCGTCAACGTGCCGATGCTGGTGGCGGCGCGCATTTTGCAAGGCATCGGCGCGGCGATGATGATGCCGGTCGGGCGGCTGGCGATCATCCGCACGTTTCCCAAATCGGAGCTGCTGATGGCGATGAACTTCGTCATCATCCCGGCGCTGATCGGCCCACTGCTAGGGCCCACGGTCGGCGGGGTGATCGTGCACTGGCTGTCGTGGCGCGAAATCTTCTTCGTCAACCTGCCGGTCGGCGTGATCGCGCTGTGGATGATCCACCGCCACATGCCCGACTACCGCGCCGACGCACGGCGGCCGCTCGATGTCGTCGGGCTGCTGCTGTTCGGCGCCGGCACGACGCTGTTGTCGTGGCTGCTCGAAGTGTTCGGCGAGCACCGGCTCGATGTCGTCTCGCAGGCGCTGCTGTTCGTGCTGTCGTTCGGCCTGCTCGCCGGCTACGTCTGGCATGCGCGCCGCGCGCCGCATCCGCTGCTGCGCTTGACGCTGTTCAAGGTGCGCACCTTTCGCGTGTCGGTGGTCGGCGGCTTCATCACGCGGCTGGGCATCGGCGGGCTGCCGTTCTTGCTGCCGCTGCTGTACCAGTTGGGTCTCGGGCTGCCGGCCTGGCAATCGGGCCTGTTGATGATGCCGGCCGCACTCGCCGCGATGGGCATGAAGCTGGTCTCGCAGCCGGTGCTGCGGCGCTTCGGCTACCGCAAGGTGCTGATGGTCAACACGGTCTTGATCGGCCTCACGATCGCGCTCTTTGCCACCGTCGACTCGACCACGCCGCTGGCCGTGATCATCGCGCTCGGGCTGGCACAGGGCTTCTTCAACTCGATGCAGTTCTCCAGCATGAATTCGATGGCCTACGCCGACATCGACACGCCCGACTCCAGCATGGCCAGCACCATCGCGAGCTCGTTGCAGCAGTTGTCGATGAGCTTCGGCCTGGCCTGCGGCACGTTGGTGGCGGCCTGGTACCTGGGTGAGCTGCCGCAGACCGACCGCACGGCGGTGACCAGCGCACTGCACCACGCGTTCCTGACGCTGGGCGGCTTGACGATCCTGTCGTCGCTGTCGTTCTGGGCCCTGCGGCCGGGTGATGGCGACAGCGTGAGCAAGGGAGTTCCGCGAGTCGGCAACGCCGATTCGCGGGAGCGGGCCGGTCAGCGGTAGAACGCCTCGACCTTGCCCTTCAACTTGATCAGCAGCGGCTGGCCCTTGCGGTCCACCGCCTTGCCGGCAGGCACCCTGATCCAGCCTTCGCTGATGCAGTACTCGGCCACATCGAAGCGCTCCTTGTCGTTGAAGCGAATGCCGATGTCCTGATCGAATGCGGCAGCCAGGTGATGCGGGCTGCGGGCATCGCTCGACAATCGGTCGGGCAGCGGGGGTGTTGGGGTGACGTCGTTCATGGAAATTTCGTTGTAGGTTTCAGCCCTGCAGGCCAGCGAATACGTTCTGCACGTCTTCATTCGCATCCAACGCCGCCAGAAAGGCTTCCACCTCGTCGAGTTGTTCGGCGTTCAGGCTGGCGGGGTTGATCGGATTCTTGGGTCGGTAGCCCAGCTTCGCAGACAGCACGCTGAAGCCGTGTGACGGCAGCGCCCGACTGACCAGATCGAGATCGGTGGGGTCGGTCAGGAACACGGTGACACCGTCATCCGCGGCGTCGAAATCCTGCGCGCCCGCTTCGATGGCCGCCAACTCGGGGTCGGCACCCACCAGCGCAGGCTCGGCCTCGATCATGCCCAGGTGGTCGAAGTCCCAGGCCACCGAACCGGAGGCGCCGAGCTGGCCCTTGCGGAACAGGCCGCGCATCTCCGAGGCAGCCCGGTTCACGTTGTCGGTCAGGCACTCGACCATCACCGGCACGCGGTGCGGCGCGAAGCCTTCGTACAGCGCGTGCTCGAAGTGAACCGACTCGCCCGTCAGCCCCGCGCCCTTCTTAATGGCCCGATCCAGGGTTTCTTTCGGCATCGAGACCTTGCGCGCCTGCTCGACGACCAGGCGCAAGCGTGAATTGGCGGCCGGGTCGGCGCCGTGACGCGCGGCGATCATGATGTCCTTGGCCAGTTTGCCGAACAAGCGGCCCTTGGCGTTGGAGGCCAGATCCTTGTGCTTTGCTTTCCACTGCGCGCCCATGTCTGACGTTCCTTTGAGTTGCCGGAGTTCGGTGCCATGGGCTCGACGAGGCCGATGGGGCGTGCGCGCGTCCTTTGAGACGCTGGCTCACGGTCGGCAGATTTTAGGAGCGAGCAAGCCACACCCCTGCCAGGCCTCAGTCGCCGCCCTCCCCCCGCACGCGCCTGCCCTCACCCGCCCCGCGTGTCAGGTACTTGAAGCTGCCGGTCGCATGCGCGAGCAGCAAGTCGGCCTCGTCGAACAACGAGGCTTCGCAAAACGCCAGCGTGATCGTGCGCGACAGCACGCGTCCGCGCGCGGTCAGGCGGCCGACGCCGGGGCGCATGAAGGTGGTTTTCATTTCGACGGTGATCACGCCTCGGCCCAGGCTGCCGGGCGGCGCACCGGCACTCACGTCGGCACTGCGGGCGGCGTGGGCCATCGTCACGTCGAGCAGCGTCATCGTGACGCCACCGTGCGCCATGTTCAGCGAGTTGTGCTGATCGGCGCGCAGCGTCAGCGCGATCTCGGCCTCGCCACCCTGCATGCGCCGCAACTCGAAGCCCATCGCCTGGACGAAGGGAATCAGCAGCGGGAAATCCATGGTGCTCTTTCTCGTCGCATCGGATTCACCTCTCCAGCGCCTTGAAGAACGCCTGGCTGTCGGTCGGGCGGCCCAAAAAGCGCTGCATCAACTCCGCAGGCGCGACCTGCCCGCCGTTTTCGAGCACGGTCTGTCGGTAGCGCTGACCGACCTGGGCATCGAGCCGGTCGGCGGCGAACCCGGTGCGCAGGTCCTCGGCCAGCACCAGGCTCCACAGGTAGCCGTAATAGCCCGCCGCGTAGCCGCCGGCGATGTGCTCGAAACCGGCCGGGAACAGCGTGCCGCTGACGTGGCCGAGCGGCGTGGCGCCTTCCATCTGCGCCCACAGCGCCAGCGGCTGGGCCGGCTCGCGCCCGTGAAGTGCCAGGTCGTAGCTGGCGAACAGGTGCTGCCTCGAAAACTGCGCGCCTTTGCCGAAGTCGCGCGCAGCGCGGGCCTGTGCCAACAGCGCAGGCGGCACGGGCTTGCAGCGCGGGCACACCTCGGCGAACAGCGCCAGCACACGCGGGTCGTAGACCCAGTCTTCCAGCATCTGCGACGGCGCCTCGATGAAATCGAGCTGCCTGCCGGTGCCGCCCTGCGCGGCATAGCGCGTCTTCGACAGCAGGTCGTGTAGCGCGTGGCCGAACTCGTGCAGCAGGGTTTCCAGCTCGTCGAGCGTCAGGCCCCGGCGGTTGAAGTTGACGACCAGCGCCGCCGCGGGCCGCCGATCGGCGAGCGTCGATGCATTGCGAAAGCCCCACACCGCTGCGTGATTGAACTTGTCGGCGCGCGGGTACAGATCGACGAACAGCGTGCCGAGATGCGCCTTCGTCTGGTTGTCGATGACGGTGTAGGCGCGCGCGTCGGGATGCCACAGCGGCTGCCTTGCCGAGCGCGGCAGCGGCGCGACGCTGACACCGAACAAGCGCTCGGCCAACTGGAACACGAAGCGCAGACTGGCATCGGGCGGAAAGTACCGGCGCAACCGTTCCTGATCGACCGCGAACTTGGCGCGGCGCACCCGCTCGGCATAGAACGAGGTGTCCCAGCGGTCGAGCACGGTGCGCTCGATGTCTTGCGTCAGGTAACGCGCCTTCTCTGCGCGCAGCTCGGCCAAATCGGTCAGCTCGCGCGATCGAACCGCGTCTTTCACCGTGGTCAGAAACGCCTGCACCTCGGCCTCGCTGCGCGCCATGCGGTGGCGCAGCACAAAATCGGCATGCGAAGCGTGGCCGAACAACTGGGCCAGCTCGCGACGGCGCTGTGTCAGCGCAGCCAGCGTCTGGATGTTGTCGGTGCCACCCAGCGATTGGAAGGCGCGCCAGATGCGCTCGCGGGTCGCGGGCACGGTCGCGTTCTCCAAAATGGGGAACACCGTGGCCTGGTCGAGGCCGAGCCGGTGGCGGCCCAGCTTGTCGCGCGGTGCGCGTTGCCACACGTCCATCGGCACGCCGACCAGCTCGGCCTTCGTGAACAGCAACTGGGTGCGGTCTTCGCGGATGCGGCGTTCGAAGGTTTGCGTCAGCGCGGTCAGCTCGTCGTTGATCTCGCGCACCCGCTGCTGGCGCTCGACCGGCAGCGCGACGCCCGAGTCCTCGAACGCATCGAGTGTGTCGCGCAGGAAGCGGCGATCGATGTCGTCGGCCGGCTGCACCTGCTGCAATCGGGCATACACCGCCGCGTTCTGCAGAAAGCGCGACGAGTACGCCTGATAGTCGCGATCACAGGCCTCGCCCGCATCACGAATCGCCTTGCGCGGGCTGACCGCGACCAGCACCGCCAGCGGCCCGAGCGTGTCTTCGGCCCGACGCGTCATCGCGTCGAGCTCGGCGAGCAGCGCCGGGCCGGGCGGCTCGGTTCCCTGTGCCAAGCGCGTTTCGGCTTGCTTCAGATCGACCAGCAGCGACTGGCAGTCGGCGGCGATGGCGGCGGCGTTGCGAGGGTGGGGGAAAACGAACGACGGAGCGTGCTCGGCCGCGTGCGAAGCCGAGGCCAGCGACACGGCCAGCCATGCGACCACCAGCAGCGGCGCACGTCGGGCGCCATCACTCTCTCGCCCCTCTGGGGAGCGGGTTGGGGGCGAAGCGGGGCTTTCCAGCGGCATGCCGCGAGCCCGCGCAGCGGTTTCGGCTTGCAAGCCGGAACGCGCACTGCAAGTGAGGGGCAGCAGGCCACCACCGTTGCCGTTCGTTTCCCTCACCCTTGCCCTCTCCCCGAGGGAGAGAGAGTGATTGGCGAGCTGGCGTAATCGAGCACATGCCGGCTCGCCCGCAACGTGCCGAGCTGCGCGCCGACTTCCTTGTGCTGCGGGTGGTTCTGGTAGGCGTCGAGCTGTGCCGCGTCGGTGAAGGTCGAGACCAGCACCACGTCGATGTTCGCGTCGAGCGCGGCTTGGCGGATCCCGACGTCGAATTCGACGATGCCCGGCACCAGGCTGGCACACGAATCGAGCAGCGCTTTGAAGCGCGGTGCATCGGCCGGGTTGTGCAGGGACCACATGACGATGTGACGAATCATTTCCTCAATCCTTGATGCGAGAACGCAGGTAGATGATGAGCACGCCGACTGCCGCCAGCCCCGCCCCGACGATGACGATCGACCATGCGAGCGACTCGTCTGCCGACAGCGTGGCGGTGCCGAGCAGCGCCAGCAGGATGCCGCCGTAGATCAGCGGCCAGATGAACTTGTCGATGGTCGATGCCTTCATTGGGGGTCACGCTTGCAATGCGGCATGGGCCGGGCACGAGTATCGGCTCAGGGCGTGAAATGCGATCGATGACCCGTGCGGTTCAAGTGCCGGGCAACCGGTGATCGCGGTAGGTCTCGCGCAGCGTCAGCTTGAGCAGCTTGCCGGTGGCGGTGTGCGGCAGTTCGTCGACGAACACCACGTCGTCGGGGATCTGCCATTTGGCGACCTTGCCATCGTAGAAGCTCAGCAGCTCGGCCACCGACAAGGCGACCTGCGGCTTGCGCACCACCACCAGCAGCGGACGTTCGTCCCACTTCGGGTGATGGCAGGAGATCGCAGCCGCCTCGTGCACCGCCGGGTGCGCCATCGCGATGTTTTCGAGCTCGATCGAGCTGATCCATTCGCCGCCGGACTTGATCACGTCCTTGCTGCGGTCGGTGATGTGCATGTAGCCATCGGCGTCGATCGTCGCCACGTCGCCGGTCGGGAACCAGCGCTCGCCAGCCACGTCGAGGTGCGGCGATTCGTCGCGGCCGAGGCTGCTGCCGAAGTAGCGGTCGATGACCCATGGCCCGCGCACCACCAGGTTGCCCGGCGTGCAACCGTCCCAGGGCAAGGGGCGATCTGCCGCATCGAGGACCGCGATGTCGACGCCGTACAGCACCCGGCCCTGCTTGCTCTTCAGACTCAGTTGCGATTCGGCGTCGAGCGCCGCGTGCTTGGCCTTCAGTTGGCCTGCGGTGCCGAGCGGCGAGGTTTCGGTCATGCCCCAGCCGTGGACGACTTCGACGCCGAAGTCGTCTTGCAGCGTGCGCATCATCGCGAGCGGGCAAGCGGCGCCGCCGATCAAGGTGCGACGCAAGCTGCTGAACTGCAGCCTCTGATTCTTCATGTAGGTGATCAGGCCGAGCCACACCGTCGGCACGCCGGCGCTGAAGGTGACGCGCTCGGACTCCATCAAATCGAACAGCGATTTCCCGTCGAGTTGCGACCCAGGCAGCACCAGCTTGGCACCGACCATCGGCGCCGCATACGGCACGCCCCAGGCGTTGACATGGAACATCGGCGACACCGCCAGCACCACGTCGCGGGCGCCAAGATTCATCACATCGGGTGCCACCTGGGCCAGCGCATGCAAGACGGCCGAGCGGTGGCTGTAGAGCACGCCTTTCGGGTGGCCGGTGGTGCCCGAGGTGTAGCAGATGCTCGACGCGGTGTTCTCGTCGAACTCGGGCCAGGCCCAATCGCCGTTTTCGGCCGCGAGCAACTCGTCGTAGCAAAGCAACTCGGGCAGCGATGATGCGGTCGGCATGTGCGCGCGGTCGGTCATCAGCACGAAATGCAAAACGCTGGCGAGCTGCGGCGCAATCTTCTCGACCAGCGGCAAAAACGTCGCATCGAAACACAGCACGCGGTCCTGCGCGTCGTTGATGATCCACGCGATCTGCTCGGCGTGCAGCCGCGGGTTGACGGTGTGGCAAACCCGCTCCGAGCCGGCAACGCCGTAGAACAGTTCGAGGTGGCGGTGGCCGTTCCAGGCCAGCGTGCCGATGCGGTCGCCGGCCTCGCAACCCAGCCGCGTCAGCGCCTGCGCCACCTTTCGCGACCGGCGTTCGATGTCGGCGTAGGTGCTGCGGTGCAAATCGCCCTCCACGCGGCGCGACACGACCTCGACATCGCCCGCGTGCCGCGCCGCATGCCGGATCAGCGACGAAATGGACAGCGGCACTTGCATCATCCGACCGGGCAGCTTCGACATCGCAGGTCTCCTCGGTGTGGGGTTTCGAGCGCCCACCCCGCAGGCGCCGGGGCCATCATAGAAACCACCCGACGTCTTGTGCGGCGCCTCGACGGCCCAGGTTTACCCCTAACGCCGCGCCAGCGCGGTCGGCTGAATACACTTCCCACCATGAATTCATCCGACAACGCCCTCCCTGTGGCCTCGCCACCGACGCTGACAACCGGGCCCGACTGGACCTGGCGCAATCGCTTCCAGGCGCTCGGCGTCGAATACCACACCGAGCTGCTGCCGCAGCCGATGCACGCACCTCACTGGGTCGCCGCGAGCGCGCCGTGTGCCGAGTTGCTGGGCCTGCCGGCCGACTGGCAGACCGATCCGCGGTGGAACGCGCTCGAGGTGTTCAGCGGCAACGCACTGTGGCCGGGCATGCAGCCGCTGGCCAGCGTCTACAGCGGCCACCAGTTCGGCATCTGGGCCGGGCAGTTGGGCGACGGCCGCGCGCTTTGGCTGGGCGAAGTCGACACCCCGAGCGGGCCGCTGGAGCTGCAACTCAAGGGCTCCGGGCTGACGCCTTATTCGCGCACGGGCGACGGCCGCGCGGTGCTGCGCTCGTCGATCCGCGAGTTTTTGTGTTCGGAGGCGATGCACGCGCTCGGCATCCCGACGACGCGCGCGCTGTGCATCAGCGGGTCCGGCCTGCCGGTGCGTCGCGAGGCGGTGGAAACCGCTGCGGTGGTGACGCGGGTGGCGCCGAGCTTCATCCGCTTCGGTCACTTCGAGCACTTTGCGCAGAACGACGAGCCCGATGCGCTGCAGCGGCTGGCCGATTTCGTGATCGAGCACCACTACCCCGAATGCCGCGACACACCGCAGCCGTACGTCGCCATGCTCGGCCTGGTTGCCCGGCGCACCGCCGAGCTGGTGGCACAGTGGCAGGCGGTGGGGTTTTGCCACGGCGTGATGAACACCGACAACATGTCGATCCTCGGGCTGACGATCGATTACGGTCCGTTCGGCTTCCTCGATGGCTACGACCCGGGTCACATCTGCAACCACACCGACCGCCAGGGTCGTTACGCGTTTTCTCGGCAGCCGAGCGTGGCGTTTTGGAACCTGCACGCGCTGGCGCAAAGCCTGATGCCGTTGATCGGCGATCAAAACAGCAACGCCGCGCTCGACGCGATCGAGATCTACAAGCCGTTTTACGCCGACGCGATGCGTCGCCAGTTGCGCAACAAATGCGGCTTCACGACCACCGAGAAGGGCGACGCCGGACTGATCGACTGGCTGCTCAAACAGATGGCGTACGAAAAAACCGACCACACCGTCTTGTTCCGGCGCCTGTCGCAGTTCAGCACCGCCGACGCGGCGGACAACGGCGGCGTGATGGGCCTGTTCAAGGATCGCAAGTTCGGCGACTTGTGGGCTCAGGCCTATGCCGACCGCCTGCGGGCCGAACGCAGCGTCGATGCGGAACGTGCGGCGGCGATGAACCGCATCAACCCGAGCGTGGTGCTGAGGAACCATCTGGCCGAGGCGGCGATCCGTCAGGCGCAGGCCGGTGATTTTTCTGAAGTGCAGCGGCTGCTGAATGTGCTGCAGAACCCGTTCGACGACAGCCACGACGCGTCGGCCGACGCCGCGCTTCCGCCCGAATGGGCGCAACACATCGAAGTTTCGTGCTCGTCTTGAAGCGGCGCGAATGAGAGAACACGCATGAAAGACGACTCGCCCCGTGGAGTGACAAAGACCGATGCCGAGTGGCGCGCCCAACTGGATGCAACGCAGTACGAAGTCGCCCGCCAAGCCGGCACCGAGCGCGCGTTCACCGGCAAGTACTGGGACCACTGGGAACCCGGCCGGTACCACTGCATCGGCTGCGGCACGCCGCTGTTCGAGGCCACCACCAAGTTCGACGCCGGCTGTGGCTGGCCCAGCTACGCCGCGCCGATCAACAGCACCGTGGTCGAGCGCATCACCGACCGCAGCCTCGGCATGACACGGGTGGAGGTGCGCTGCAACCGCTGCGGCTCGCACCTGGGGCATGTGTTCAACGACGGGCCGACGCCGACCGGTGAGCGCTTTTGCATCAACTCGGCTTCGATAGACTTCAAGCCCCCGGTTTGATCCGGGCAGCCCGCCGCGCTGCGAAGCGGGCCCACACACCGCAATCCCCAAGAATCCATGAAGCTGCTGCTCGACTTTTTGCCGATCATCCTGTTCTTCGGCGCTTTCAAGTACGCCGAATCCCACAAGGAGTGGGCCGCTGCGTTCGCGACCGAGCACTTCGGTTTCCTCGTGTCAGGCGGCGTGGTCGGTGCGACCGAGGCGCCGGTGCTTCTGGCCACGGTGGTGGTAATCGTTGCCACCTTCGCGCAGATCGCGTTTTTGCTGGCGCGCGGCAAGAGAATCGACACGATGCTGTGGGTCAGTCTGGCGCTGGTGGTCGTGCTCGGCGGCGCAACCATCTGGTTCCACAACGAAGACTTCATCAAATGGAAGCCTACCGTGCTGTACTGGGCGATGGCGCTGGCACTGTGGGCGAGCGCGACGCTGTTCGGCAAGAACCTGCTGCAAAAGATGATGGGCGAGCAGGTGCGGTTGCCCGGGCCCGTCTGGGCGCGGCTCAATCTGGCATGGATCGCCTTTTTCGTGATGATGGGCGTGCTGAACCGCTATGTGGCGGTTCGCTATTCCACCGACGTCTGGGTCAACTTCAAGCTCTTCGGCGGCATGGGCCTGATGATCGCCTTCACGATCGCCCAGGGCTTCTACCTGAGCCGCTATCTCGAACCCGACAACGCCGAGTCGAACCCGCCGCCGCGTTGAAGACGCTCGCTGCATCGCTCAACACACCGCACGCCTCATGACCGTTTCTTCATCCGACATCGAATCGACCTTGCAGGCCGCGCTGCACCCCACCGAGTTGGTGGTGCAGGACGACAGCCACCTGCATGCCGGACATGCAGGCGCCCGCGAAGGTCGGCACTACACCGTGCGTCTGGTCAGCGATCGCTTCACCGGGCTCAGCCGGGTGGCTCGGCATCGGCTCGTTTATGATTCTTTGAAGCCTCAGATGCAGTCCGGTATCCACGCACTGGTGATCGATGCGCGGGCTCCCGGAGAAGCCTGAACTTCACCCGCACCGACGCACTTTTGTTTTCCATCCGACCGCTGATGTCGGTCCCTCTGGCGGTTCAGCGACGGTTCATTCCGCACCGGCACGCCCCATTCCCACACGAGTTGAAAGCCTCACTCCCATGAACAAGCCGTTCCTAAGCTCCACCGCGCTGGCTTCCACGCTGGCCGCCGCCCTGATGGCCCCGCTGCCGGTGCTGGCGCAAAATCTGGCCCTGGTCAACGGCAAGGCCGTGCCCAAGGCCCGCGTCGAAGCGCTGCTGCAGCAGGTCACCAAACAAGGCCAGCCGCGCACGCCCGAACTCGAATTACAGGTGCGCGACGAGGTGGTGCTGCGCGAAATGTTCGTGCAGGAAGCCGAAAAGCGCGGGCTGGCTGCCAACGCCGACTACAAGACGCAAATGGAGTTCGCGCGCCAGACCATCCTGATCCGCGAGCTGTTCACGCAGTTCCAGAGCGCGAGCCCGGTCACCGATGCGGACATCCAGGCCGAGTACGACCAGGTGCAAAAGCAGTCCGTCGGCATCGAATACCGCGTGCGCCACATCTTGGTCGACACCGAAGACGAGGCCAAGGCCTTGATCGCGCAGCTCAAGGGCGGCGCCAAGTTCGACGAGCTGGCCAAGGCGAAATCGAAGGACACCGGTTCCGGCGCGAACGGCGGCGACCTCGATTTCGCGAACCCCGGCGCCTACGTGCCCGAGTTTTCGCAGGCGATGGTCAAGCTGAAGAAGGGCGACATGACCGAGACGCCCGTGAAGTCGCAGTTCGGCTTTCACGTCATCCGCCTCGACGACACCCGCGAGTCGAAGTTGCCTCCGTTGGGCGAGGTCAAGCAACAGATCCAGCAGAAGCTGGGTCAGGCCAAGATCGCGAAATTCCGCGACGACATCCGCGCCAAATACAAGACGGATTACAAGTTCGCTAACTGACAGCCAGCGCGGCCTCGCTGCGGCGCTCGCTCACGCCAGGGTAACTTCTGCTTCGACCCGACCGGCTTCGATGCGCAGTTGGCGGTCGCAACGAGCCGCCACCGCGCGGTCGTGGGTGACCAGCACCAGCGTCGTGCCGGTCTCGCGGTTCAGCTCGAACATCAGCGCCATCACCCGCTCGCCGGTGGCGAAGTCGAGGCTGCCGGTGGGCTCGTCGGCCAACAGCACCGCCGGCTGCACGACGAAAGCGCGGGCCAGGGCCACGCGCTGCTGCTCGCCGCCCGACAGCACCTTCGGGTAATGGCGCAGCCGATCGCTCAGACCGACCCGCTCCAGCATCTCGGTGGCGCGCACCCGCGCATCGCTGCGCCCTTGCAGCTCCAGCGGCAACATCACGTTTTCGATCGCGGTCAGGTTGCCCAGCAACTGAAAGCTTTGGAACACGAAGCCGACGTGCGCCGCCCGCACGGCGGCGCGCGCGTCCTCGTCGAGGCTGAACAGATCGGCGCCAGCCAGGTGGACGCTGCCGCTCGACGGCGTGTCCAGCCCGGCGATGATCGCCAGCAAGGTGCTCTTGCCGGAACCCGATGCGCCGACGATCGCCACCGACTGTTGTCGCTGAAGATTGAAACTGATCTCGTGCAGGATGGTCAATGGACCACCCGGGTCGGGCACGTGCTTGGTTATTCGGTCAACGGCAATGAGGGGATCGGACATGAATGAATTGAGGAAATGGATGAACACGCGATCAGCCGCGATGGACCCGGCTCGCAGGCGCTGGGTTCAATGTACCGCGCTGATGTGGCTGGGCGGTGCGGTATCGGCGGCGCAACCCCAAACTCCGGTGGCCGCGCTCGGCCACGCCACCAGTGGCGGCAACGCCCCGCGCAACACGCTGCTGGTGGTGGGCGACAGCCTGTCCGCCGAGTACGGCTTGACGCGCGGCAACGGCTGGGTGGCGCTGCTGGAGCAACAACTGATCGGCGAGCGGGTCTCGGCGCGGGTGGTCAACGCCAGCATCAGCGGCGACACGACGGCAGGCGGGCGCGCCCGACTGCCCGCGCTGCTGGCGAAACACCGACCCACGCTGGTGATCCTCGAACTCGGCGGCAACGACGGCCTGCGCGGCCTGCCGCTCGCCGATACGCAACGCAACCTGGCGCAGATGGCGCAAGCCGCCAAGGCAGCCGGGGCGCGTGTGCTGGTGGTCGGCGTCGAGATCCCGCCCAACTACGGACGCCAGTACAACGATGAACTGGCGGCGCTGTTCGTCACGGTCTCAAGGACCGAAGGCGCGGCGCTGGTGCCTTTCCTGATGAAGGGCGTGCCCGATTTGCAGTACCAGGCCGACCGCATTCACCCGGCGCAGGAGGCTCACCCGGCCATGCTGGCCAATGTGTGGCCGACGCTGAAGCCGCTGCTGCGCTGAATCACCCGGCTCCAGCGCCGCGCGCACGGATCGGCCGCTTCAATTCGCGTGGCGCCGATCGCGTCCCTCGCGCGGGTCGACGCGCTGATCGCCGCCGCCAGGCATCGTCGGCCGCTCGCGCCGGACATCGCCTGCATCGGCGCCGCGCTGCGGATTGCGGCCGGTGTCCCGCTGGATCGATGGCTGGACGGGCTCGGCGCGCATCGCAGGCGCCTGTTGTCTCTGGTGCTGCTCGCGAAACGAGTCGAGCCATTGGTTGCGGGTTTGCGGATTGCGCATCAGCTCCGCGTTGTTCGGGACGGCGACGCCAGGTGTTGGCCGGACCGCAGGCACCGGCAGCGCCTGCGGAAGCGGCGCCGGTCGCACGTTCGGACGCGGCGCGGGCACGCCCTGCGGCACACCCGGCATCGGCATACCCGGCGCGGCGTTCGGCGCATCGTTGCGCGGCCAGCGCGATCCGCTGCGGTCGTCGGGGCGTGGGCGGTTCGGCAGCATCGGTGCCACCCCGGGGATCGTGCCGAAGACCTGCGGCGGCAGCGCCGTGGCCTGGTTCGGCAAGCCGCGGTTGACGTGCGGGTGCGGGAGAGTCACCGACGGGCGCTCGCCACGCTCGTCTCGATCCCTGCGGACACCGCGGTCGTAGCGATCTCCGCGGTCTCTGCCTCTGTCGCCGCGTTCGCGCGGCGAGTCGAAATACGGTCGATGCGACCCGTTCCAGTCGCGGTCATGGCGCGGATTCGCCCGGTAGCCGGGCACGTAGCGGTCGTGCGGCGAGAGCGGAAACCAGCCGCCGCGGCCAATCGAGATCGCGACATCGACGCCCGGCTGGCGCACCGGCGGCCGACCACCGACCCAGCCGACCAACGCCGGTGCATAGGCGGGTCGTGCCACGTAGCGGCCCGGCGCCCAGCACCAGACACTGCGCCGCTGCACCCAGCGTCCGTAGTGAAATGGTGCGAATCCCCACGGCGCCGCATCGACCCAGGTCCAGCCCCAAGGCTGCACCCAGCTCCAGCGACCGGTGGTGTACGGTGCCCAGCCGGGTCCAACGTCGCGCGGAATCCACACCGCGCCGTACTCCGGGTCCTGGTCCCAGCGGCCGTGGCGGTCCAGGTCTTCGGCGCCCGTCATCTCGGGCGACACATGGCGTTGCGACGCCAGCCCGTCGCGCTCGTTGCGATCGCGCTCGGCGTTCCAGGCCGCAAAGGCATCGCGCTTCGGCCCGACGATCGCGTACTGCGCGCGACCATTCGCATTGAACAGGAACTCGACGCGCTGGCCGCTGTCGATCGTCAGCGCCTGGTGGTGGCCTTCGTAGCTCAGTTGCCCGCTGATGACGGTGGCCTGGGTGTTGTTGCTGGTCCGGTCGAAGCGGTAGCCGCCGGCCCGGTCGGTGCGAAACCGGCCCTCGGCAGTCACCATCTCGAACTGGGCTGCCAGTTCGCTGTCGCGCAGACGAATCACGCTGCCTCCGCGATGCAGTTGCAGTTGCAGGTGGTCGTCGTCGAGGCGCAGCACCTCGAGCTCGCTGTTCGAGTCGAGCCGCACCACGGTCGAGCCGACGCGCAGCTCGGCGCGCGCCAGCGCGTCGGTGGAGAGTCGGTCGCCGCTGGTCAGCGGTCGGTTGCGCTCGGCGGTCACCCACTCGCGCTGTTCGGGGTCGTAGAGCCACACCTGGCCCAGCACCTCCGACAGCCGCCCGACACGCCCGGGCGGATCGGGATCCTGGGTGGACACGGTATAGCCACTTTCGTTGCCGAGCGCTTCGGGGTAGTCGATCGTGAACTCTTCGGAGTCCGCCGCGCCGGCTCTGGTGTGCAGCAACGCGCCTCCCAGCAGCAGAACGGCCAGACCGATTCGGACGGGATTCAAGTGGCGTGCGGCCGTGCGAATGGATCTCATGGGATTCCCCTTCATGTCAACCCACAACGGATTGCGCTGCAGCGAAGCCGACAGGCAGCCGATGCAGCAACACAGCTTTACACCTGGACCGATTTGCTGGCACCGATACGCAACGGCGTATCAGTCGTCTGCGTTCGGGTCCAGGTCGGGAAACAGCACACGGGTGTAGCCGAACTGCCGGAAGTCGCGCACCCGCATCGGGTACAGCAGGCCCATCAGGTGGTCACACTCGTGCTGAACCACGCGGGCATGAAAACCTTCGACTTCGCGGTCGATCGGTGCACCATGCTGATCGACGCCGGTGTAGCGGATGCGCGCCCAGCGCGGTACCACGCCGCGCAGGCCGGGCACCGACAGGCAGCCTTCCCAGCCGTCTTCCTGCACATCATCCAGCGGTGTGATCTGCGGATTGATCAGCACCGTCTCGGGCACCGCGTCGGCGTCGGGATAGCGCGTGTTGTTCCGGACCCCGAAAATGACCAGCGCCTGATCGACGCCGATCTGCGGCGCCGCGAGCCCCGCGCCGTCGGCCGCGCGCATCGTGTCGACCAGGTCGGCGACCAGCGCGTGAAGCTCGCGCGTGTTGAAGGCGGTCACGGGCTGGGCCACACGCAACAGCCTCGGATCACCCATCTTCAAAATTTCACGAACCGTCATTTGCGTATCTCGTGGTAACCAGCAGGCGATGATGAACCGATTTGGGGCGGCGGGACCGTCGCCAGCGCGCCCTACCCCTACGCTTTTGTCCGTGCGGGCAAGCTGCAGTCCGCCCCGACGCTCGGTCGCCGTCTGCGTCGGCGACACCGATGCCGAAGCGCTCGGCCGGTTGGCCTCCCAGCACAATCGTGCAGTCAAGGGAGCGGCTCGATGCTGACCATCAGGGTGTTTCTGTCGTCGCCAGGCGATGTGTCCGAGGAGCGACGTGTCGCCGTCGAGACGATGCGCGCGCTCGAGGACAGCCCGCTGCTGCGCGATCGCGTCAATTTGCAGGTCATCGCGTGGGACGATCCGGCCGCCAGCGCGCCGTTCGATGCGCGCGAGACGCCCCAGGCGTCGGTCAATCGCTGGGCCGGCCGGCCTGCCGATTGCGACCTGACGGTGGTCATCCTTTGGAGCCGACTCGGCACGCCATTGCCGGCCAGCATGACGCGCGTCGATGGATCGCGCTACGCATCGGGCACGGTGTGGGAGGTCGAAGACGCGATCGCGGGCGACCGTCCGGTGTTCGTCTACCGCCGCACCGAGATACCGCGCATCGAACTCGACGACCCCGCATTCGATGCGAAACGCGCGCAGTACGACGCGGTGCGCCGCTGGTTCGATGGCCTGCGCGACGCCGACGGCGCGTGGCGTGCAGGCGTCAATGAGTATGCGAACGCGGGGCAGTTCCAACCGATGCTTCGCTCGCATCTCGAAGCATTCATCGGCCGCCGATTGGCAGCCGATCAGGCGGTGCGCACGAGCGATGTCTCGGCGCCTGCTTCGACGAATTCAACGCCCGCTGGCGGCCCGCGCAGCCCGGTTTCATCGACCGCAGCGACAGCCCGCAGCCGACCTCGCTGGCTCGTGCCGGTGGGGCTCGGTGCTGTGTTGGTGGCTGCTTTCTTAGCGTGGGCTTGGCGATCGGGTGCCGAGCCGGCAGACGGGTCGCCCAAAAGCGTCCTCACGCCATCGCCCGCGCACTCCACCGTCGCCACGCCCGGGCCATCGCCCGCCCGCGCCCGACCCGCCGTTGCGACGTCGACGATCCTGCCGCAGGTGCGCCTTGCCGGGCCGGCCGAAGTGAAGTTCACCGCAATGCGCGGATCGACCTATCAGGTGCTTGCGCTGACGCCGGAAGCCGGCAACGCCGAGCGTTGGAGATTGCGGCTGCGCGTGCGACTGACCACCGGCGCCAACAGCGGCGGCATGAATTTTTGGGATTCATCCTTCCGTCTGCTGGTCGACGGTGTGCCGCGCGCGTCGGATTCGACGCTCAACGAGGTGGTCGAATCGGGTTCGGCCAAAGAAGGTGAACTCGTGTTCAACGTGCCGTGGGCGGTCAACACGCTGGCGCTGCGGGTGCAGCACTACGGCGAGACCGCCGAGCTGGCCTTCGCGGTCAGCGGCACCCCGCCACCCGAACCGCCGACGTTGCCGAGCGGCCCGCGCCGCGTCACGCTCGAGGGCCCTGCCGATCTGGCGTTTCCCCGCACGCCGCGGGCCACCTATTCGATCCTCGCCGTGGGCACCGAATTGCGGCGGCCCGGTCGCTTCGGCCTGCGCTTGCGGATGCGCATGCACGTGCTCGACACCTACAGCGCCAACTTCGGCGATTCACAGTTCCGGCTGCTGGTCGACGGTGTGCCGCACGAGCCCGACTCGTCGCTGAACCAGGTGGTCGGCGGCGGCGCCGCAGCAGACGGCGACATCACGTTCGAGGTGCCCGACAGCGCCCGGCAACTGACGCTGCGCGTCACGCACTCGGCCGATCTGTCGGCCGATGTGCCGCTGAGCCTGGCGCCGGTGCGGTGAACCCGCAGGCTGAAGCGCAAGCGAATGCAGCAACGGAAGCAGCAACGAAAGCAGCAGCGAGCTGCGTCTCAGCCCGCCAGCCCGGCCGCTGCTGCCGGGCCCAACAGCGCGATGAGTGCAGCCTCATCGAGCACCGTCACGCCGAGTGCGTTGGCCTTGTCGAGCTTGCTGCCGGCCTCGGCGCCTGCGACGACGTAGTTCGTTTTCCGAGACACCGAGCCGGTCACCTTGCCACCGGCCGATTCGATCAGCGCCTTGGCCGCATCGCGGGTCAATGTCGGCAAGGTGCCGGTCAGCACGAAGGTCCGGCCCGCAACGCCTTCGATGCCGGGTGCGTCGGGCGCGGCCGCGGCGATGCCTTCGGTTTCTGCCCAGACGATGCCCGCCGCGCGCAGTTGATCGACGATCTCGCGGTGGTGCGGCTGGTCGAAGAAGCTGCGCAGGCTGTGCGCGACCACCGGGCCGACGTCGCCCACTTCGAGCAACTGCGCTTCGGTCGCCGCAACGATGCGATCCAGCGAGCCGAAATGCCGCGCCACATCCTTTGCCGTCGTCTCGCCGATGTGGCGGATGCCGAGCGCGAACAAAAAGCGCGCCAGCGTCGTGCGCTTGCTCGCTTCCAGCCCGGCCAGCAGGTTCGCCGCGCTCTTGCCGCCCATGCGCTCGAGCGCGGTCAGCTTGGCGAGGCCCAGCGTGTACAGCTCGGGCAGCGTGCGGATCACGCCGGCATCGACGAGCTGATTGACGAGCTTGTCGCCCAGGCCTTCGATGTCCATCGCGCGGCGGCCGGCGAAATGCAGGATCGCCTCCTTGCGTTGCGCCGGGCAGGTCAACCCGCCGGTGCAGCGCCAATCGACCTCGCCTTCTTCGCGCCCGATCGGGCTGCCGCAGACCGGGCACTGACCGCCCAGCCTTTGGTACAGATCGAAGGGCTCGCCGCGCGTGGACTCGGCAGGCGCAGCAGCGGTGTCGTGGACCACACCGACGACCTGAGGGATCACATCACCGGCGCGGCGCACGATCACCGTGTCGCCGACGCGCACATCCTTGCGGCGCACTTCATCTTCGTTGTGCAGCGTCGCGTTGCTAACGGTCGTGCCGCCGACGAACACCGGCTCCAGCTTCGCCACAGGCGTCAGCTTGCCGGTGCGGCCGACCTGGATCTCGATGCCCAACAGCCGCGTCATCTGTTCCTGCGCCGGGTACTTGTGCGCGACCGCCCAGCGCGGCTCGCGGGTGACGAAGCCCAGGCGCTGTTGCAACGCTCTGTCGTTGACCTTGTAGACCACGCCGTCGATGTCGAACGGCAGCGCGTCGCGCTTCGCACCGATCGCGGCATGGAAGCCGACCAGACCGTCGGCGCCCTGCACGACGGCGCGCTCGTCGCTGACCGGCAGGCCGAGCGCAGCAAGCGCATCGAGCATCGCGTTGTGCGTGGTCGGCAGCGCGCTGTTCTCAGCGCCCCAGCCTTGCACCTCACCCAGGCCATACGCAAAGAAGCTCAGCGGCCGGCGCGCGGCGATTGCCGGATCGAGCTGGCGCACCGCACCGGCGGCGGCGTTGCGCGGGTTGACGAAGGTCTTCTCGTGCTTCGCACCCTGCGCGATCAGCGCGCGCTGGCGTTCGTTCAGCGCCTCGAAATCGTTGCGGCGGATGTAGACCTCGCCGCGCACTTCAAGCACGTCCGGTGGCGTCGCGCCGGTCAAGCGACGCGGAATCTGCGCGATGGTGCGGATGTTCTGCGTCACGTCCTCACCCGTCTCGCCGTCACCGCGGGTTGCGGCCTGCACCAGCACGCCGGCTTCGTAGCGCAGGTTCATCGCCAGGCCGTCGAACTTCAGCTCGGCGGCGTACTCGACCGGCGGATCGGCTGCGCCGAGACCCAGTTCGCGGCGCACCCGCGCATCGAAGGCGACCGCGCCGCTGGCCTCGGTGTCCGTCTCAGTGCGAATCGACAGCATCGGCACCGCATGCCGCACCGCGACGAAGCCGTCGAGCACGCCACCGATCACGCGTTGCGTCGGCGAATCGTCGGTGCGCAGTTCCGGGTGCGTGGCCTCGATCGCTTCGAGCTCCTGGAACAGCCGGTCGTATTCAGCGTCTGGAACCTGCGGCGCATCGAGCACGTAGTAGTTGTGGGCGTGCTGTTGCAGCAGCGCGCGCAAGTCGGCAACGCGGCGTTCGACGTCGGGCTCGATCATCGAGAAGCAGGCCGGGGCCGCGCCGTGAAACCGATCAACTGAACAGGCGCCGCGCGGCGGCCGACCCCGCCGCCAGATCGTGTGCCTGCAAGGCCTCGTACAGCCGCACCAATTCACCGTCGATGAAGGCGAATCCGGCCGACGTCAGCGGCTGACCGCGGTCGTCGACGATGTCTGCGTCGAGGTCCTGCGCCAGCCCGACCGCGCTGGCTTGCCAGGCCGCGAACGGGGTGCCGACCGGATCGGTTTGCGACACATCGAAACCGAGTGCCAACTCGCGCAGCGCGGCCGCGCTCGGGTCCTCGGAGAGCGCGGCCTGCGAGTCGAACAGCACGGTCAGCACCGGCGGCGCACCGTCCTGCGCCGACGGCAGCACCAGCCGACCCGGCAGCACGCCCGGCACGAAGCCGTGGCGAGAGGCCTGCTGCACCACATAGCCGACGCTCCACGCGGCGCTGCGGGCACGCAATTGCACCGACATCTGCGCGTCGTGTTCGCCGGCAAAGGCGTCGAGTTCGCGGGCGCGCGCCGCGACATCGAGCATGTCGGGGAAATCGGCCATCGCACCGATGTCTTCGACGAAGCGTTCCAGCTTCTGCACGAACTCCGAATACTCGATCTCGTTGAGTGCACCCGTGCGGTTGGCCAGTTGCAGGCCGGCTTGCAGTTCGCCGTAGCGCTGCCCTGGCATCGGCGGCTCCCACTCGCCGTTGTCGGCGTTCAGACCTTCGATGAAGAATGGCTTGCTGCCGGCGCGTCGGCTGCCCGGCAGGTGAGACAGCACCGCGTCGCCGGTGACCGGCGCATCCAGCGTCATCGGCACGATCACGTCGATCAGCGCGTCGACGCGAGGTGTTGCGCGGCGCAGCAGCGACCGACCGGTGCCGCCATCGATCGTCAGCTCGGCGTCAGTCAGATGCGGCGCCACCCGGCCAGCGGGTTCGCCGTCGTGGTGCAACACGCCGGGAAAGGTGTCGGACGACACTGCATCGGCAGCGGGGCCCATCACCGGCTCGCGCGGCTCGGGGCGCAGCGCGGGCGCAGTCGCGGCCTTCTTCGGATCGACCTTGCGCGCCTGCCAGGCGCCGTGCGCAACCACGCCGACCAGCACGACACCGCCGAGTGCGGCCAGCGCGGCCGTCAAATCGCTGCTCATCGACGCGCCCTTTGCACTGTCATGCCGCTTCGGCGAGGCCGACCGCCTCGGCCATGTCCACCGCGACGATGCGCGAGACGCCTTGCTCCTGCATCGTCACGCCGATCAGTTGCACCGCCATCTCCATCGCGATCTTGTTGTGGCTGATGAACAAAAACTGCGTGCTCTTGGCCATCTCCTGGACCAGCTTGGCGTAGCGATCGGTGTTGGCGTCGTCGAGCGGCGCATCGACTTCGTCGAGCAAACAAAACGGCGCCGGGTTCAACTGGAAGATCGCGAACACCAGCGCGATCGCGGTCAGCGCTTTTTCGCCGCCCGACAGCAAATGAATCGTGCTGTTTTTTTTGCCCGGCGGTTGCGCCATCACCTGCACGCCAGCATCGAGGATCTCGTCGCCGGTCATCACCAATCTTGCCTGCCCGCCGCCGAACAGCGTCGGGAACATGCGGCCGAAATGTTCGTTGACCTGGTTGAAGGTGTTGCCCAGCAGGTCGCGAGTTTCCAGGTCGATCTTGTGGATCGCGCCTTCCAACGTGCCGATGGCGTCCAGCAGATCGGCGTTCTGCGCGTCGAGGAAGGTCTTGCGCTCGCGCGCGGTGCCCAACTCGTCGAGCGCGGCCAGGTTGACCGCACCCAGCGCGGTGATATCGCGGTGGATGCGGTCGATCTCGGCTTGCAAGCCGTGCAGCCGCACGCCCTGGCTTTCGATGCCCTGGGCCAGCGCTTCGAAGTCGACTGCAGCCGCGAGCAGTTGCTCCAGGAACTGCGCGCCGCCGAGCTGCGCGGCCTGCTCTTCGAGCTGCAATTTGGTGATGCGGTCGCGCAGCGGCTGCAGGCTTTGCTCGTGCTGCATCCGTTGTTCGTCGGCACGGCGCAGGCGCAGCGTCAGGTCGTCGTAAGCGCTGCGCTGGGCGCCCAGCGCGGCCTCGCGTTCGAGCTTGATCGCCAGCGCGTCCTGCAAACCGACCTGGGCGGATGCGTCGGTAAAGCGCACCATCTCTTCGTTCAACTGCGCCTCGGTTTGCGCGTTGTTCGCCACTTGCTGCATGGCCGTCTCGATGCCACGCTGCAACTCGCTGCGGCGCGCGGCCAGCGAGCGCGACGCGAACTGCGACTCTTGTGCCTGCCGCTCCAGCGTGCGCAACTGCTCGCGCGCCGTCGCCAGCCCGCGCTCGGCCTGAATGACCGCATCGTCGAGCTCGGCATGGCGCTCCTGCGTGGTCGCGAGTTCGATGTCGAGGGCCTCGAAACGCGCTTCGCTACTGACGCGGCGCTCGTTCAATTCTTCCTGCTGCGCGTCGATCTCGGCCAGCTCGTCGCCGAGTTGGGTCGATCGCGAATGCGCCTGTGCGGCCTGCTGTGTCAGGCGCAGCAATTCGACTTGCGACTGGTGCGCGCGGCCTTGCGCTTCGGCCGAGTCGCGCCGCGCGGTTGCCAGATGCGCCGACGCGCCGCTGTAAGCCGATTCGGCGCGGATCAGCGCGCTGCGCGCTTCTTCGGCGATCAGCGACTGCGCGCGCAATTGGTGGTCGAGGTTCTCGATCTCCTGCGCGCGGGCCAGCAAGCCGGCCTGCTCGGAGTCGGGCGCGTAGAACGACACCGCGTGCGCGCTGGCGGTGTGGCCGTCGCGCGTCATCAGCACCTCGCCGTGCTGCAAGCGAGGGCGCGCGGCCAACGCTTCGTCGAGGCTGGCCGCGGTGTAGACGCCTTCGAGCCAGTCGGTCAGCAGCGCCTTCAGGCCCGCGTCTTTGTCGACATCAGCGATTCGCAGCAGATCGCTCAGGCGCGACAAGGTGGTGTTGGCACTCGCGTGGGGGACGGCACCGACCGCCGGTGTGTAGAACACCAGCTTGGCCGGTGGCGCGTCGGCCGCAAAGGCACGCACGGTCTCGACGCGGCCGACTTCGAGCGCGTTGATGCGTTCGCGCAAAGCCGCTTCGAGCGCGGTTTCCCAGCCGGGCTCGATGTGGATGCGCGTCCACAGCCCGGCCAGCCCGTCGAGGCCGTGCTTGGCCAGCCACGGCCGCAGCTTGCCTTCGGTCTGCACCTTGTCTTGCAAGGCCCGCAAGGCATCGAGCCGCGCGCTGACATCGGTTTGCCTGGCCGCCTCGGCATTGGCTTCGGCCTGGCGCGCGCGCCGTGCCTCGTCGAGCGCGGGCACCTGCTCGCTCAGGTCGGCCAGACGCGCATCGGCGACTTCGCGACTTTGCTCCGCAGTGCCGAACTGCAGCGTCAACTGGGCGATGTGGTCCGGTTCCGGCGCCGCGAGCTGGCGCTTTTCTGCGGCCAGCTTGTCACGGCGCGCGGTAAGCTGGCGGCTCTGGTCTTCGACGTTGCGGCTGTCGCTGGCCAGCACCTGAATCTGCTGCTGCACAGCGGCCACCAGCGTGCGCTGTGCACTCGCGACCGACTGAGCAGAACGCACCGCGTCCTCGAGGTTGGGCAGCCGGTCCACCTGCTCATCGGCCTGCGCGACGAGCACCTCGCTGTGCTCATCGGCGCTGGCGAGTTGCTCGGCCAGTTGCTCCAAATCGCCCTCGGCCTGCACGCGGCGGTCGGCCCACTGCGCGGTTTGCACGATCAGCTCGGCCAGCCGCAACTCGGCGCGCTGGCGGCCTTCGACGACATAGCGGATGCGTTCTTCGAGCCGACTCACTTCGAGCGCGGCTTCGGCCAGTCGGCCCTGCGAGGTGTGCAGTTCGTCGCTGGCGGCGTAGTGCGCCTGTCGGATGGTCTCCAGCTCGGCTTCACCGTGGCGCAATTCAGCGACCTTCGATTCGAGCGCGACCGCCGCTGCGGCCACTTCTTTCTCGACCCGCTGCTGCTCGCCCGCCGCATCGCGATGCCGCAGAAACCACAATTGGTGCAGCTTCAGCGTGCCGTCGTCCTGCAAGGCGCGGTAGCGGCCCGCGACTTCGGCCTGCTTCTCCAGTTTGTCGAGGTTGCCATTGAGTTCGCGCAGGATGTCGTCGACGCGGGTCAGGTTGTCGCGGGTGTCGCGCAACCGGTTCTCGGTCTCGCGGCGGCGCTCCTTGTACTTCGACACGCCGGCCGCTTCTTCGAGAAACATCCGCAGCTCTTCGGGCTTGCTTTCGATGATGCGGCTGATCGTGCCCTGGCCGATGATTGCGTAAGCGCGCGGCCCGAGGCCGGTGCCGAGAAACACGTCCTGCACGTCGCGGCGACGCACCGGCTGGTTGTTGATGTGGTAGCTGCTGCTGCCGTCCCGCGTGAGGATTCGCTTGACCGCAATTTCGGCGAACTGGCTCCATTGCCCGCCAGCGCGCGCGTCTTCGTTGCTGAACACCAGCTCGACGCTGGCACGGCTGGCCGGTTTGCGCTGGCCCGAGCCGTTGAAGATCACGTCCTGCATCGACTCGCCGCGCAGCTCACTCGCTTTGCTTTCGCCGAGCACCCAGCGCACCGCATCCATGATGTTGGACTTGCCACAACCGTTGGGCCCGACCACGCCGACCAACTGACCCGGCAGCTGGAAATGGGTGGGGTCTGCGAACGACTTGAAGCCGGACAGCTTGATGGAATTCAGGCGCATGAACGAGGGCAGGTTCCGGCACGACCGCCAGCCGGTCGGTCGCTCGTAAGTCGTTGATTTAAATGATTAAAATTCGACTCTTTCGAGCCCCGTCGAGGCGCGATGATAGCATCGCGCCCGTGCAAAAGTACCGACCTGCGAGCCCCGGTTGCAGCGCGTTCCACGCCGCGGGCAGCCACTGATAATTTATCGATGAATCCCCTGCTCGCCCAGCTCCAGCCCTACCCGTTCGAGCGCCTGCGCGCCCTCACCCGCGACATCACGCCGAACCCCGCGCTGAAAGCCATCAGCCTGGGCATCGGCGAGCCGAAGCACCCGACCCCGGCGCTGGTGATGCAAGCGATCACCGACAACCTCAAGGGCCTGGCCAGCTACCCCGCCACCGCCGGGGAGCCGGCACTGCGCAGCGCGATCGCGCAGTGGATCACCCGCCGCTACGGTGTCACGGTGAATGAGGCGACGCAGGTGCTGCCGGTCAACGGTTCGCGCGAGGCACTGTTCGCGCTGGCGCAAACGGTGATCGACCCCACTGCGGGCGACGCCACCGTGGTCTGCCCGAATCCGTTCTATCAAATCTACGAAGGCGCGGCGATCCTGGCCGGCGCGCGCGTCGAGTTCGTCAACA
>JANMTL010000078.1:0-4198 GCA_031390425.1 Rhizobacter sp.
TCAAGAGCGCGCTCGAGCAGAGTTGGCGTGAAGTGGAAATCATCGTTTGTGACGACTCTCCCGACGATGGCTTAGCCGCTTTCGTCACCGGCTTTCGCGACCCGCGCTTGCATTACCGCCACAACGCGCCAGCGCTCGGGGTGGCCCGCAATCATTGGGTGTCGTTCGGCGAAGCGCAGGGCGAGTACATCGCGGTGCTGAATCACGACGACTGGCTGGCGCCGACTTTCGTCGAGCAATTGGTGCAGGCGCTGCAGCGCCAACCCGAAGCGGTGCTTGCGTTTTGCGATCACTGGGTCATCGATGAGCACGGGCGTCGGCTGGACGCCGAGTCCGATCGCAACACAGTGGCCTGGGGGCGTTCTCGGCTTGCCGAGGGCATGCACCGGCCATTTGCCCCGCTGGTCGCCGAGCAATCGATCCCGATGGCGATGGGCGCGCTGTTTCGCCGATCGGCGCTGCCGAAAGTGCTGCCCGCCGACGCCGGGCCGGCTTACGACCTGTGGCTGGCGTACTTGCTGTGCCGCGATGGCGGCGGTGCGTGGTACGTGCGCGAGCGGCTGAGCGCCTGGCGCACGCACGTCGATAACCTGACCAGCGTCGGCGGGCTTGATTGGCTGCACGGCTCGGCCACGTGCTGGCAGGCGATGTCCCGCGATCGCCGATTTGCCGCGCTGCATCGCATCACGCGCCACAAAGCGGCGATGGGCTTCTACGGTTGCGCGATGCGCGCCTGGAGCCACGGACGCCGGGTCGAGTGCGCACGGTTCGCGGCGTGCTCGATGGGCTCGCGACCGACCTGGCGCGGCGTGCTCGCCTGCCTGCTGCCGCTGCTGCCGTTGCGATTGGCAGCGCTGCGCTCACTTCGTCGTCGAATGGCCTGACATGAAACAACTGATCAAGCGGACGGCCAGCCGGCTGGGCGTCCACCTCTACAGCGAAGCCTCGTTGCCCACCGGTGTGCACTGGCTGCACGACATCCGCCGCTCGGGCCGCGTCGGCGTGCGACCGACCTGCTTCGATGTGGGTGCCAACGTGGGTCAGACGGTGATCGAGCTGCGCCGATCCTGGCCCGATGCAGTCATTCACGCGTTCGAGCCATTTGCACAGCCTCGCGCTGAATTGCTGGCGATGGCCAGTGGGCTGCCCCACGTGACGCCGATCGCGCTGGCGTTGGGAGCTACACCCGGCACGCTTCAGGTGCAGCCGCGCGAACGGTCGGTGTTGAATTCGCTGGTTCCCGATCCGGCCTCGGCCTCGGCGTCGACCCGCGATGCAGAAACCATCCACATCGAAACGCTGGACCGCTACTGCTCGCAACACGCGATCGACGCGATCGACGTGTTGAAAACCGACACCGAAGGCTACGACCTCGACGTCCTGCGCGGCGCCGATCGCATGCTGGCCGCGCAGTGCGTCGAGTTCGTCTATGTCGAGGTGAGCTTTCTGCGCGAGAACCGCCAGAACACCGCTTTCCAGCCGGTGTTCGACCTGCTGACCGGTCACCACCGCTACCGCTTCCTCGGTCTGTACGAAACCTATCCGCTGCATCATTTCGACGAGCCGAATCTGTTTTGCAACGCGCTCTTCGTCAGCCGAGTCAGGCGCCAGCCGCCCGCGACGCAACACGGTGCGGCATGAGTTCGGGCGTGGCATGAACCTGGTGCTCCACACGCACCCGGCCTTTCTCGGTTTGACCAGCCAAGCGCATTTCGCGCAGTCGCTGGCCGACGCGTTTCGTCAGCGTGGCCACCGCGTCGAAATCCGCAGTCCGAGCGCCCGGCTGCGGCGTCATTTGCCGACGGGCGGAATCGCGAAATGGGCCGGCTACATCGACCAGTACCTGCTGTTCCCGCGCGAGCTGCGCGCGGCGATGCGCAACGATCCGGGCGACACGCTCTACGTGTTTTGCGACCAGGCGCTCGGCCCGTGGATACCGCTGGCGGTGCAGCGGCCGCATGTGGTGCATTGCCACGACCTGCTGGCGTTGCGTTCGGCACTCGGCGAGATTCCCGAGAACCCGACGTCGGCAACCGGGCGCCTGTATCAACGCTACATCCGCCGCGGCTTTCGGCAGGCGCGGCATTTCATCTCGATCTCGCAGAAGTCGCGCGACGATCTGCACCGCCACGGCGGCGTCGCACCGATCACCTCCGAGGTGGTCTACAACGGGTTGAACCACCCCTATCGCCCGCTGGCGGCTGACCGTGTGCGCCAGCGGCTTCAACGCGCTGGCTTGGTCGCCGACGCGCCCCGCTGCGTGCTGCATGTGGGTGGCGGCCAGTGGTACAAGAACAGCGTCGGCGTGGTGTTGATGTACGCAAGCTACGCGCGCCGCGTGCTGGGCCAAGGCGGTCATCCACTGCCACTGTGGATGGTCAGCCCGCCGCCCAACGCGGCGTTGCGTGACGCGCTCGCGCAGGTTCCTGCCGCCGCCCAGGTGCAGTTCTTCAGCGGCCTCGGCAGCAACACGCTGGAGGCGCTGTACTCGCATGCCGAAGTGCTGCTGTTTCCCAGTCTGGCCGAGGGCTTCGGCTGGCCCATCGCCGAAGCCCTGGCCTGCGGCTGCCCGGTCATCACGACCGACGAAGCGCCGATGAACGAGGTGGGTGGCGAAGCCGCTACCTACCTGCGTCGATTGGCGCACAACGATGACGTCGGCGTCTGGGCGCAGGCGGGGGCCGGCGTGCTGGCCGAGGTGCTCGCTCGCCCTGGCCCCGAGCGCGAGCAGCGCGCTGCGGCGGGCCGTCTGTGGGCCCAGCGCTACGCCGTCGATCGCTGCATCGACGGCTATTTGTCAATCTACCGGAGGGTGCTGGCGCTCGAGTTGCCCGCCATCGCAGCATCTTGATGGCGCAGACCCTCCGCCTTGCCGCGACGCAAGGCATTGAACGACAGCACCGCACGCCAAGGTACGCAAGCTTGAACGCGGTGCGCGCGGTCCTCGGGCTTTCGGTGCTGACGTACCACCTGAGCGGGACGATCGCGCTGGAAAAGTACTTCGGTTTCAGCGGGTTCGATCAGGTCTTCGGTTTCGGCGGGGCGAGGGTGCCGTTCTTTTTTGTCCTCAGCGGTTTCGTGCTGACCCTGGTGTACGCCAGAGACTTCGGACGTCCGGACAAGGCGCTGGGCTTCCTGCGGCGACGCTTCATTCGCCTGTATCCGACGTACTGGGTCGTCTTGTTGCTCGTCATGAGCCCGGCACTGTTTTTCCCCTCGCTGCGCGCTGCGATTCCCGACGATCCGTGGGCGTTCCTGCAGATGTTGCTGCTCGTCTCGCAGGACCCCGAAGCAGGCAGCGCGACCGGTGCGCCGGTGATCGTGGTGGCCTGGACGCTGCATTACGAGATCGTCTTTTGCCTGCTGATGGCCGCATGGATCTGGAGCCGCCCGCTGGGGATGGTGCTGAGCTTGGCACTGGTCGCGAACGCTGTCATCGCGGCGCAGGGGGAATCTCACCACTACAGCCGGTTCCTGGCCGGTGGCAGCATGCTTTATTTTGCCGTCGGAGCCGGTGCTGCCTGGCTGGTGAAGCGGCTTCCACCGCTGCCGCATGCACGTGCGATGGCCGGACTGGCAGTCGCCGCCTACATCGCGGTGGCCGTCATGGCGCACGGCGGCATCGACACCGAAGGCATGTTGGACCCGAACGTGTACTACGTCCTGTTGGCCGCAATCGTGCTGATGTGCCTGGTTCACGCCGAAGCGGCCCGCCCGCCCGTGCGCAGTTCCAGAGTCGTTCAACTGCTCAGTGATTCGTCGTATGCGATGTACCTGATGCACTTCCCGATCATCAGCTTGCTGTGCAAGGTGTTCATGTACCTCGGCCTGACCGGGGCGATCGGTGCGGTCATCGCTTTCGTGTCGATTTTTTCGTGCTGCATCGTCTGCGCCGTGGTGTTTCATGTGTATTTCGAGCGACGGTGGCTCGCGTGGCGATGAAGGCCCGATCGGCGATTGCCGCATTCGCTGTCATCGTCGGCTTGCTGGTCGCGGTCGAAGCAGGCGTGCGCTGGCGGGGCGTGGTCGATTTTCCGATCTACGCGCTCGACGAACACATCGGTTATTTTCCGCAGCCCGCCCAGTCGGGCCGCTTTCTCGGCACCAACCGGTGGGTGTTCAACGACCGCGGCCTCGGCGTCGATGCGCCGTGGCGGCCCAGCGATCGAACCGACGTGGTCGTGATCGGCAACAGCGT
>JANMTL010000010.1:0-2111 GCA_031390425.1 Rhizobacter sp.
GACCTGGAACTGCGTCTGCCGCGCCCGGTACATCCACCACTGGATGGCGACGAAGACCAACACACCGAGCAAAAGCCAGACGGTGACCAGCTTGAAGGTGCGGGGGAGTTCGTTGCTCATGTGGGTGCGGATTGTTCCGTGTTTTTGGCGATCGGCAGCCGGGCCCGCCTTGTTACGATGCCCGACCTGGAGAAAGCCCGCGACCCGTGGACAAGAAGAAACTCTCCGAAGCCGACATCTGCGCGAAGTTCATCACCCCGGCGCTTGGCTTGGCTGGGTGGGACGAGGGCGAGCAGGCTTGTAAGACGCTTTGACAACGGCTCGGTCAACCCAATCTCGCAGCAAACAGCGTCAAGCGGTATGTGATGCCACTTCCACCTCTTGCCGAACAACACCGCATCGTCGCTCGCGTCGACGCGCTCCGCCACCTCTGCGCCCAACTGCGCGAGCGGCTCTCCGAGGCTCGCCGTACACAAAGCCAACTGGCCGAAGCGCTGGTCGCACAAGCCTTGGTCTGAACTGAACCACCCGCGCGCTCACCATGGAACTTGTCGACGAAACCCCTGAACTCTCAGCCGCGCTGATCAAGCTGCTGATCGGCCTGGCCGAGAACCGCCAGCGCGAGTTCAAGCGTGTGAGCGGCAAGATGGTCGGCAAGGCGCTGGAGGCGGTCTGTGGCCTGGCCAATGCCGAAGGCGGGATGCTGGTGCTCGGCGTGGCCGATCTCAAGGACCATCAGGGCGCAGCGCGCTTGTTCGGCGTGCAGGAGAACCCCGAGGCGGTGGACGAGTTGCAGCGCAAGCTGCTGACCGAGTTTCAGCCGCCGATCGAAGCGATCCGGTTGCGGCGCCTGAGCTGCGTGATGCACAACGGCCCCGCCAAAGGGCAGGTGGGGCAGGTGCTGCTGGTTCAGGTGGGCCGCAGCGACCGGGTGCACTCCATCGTCAACAGCGGCACCTTCACGCGGCTCGATGCCGGCAACCGCCAGATGACGGCCGGCGAGGTGACCGAGCTGTCGTATCGGCGCGGCGTGCGCAGCGCGGCCAGCGAGCCGGTGCCGGTGGCGCTGGAGCGGCTTCAGACCGATGCGTGGAAGCGCTTTGTCGCGTCGCGCGGCTTGCGCACGGGCAGCTTCGCCGAACAGCTGCTTCGCATCGGCTTGGCGGAAGAAGTGAAAGGTGCCGTGCAGCCGACACGCGCGGCCGTGCTGCTGTTCGCCGACGAACCGGGCAGCCTGCTTTCGGCGCACGACACGCGCGCCGACGTCCGGCTGATGGTGTACGACGGCAAGGCACCGGTGCCGGGCGCGACGCCCAACCTGCGCAAACAACCCAAGACGATTCGGGGGCCGCTGGTTGACCAGATCGACGCAGCGGTCGTGGCCTTGCTCGACGAGTTGTCGCAAGGCCTGACGCTGTCGGGCAGCGGCTTCAAGACCATGCACCTGTACCCCGAGCGCGTCATCAAGGAGGCCATCGTCAATGCGGTGATCCACCGCGACTATCGGTTGAACCGGGACATCTTTGTGCGTGTGTTCGACGACCGCATCGAGGTGGAGAGCCCGGGAGTGTTCCCCGGCAACATCACGCCCGCAACCATCGCCAGGGCGGGCTCGAAGTCGCGCAACCCGCTCATCGCAAGCAACCTGCGCGAGTTTCCAGTGGCGCCGAACATCGATGCGGGCGAAGGCGTGAAGATGATGTTTGCCGAGATGGCGCAGGCCAAGCTGTACCCGCCGCAGTACCGGCAGAACACGGAGGCCGCGGTCGAGAGCGTGACGGTCACGCTGTTCAACTTGCAGCGGCCCACGGCCTGGGATGAAGTGAGCGACTGGATCGACCGGCAGGGTTCGATTGCGAATGCAGACGTGGTGCGCATCGCCAAGGTCGATACGCTCAAGGCCTCGAAGATGCTGGGGGCTTGGCGCGAGCAAGGCTTGCTGGAAGCGCTGTCGGGACGAGGCAAGCGGAACATGGCTTATGCGAAGCCCACGCACTCGGGAGAGCAGCCAAGCTTGTTATCCGAGCTCGGAGAAAACAACCCGGGCACCGAGGATTAGTCCTTTTTAATCAAAGACTTAGGGGGCCTGTTGTCTTCCATCGCAGGCTGCA
>JANMTL010000092.1:0-4636 GCA_031390425.1 Rhizobacter sp.
CGATGGTCATCCTCGATCACACCTTGATCAAGCGCCTCGCCGCGACGTTCAACATCGTCCGCGAGCAGAAGCCGGCCGGGATCATCCTCGCCAGCGGCTCGCCCCGCGTCTTCATCGCCGGAGCCGACCTGAAGTCGATCGCCGCGATGAGCCAGAGCGAACTGGAGGCCTATCGGTCGATGTGGCCCACTTCGCGCCTGCGCCCGCACCCAGTCGGGTCGGTGATGCCGAACGCAGAGTCGCCGAGGCCATCGGATCACCGCGTCTGGGCTTTTTCGGCGTCATCGATGAGCGGCTCGACATCGGGTTGATTGCTTCTTTGGCCGCCGCCGACGCGAATTGGCAGATCGTGATGGTGGGCCCCGTTGTCAAGATCGATCCCGCCTCACTGCCGCGTCTGCCCAATGTGCATTGGCTCGGACAACAGGCTTACGACGACCTGCCCGCACTGGTGCAGCAATGGGATGTCTGCTTGCTGCCGTTTGCACTAAATGCGGCGACTCGATTCATCAGCCCGACAAAAACGCTCGAGTACATGGCCGCTGAGAAGCCGGTGGTCAGCACGGCCGTGCGCGATGTGATTGATCTGTACGGCGAGCATGTGCGGGTAGCTCATGATCCTGAGGATTTCATCAATCAGTGTCGTGCAGCGTTGGCAGAAGACGCGACGCACCGCTCGATTCGAAACGTGACGACGCGCGCTGCCGTTGCGCAGACATCGTGGGATCGCACCGCCGATGCGATCCGCAACTTGATCGACGCAGCGGCGGGGGGCACCGAGTTGAATGCCGAGACGCGCAGCGCCGCAAAGCACGTCGACCAGGTCATCATCGGCGCGGGCCCGACCGGGCTTGCAGCGGCCTATTACCTCGGTCAATGGCGCCCCGACAGCAGCACGCTGCTCGTGGAACGTGAAGCGCAGGTCGGCGGCTGGTGTCGATCGATCGTCGACAAAGGGTTCACCTTCGATTTCGCCGGTCACATCATGTTTTCGACCGATCCCGAGGTGTTGAAGCTGTACGCGCTGCTGCTGGGCGAGAACGTGCATTGGCAAAACCGCGAGGCCTGGGTTTTCAGCAAGGGCGTGCACACCCGCTACCCGTTTCAGGGCGCGCTGTACGGGCTGCCGCCTGCCGTGCTGAAAGAATGTTTGATCGGCGCGATCGAAGCGCAAAACCTGGCCCAGCATGCTTCGCCGGCGCTACCCGCCCCGGCTAATTTCGAAGAGTTCATCTATCGCGTTTGGGGCAAGGGCGTCGCGAAGCACTTCGCTGTTCCCTACAACGAGAAGTTGTGGGCGACGCCGCTGAAGGACATGGAAACCTCGTGGCTCGGCGGCCGCGTGCCGATGCCCAATCTGGAGCAGATGATCGAAGGCGCGCTCGAACCGACACCTGCGCCGATGGGCCCCAACGCGCGCTTCGGCTACCCCTTGCACGGTGGATTTCAGGCGTTGATGACCGGATTCGTTCCGCTGATCGATGCTGAGATCGCGCTGAATACCAAGGTGACTCGCCTGTCACCGCGCGATCGCCTCGTGCGCCTGAGCACAGGCCGAACGGTGCATTACGGCAAGCTGGTAAGCACCATGCCACTGCCGCAGTTGGTGGGGTTGTGCGGCAAGCAAGCGCCGTTGGCCGTACGCAACGCTGCGGCCGCACTGCGGCATGTTTCGGTGCGCTGCGTCAACTTGGGCGTGGCGCGTGCCGCGTTGACCGAAAAGCACTGGATCTACTACCCCGAAGACACGGTGTTTCACCGCATCTTCGTACAGGGCAACGCAAGCCCGCACAACAACCCTCCGGGCGGCTTCGGGCTAACCTGCGAAATCACTTACGGACCTTCGAAGCCCTTGCCGGCTGACGGTCAGGCGCTGATCGACTTGTGCATTGCCGATGCTCGGCGGGTCGGCATGCTGCGTGACGATGACTCAATGATCACGGCCAATCAGGTCGATATGCCGTGCGCTTACGTCGTCTACGACCACGAGCGCGCTGCCAATGTGGCGCTGATTCGCGAGTGGTTGTCGAAGTACGACATCGTGCTGGCTGGCCGTTACAGCGAATGGGCGTACTACAACTCCGACCATGCCTTTCTGGCCGGGCGACAGGCCGCCAAAGAATGTGGGGTCGGCGCCCGTGTCGCCACCAGCGGTGAAATGGTGTCTGCCGCGGCGTGACGCGACCATGCTCGCGCCGATTTCGAGGAACAGCCGCCTATCGGCCCAGGCGGGTCTGCCAGCGTCTCAGCGCGGCGGCGTAGTCTGCCGCGAGCCGTCGTGCGGTCGGCGTCGCTGGCGCGGATTCGTGCGCGTCGCAGGCCACTGCATCCCACAGCCCGCTTCGGTGCCAGTGCGTGCGGTCGTTCCAGTCCGGTCGATCGACGGCGGGGTACAGGCACAGGCCATCGATCGGCACCCCAGCTTGCGTCGCAAAAAGCGTCTGCTCGGCCATCTCATCGAGCCATCGAGCCCTGCCGCAGCCGACGTGGCCGGTCTCTGCAATCACGACCGGGTGGCCGTAGCGCTGCCAGGCTTCGATGAGCAGGCTTGCGAACGGTCGTCGGCGCGGGTCGCCGCTGTGCCAGTCCAGTCGCACGCCGCTGTCGATTTCCCATTGCGCGTCGTGATAGTGGTTCACACCGATCCAATCGATGGCGGTCGGCGAGCCCCCCAACTGCGGTTCGAGCTCTCCTTCGAGCATGTCCCAGACCTGCCACTGGTAGGCGCAAAAGTCGGCGGCGGCTGGGGCCAACTCGGGCCTGTCGGCCGGTGGGACAACGTGTATCAGCGGCTCGATATGAATGAAGCGCGCCCCCGGGTCCGCGGCGCGGATGGCCGCTATCGCGCGCAACGCCGCTTGAACCAGACGCGTCTTCACGACGTAGCCATCGCGCTCGCTGCAGTCGCCGCCCAGGATGCGCTGCGTTGCCATCGCCCACGCCAAAAAACCGATTTCGTTGATCGGGTTGTAGATCGACGGTGCCCCGGTGTGCCGTCGCAATCGCGACGCGACAGCGGCTGCGAAGTCTGCAAAGTGCTCGGCGAAGTCGCTGTCGGTCACCCTGACGTCGGGGGGCATGCCGTAGTGCATCAGCGTCCAAATCACTTGCACGCCGTTCGCAGCGGCCGCATCGGCGGCGCGCATGAGCCGCGCGAAGTCGAGGCTTCGACGGCCGTTGGGTGCGCAGACTCGCCAGCCGACGCTTTCGCGCAAAGTTTTCAATCCCAGCGCAGCCGCTCGCGCGTAGTCGGCATCGAACTGAGCCGCGTGACCGGTGACGGCAGCCATGTCGAGCGCGTGCCCATGCACATCGATGTGATCGGAGCCTTCGAAACCCGCCATCCAGAAAGAACGGAATGCGCTGCCCTTGTTTGCGCCAGCCGCGGCCGTGTCGCCGTGGCCGATCGTGGAACTCGCAATGCGTGATGTCATGGCTGGCGCGGCTGAGGTGGTAACTCTTGCAGCAAACCTCGTGCCCAAGCTGCAGACCAGCGCCGCCACGACCGATCGCGAGGGCGCTTATCCGACTGACGCCATGCGCTGGTTGCACGAGGCTGGACTGTGCGTCGCGCCTCTGCCGCAGCGCTGGGGCGGCCTGGGCCTCAACGACGCTGCGCAGCGGCTCGATTTGCTGTGCGTGCTGAAGCATCTCGGCCGCGGCGACCTCGTGATCGGTCGGCTCTACGAAGGCCATGTCAACGCGCTGCAATTGATCTTCGACTTCGGCAGCGATGCACAACGCGACGCTGCGGCTCGGGCGGCAGCGGCTGGGCTGTGGTTCGGTGTCTGGAATTCGCAAGGCGAAAACGGCGTTCGCTTGATCGCGCAGCAGGGCGAAGCTGCATGGAGTCTGTGCGGCAGCAAGCTCTATGCCTCTGGTGCGGGCCACATCGATCGGCCGCTGGTCACCGCGCAGCGTCCGGATGGCGGTTGGCAGATGGTGATGACTGCATCGGGCCATGCCGCAGTCCACATCGATCGCAGTTTTTGGCAGCCACTCGGAATGCGTGCCAGCGCCAGCTTTGAAGTGCGATTCGAAGGCATGCCGGTCGCTGCCGACGATTGCGTGGGCAACCCGGGAGACTATTACCGCGAGCCGTGGTTCAGTGGCGGAGCGGTGCGGTTCGCCGCCGTGCAACTTGGTGGAGCCGAGGCGGTTCTCGACGAAACCCGAGTGTTTCTTCGACGCACCCGGCGAACCGAAAGCCCCCATCTGCGCCTTCGCCTGGGCGAGATGGCGATGTGGGTTGAAAGCGGCAACCTGTGGTTCGACGGTGCGTCGCGCCACACAGACGATGTTGCCTATGCCCATTTGATGCGCAGCGCCATCGAAGCCATCGGCTTGCGCGTGATGCAGCTCGCCGAGCGTTGCGTGGGCGCGCGAGGTCTGCTGCGCCCCTCGCCCCTCGAGCGGCTGCACCGCGACCTGACTCATTACCTCCGCCAGCCTGCCCCCGATGAGGTGCTTGCTTCGGCAGGAGCGCACGTGCTCGACAGCGATGCACCGTCTCACTGCCTCTGGGGCCGCTGACATGACGACCAGCCTCGCGAATCGGCTCGGCCGCACGATGGTTTTGGTGCCGCACCCCGACGATGAAACCATCGGGTGCGGCGGGTTGTTGGCACTGCTGGCG
>JANMTL010000133.1:0-2819 GCA_031390425.1 Rhizobacter sp.
CTACAACTTTCAGTGGGCCTGGGCCAGCGCAGCGGCCTGCGCCGAGGCGGTGTCGACACGGCCCGGATCGACGCCTTGAAAAGCGCCCGTATCCCCTCAACTCCGGGGGTATAGGAGGACCCAGCCATGCGTCTCGACAAACTGACCACCACCTTCCAGGAAGCGCTGTCCGACGCGCAGAGCCTGGCCAACGGGCGCGACAACCCATACGTCGAACCGGTGCATGTGCTGGCCGCGATGCTGGCCCAGGCCGACGGGCCGAAGGCGTTGCTTGCGCGGGCGGGCGTCAACACCGCCAAGCTGCAAGCGGCGCTCGATGTCGAGGTGACCAGGCTGCCGCAGGTGCAAGGAGGGCAGCCGGTGCAGCCCGGCCGCGACTTGAGCGCGCTGTTGCAGGCGGCCGAGAAAGAAGCCACCAAGCGCGGCGACCAGTTCATCGCCAGCGAGATGTTTTTGCTGGCGGCGGCCGACAGCAAAGGCACTGGCAACGGCGCCATCGGCCCGCTGGTCAAGGAACACGGGCTGACCCGAAAATCGCTCGAAGCCGCGATCGATGCGGTGCGCGGCGGCCAGAAGATGGACAGCGCCGAAGGCGAGGGCCAGCGCGAGGCGCTGAAAAAATACACGCTCGATCTGACCGAGCGCGCGCGCCTGGGCAAGCTCGATCCGGTGATCGGCCGCGACGACGAGATCCGCCGCGCCATCCAGGTGCTGCAACGCCGCACCAAGAACAACCCGGTGCTGATCGGCGAGCCGGGCGTCGGCAAGACGGCCATCGTGGAAGGGCTGGCGCAGCGCATCGTCGCGGGCGAGGTGCCCGAATCGCTGAAAAACAAGCGCGTGCTGGTGCTCGACATGGCGCTGCTGCTGGCTGGCGCCAAGTTTCGCGGTGAGTTCGAGGAACGGCTCAAGAGTGTGCTGAAGGAAGTCGCACAGGACGAGGGCCAGACCATCGTCTTCATCGACGAGATTCACACGATGGTGGGCGCGGGCAAAGCCGAAGGCGCGATCGATGCGGGCAACATGCTCAAGCCCGCATTGGCGCGCGGCGAGTTGCATTGCATCGGCGCGACCACGCTGAACGAATACCGCAAATACGTCGAGAAGGACGCTGCGCTTGAGAGGCGGTTTCAAAAGATATTGGTCGGTGAGCCGACTGTCGAAGCGACCATCGCGATCCTGCGCGGCTTGCAGGAAAAGTACGAGGTGCACCACGGCGTCGAGATCACCGACCCGGCGATCGTCGCTGCGGCCGAGTTGAGCCACCGCTACATCACCGATCGCTTCCTGCCCGACAAGGCGATCGATTTGATCGACGAGGCGGCGGCCAAGGTGAAGATCGAGATCGACTCGAAACCCGAGGCGATGGACAAGCTCGATCGCCGATTGATCCAGTTGCAGATCGAGCGCGAAGCGGTGCGGCGCGAGAAGGACGAGTCGTCGCGCAAGCGTTTCGGGCTGATCGAAGAAGAGATCGCCAAACTGCAGCGCGAGGCGGCCGACCTGGATGAGATCTGGAAGTCGGAGAAGGCTGCAGCGCAAGGTTCGGCGCTGATCAAAGAAGAAATCGATCGCATCCGTTTTCAGATCGAGGACTGGAAGCGCAAGGGCGACTTCAACAAGGTCGCCGAGCTGCAATATGGCCGGCTGCCCGAGCTGGAAAAGAAGCTGGCCGAGGCGCAATCGAAAGAGCAGGGCAAGACCAAGGCCGGGAAAGCCGGGGGCAAGCCGCAACTGCTGCGCACGATGGTCGGCGCGGAAGAGATCGCCGAAGTGGTTGCGCGCGCCACCGGCATCCCGGTGTCGAAATTGATGCAGGGCGAGCGCGAGAAACTGCTGCAAATGGAAGACCGGCTGCACGAGCGCGTGATCGGCCAGGAAGAGGCCATCACCGCCGTCTCCAACGCGATTCGCCGTTCGCGCTCGGGCTTGAGCGACCCGAACCGGCCGACCGGCTCATTTTTGTTCCTGGGCCCCACCGGCGTCGGCAAGACCGAGCTGTGCAAGGCGCTGGCGGGTTTCCTGTTCGACAGCGAAGAGCACCTGATCCGCCTCGACATGAGCGAGTACATGGAAAAGCATTCGGTCAGCCGGCTGATCGGCGCGCCGCCCGGCTACGTGGGCTACGACGAAGGCGGCTATCTGACCGAGGCGGTACGCCGCAAGCCTTACAGCGTGCTGCTGCTCGACGAGGTCGAGAAGGCGCATCCCGACGTGTTCAACGTGCTGCTGCAGGTGCTCGACGACGGACGGCTGACCGACGGCCAAGGCCGCACGGTCGACTTCAAGAACTGCGTGATCGTGATGACCAGCAACCTCGGCTCGCACCAGATCATGCAGATGGCCGGCAAGCCGAGCGAGGACATCCGCGATGCGGTGTGGGTCGAAGTGAAGCAGCATTTCCGCCCGGAGTTTTTGAACCGGATCGACGAGGTGGTGGTGTTCCACGCACTCGATCACGCCAACATCGCCTCCATCGCGAAGATCCAATTGAAGGTGCTGGAAGCGCGGCTGGAGAAGATGGACATGAAGCTCGATGTCTCGGCGCAGGCGCTGGCCGATCTGGCCAAGGCCGGCTTCGACCCGGTGTTCGGCGCCAGACCGCTCAAGCGCGCGATCCAGCAGCGCATCGAGAACCCGGTTGCCAAGCTGATTCTGGAGGGCAAGTTCGGCCCGAAGGATGTGATTCCGGTCGGGGTCGAAGATGGCGAGTTCGTGTTCGACCGGGTCGTTCACTGATCCAGCAACGGGTCGAGCCGCTCGATCTGCAGGCGGGCGAGCGTCAGGTTGGCGTTCGTTCGATCCAGCACGGTGATGAG
>JANMTL010000146.1:0-6438 GCA_031390425.1 Rhizobacter sp.
AACGCGGCGCGGTTCGTCTGGCCGAGCAAGCCGATGTCGACGCGCAATTGGCGCGCGCCAAGGCCGGCTCCGAACGCTCGCGGCGCGCCGTCGCCGAGCTCGAAGCCGGCCTGCAGACGCTGCGTGACGAATTGAGTCGCGCCGCACAGAAGCAGCCGACCCAGTGACCCCACCCACTTCCAAGGAATTCGCATGAACACCACCCGCACCTTGTTGACGGCATCGATCGTCCTGGCGCTCGCCGCCTGCCAGACCACGCCACCGCAGAACGCCGATCTGGTCGCGGCGCGCAGTTCGCTCTCGCAAGCGCGCAGCAACCCCGATGTCGCCCGCAGCGCCGCGGTCGAGCTCGAACGCGCACTGCAGGCGTTGAGCCAGGCCGAGTCCGCGTGGGCCTACGACCGCATTGTCGAAGAGACGCGTCACCTCGCGTATCTGGCGCGTCAGCGCGCCGAGATCGCCCTCGCGGTGGGCACGCAGGCGCAATCGGATTTGCGAGTGCAGCAAGCGGGCGCCGAGCGAGAGCGGGTGCGGCTGGAAGCCCGATCCCGCGAGGCTGATGTGGCAACCGCGAACGCGCGATCCGCACAGGCCGACGCGAAAACCGCGCAGGCCAGCGCGGTGGCGGCGCAGGGCGAGGCGCAGACCTCTCGCGACGCGGCCCAACTGTCGCGCGAACAGGCCGATGCGGCGCGCATGCAAGCCGATGCGGCTGCGCTGCTGGCGAATCAACAAGCCGACCGCGCCAACGCGCTGGACCGCGACCTGCAAGAGTTGAAAGGCCGCAACACCGCGCGCGGCATGGTGGTGACGCTCGGCGATGTGTTGTTCGACACCGGGCGCGCCACCTTGCAACCCGGAGCGCAGCGCAGCGTCGAACAACTGGTGCAGGTGCTGACACGCCACCCCGAGCGGCGGGTGCTGATCGAAGGTTTCACCGACAGTGTCGGCAGCGACGAGATGAACATGCAACTGTCGCGCCGACGCGCCGAAACCTTCCAGCAGCAACTGATGAATGGCGGCATCGCGAGCGAGCGCATCGAGGTGCGCGCCTGGGGCGAAGCCAACCCGGTGGCCGACAACAGCACCGCCGCCGGCCGCCAGCAAAACCGCCGCGTCGAGGTGCTGTTCTCGGACGCATCCGGGCGCATCGCCTCGCGCTGACTGCGCGTCGGGACCGTCGGCAAAGCCCACACAGGCCGATCGGCGCGCGGTACGCTCGCCGATCGCGTGTCGGGCCCGAACGTCTCGTCTCGGCAGATCACACGCCCTTCGTCATGCCCACTTCGAATCGATCTCGCTTCCTGCTGTTGGCGTTGTGGGTGCTGCTGCCCGGCATTGCGGCAGCGGTGTGGGCCATCGGACACAGCTACAGCACCGAACGGCAATCGGTCGAGCGCCGTCTGAGCGACGCGACGCGCGCACTGTCGTCGGTCGTCGAGGTCGAGTTGGCTCGGCAGGCGGCACAGGAACCGGCCGCGGCGGCGGTGGCAGCCGAAGCCAACGCGTTGCAGAAAATCGTCAACCGGCAAATGCTGCCGCCCGATTGGGTGGCCGCCGTCATCGATCCGGCGGGCACCTTGGTCGCGCGCCATCCGGGTGGTGTGCTGGACGCCGGTCGGCCTGGCCCGGCCGATCTGAAAGAGCAGCAGGTGCGGCAGCGCAGCGGGCTGTTCGAATCGCATTCGCTCGACGGGGGCCCGGTGATGGCGTACTTCAGCACCTCGCCGCAGGGCTGGACCGCCGTCACCGCGATGCCACGCAGCCAGTTCAGCGCGTTGGTGACGGGCCCGGTGCAGCGAGTCGCCGTGGGCGCGTTGCTGCTGCTGAGTCTGGCCGTGGTGGGCGTGTGGTGGGGCGTCCGGCGCTTGGTCGAGCCGATGGCCACTGCGGAAGCGGCTCCAGTGGCAGTCGCTCGATCGCAGGCCTTCCCACCGGCGTCGCAGCAGGGCCGCGTCGAGGCGCTCGGCCGCCTGACCGGCGGCGTGGCGCACGACTTCAACAACCTGCTCGGCATCATCAGCAACAGCGCGCATTTGATCCAGCGGCAGGGTTCCGCACCGGAGCTGCAGGCGCCGGTGGCGGCCACGCTGCGCGCGGTCGAGGCGGGCAGCCAGTTGACGCAGCACCTGATGCGCTTCGCCACCCGGCAGGCCGCCCAGCCGCAGGCAGTCGCGCTGTCGCACGCGCTGCTGGAATGGCAGGCATTGCTGAAGACCGTCGCGGGCAAGCGCATCGAGGTGTCGATCGCGGTGGCGCCGACCACGCGATCGGTGCGGGTCGACCCGAGCGAGCTGGAACTGGCGCTGACCCAACTGACGCTGAACGCGCGCGATGCGATGCCTGCGGGCGGTCGGCTGCGCGTGCAGGCCTGCAATGCGACCGCCGAAGACACCGCCGGATTGCCACCGGCCGACTGGGTGTTGATCACGGTGGGGGACGACGGGCAAGCCGACGGGAAAGCGCACGGCGACAGCAGCGCCATCGCCCCGGACGCAGGCCTGGCCCAGGTGCACGAGTTTTGCGTCCAATCGGGGGGCACGTCGCGCATCGCCAGCACCCCGGGCCTTGGCACCACGGTGTCGATGCTTCTGCCCGCTTGTTGAGCCCTGGTAGCGGCCCATGCTGACGGCCGCGTTGCTGCTGATGGGCGCGGTGCTGATCACGCTGGCGCTGGCCGACCGACCGTTGCGGCCCTGGCCGCTGTCACCGGCGGTGATCTACCTGGCCGTCGGTTGGTGTGCGGGCGCGCTGCTGGGGGCACCGGACACCGCGCTGCTGGTGCAGCAGGCAGCACCGCTCGTCTTCACCACCGAACTGGCGGTGCTGGTGTCGCTGTTCGCGGTCGGTCTGCGGCTGCGGGTGCCGCCCACCTTGAAAGCCTGGCGGGTTGCGCTGTTGCTGGCCGGGCCGGGCATGCTCCTCACGATGGCGCTGGCGACGCTGGCGGCGCACCTGGTGCTGGGCCTGCCGTGGGCGGCCGCCCTGCTGTTGGCCAGCGTGGTGGCACCGACCGATCCGGTGCTGGCCTCCGATGTGCAGATCGAATCGAGCCAGGACCGCGACGCGGTGCGTCTGTCGCTGACGGCCGAGGGCGGCCTGAACGATGGCAGCGCGCTGCCCGTCGTGATGCTCGCGCTCGGCCTGCTGGGGCTGCACGGCCTCGGCGATTTCGGGGCGCGCTGGTGGTGGGCCGACTTCGCCTGGCCGATCGGCGGCGGCGCGGTGCTCGGCGTGGCGATCGGTTTGCTGCTCGGGCGGGCGCTGCAATGGCGCCTGATGCACGGCGACACCGTCGCCCGCGACGAGCTTATCTACGTCGGCGCGGTGGTTCTGTCGTTCGGGCTCGCGCGGGCGGTGCATGCGTCGAGCTTCGTGGTCGCCTTCGCCGCCGGTGTGACGCTGCTGCTGCCGTTGCGGCGCGCGGTGGCGGGCTCGGCCGCAGGCGCCCACGCCGACGCGCTGAAAGAGCGCTTGCACAGCTTCGGCGCGCGCATCGAACGGTTGATCGAAGCGGGCCTGGTGCTGGCCGTCGGCATGGCACTCAACGGCGTGGGCGCGGGTTGGTCGGACGTCGGCTTTGCGCTGCTGCTGCTCGGCGTGGTGCGACCTGCGTCGGTGATTGCCGTGGTGCGCGGAAGCTCGATGCCCACCAGCCAGCGCCGTCTGGTGGCTTGGTTCGGCATACGTGGCATCGGCTCGCTTTTTTATCTGATGTTCGTGTTGCAGCAAGGTTTACCGAACGACTTGGCGCAGACGTTGGTCGCCGCCACGCTGACCTGCGTGGCGATGTCGATCGTGCTGCACGGGGTGTCGGCAACGCCGCTGATGGCCGCCTACAAAAGGCGGCGCGGCAAGCTGCCTCGTGCCTAGCCCGTGGACGATTGATTGCCGCCTGTTGCAGCTACCAGCGCTTTCCTACAAGCGCTCGGGATGCAGGCCGATCACGACCTTGATGCGTACGGTGGATAAACGCTTATCGACGAAATCAATCCGTCGATGCGGCTGCGTGAAGCACCGCCGCCCTTTCGACATTCACATTCAAGGAAGCACCATGACTGAAACATCAATTAACAGCGACTGCATCTCGTCCGACAAGGTCGAAGGCACCGCCGTCTACAACGCCGAAGGCGAGAAACTGGGCTCGATCGACGATTTGGTCATCGACAAGCGCTCCGGACAGGTGCGCTATGCCGTGCTCGAGTTCGGCGGATTCCTCGGCATGGGAACCGATCGCTACCCGCTGCCCTGGAGCATGCTGGACTACGACACCGAGCAAGACGGCTACGTCGTGCCGATCGACAAGTCGACGTTGGACAATGCGCCCCGCTATACCGACGGCGACTTGCCCTCCTACACCCCGGACTACAACAAGAAGGTCAACAGCCATTACGGCGTCGAGTGGTAATCCAGCCACCAGCGATCGGGTGGGATCAACGCGCGTTTTGCGCGCGTTGATCGCGATTCGTCCAAATCAATCATGGGCTGAAGGGCGCATTGCATGGATGTGTTGAACGCTGTGCAATGGCCCGCCATGGCGGTCACGGTTGGCGCATCTTGGCTGGTCGCATCCGACAACGAACGCTTTCGGGCGTGGGGCTTCTGGGTTTTTCTGGCGAGCAACGCGCTGTGGATCGTTTGGGGCTGGTACACCAGTTCATGGGCTTTGGTGGTTTTGCAGTTTTGCTTGATCGCGATGAACGTTCGAGGTGCGGTGAAAAACGACACATGAATCGGCCGTTTGGTCACTTTTGGCAAAGCGCGCAGCCGCCGCATCCAGCGCTGTCCATTTGTGTCGTGGTTCCCGCCCGTGATGAGGCGTCGGGTTTGATAGGCACGCTCGAATCGTTGCGATTGCAGCGGCTCGAGTCGAACGAAGCGTTCGACGCCGATCGCTTCGAGGTGCTCTTGCTGGCCAACAATTGCGCGGACGAGACCGCATCGATCGCCAGGGCATATGCCCAAATGCATCCTGGCTTTCGCCTGCATGTCGAAAATGTGAAGTTGCCTCTTGCCGACGCGCACATCGGCATGGCCCGCAAACTTTTGATGGATGCCGCTTGTGAGCGACTAGGCCGCGTCCCTGGCTCGACCGGAATCATCGCCAGCACCGATGCAGACACTTGGGTCGACGCGCATTGGCTGGCGCACACCTTCCAAGAAGTCGAGTGGGGTGCCGATGCGGTCGGGGGTCGAATCACGCTGAACCCCAGCTTGCCGGTGGCTCCATCGGCTTTGCGCCGACAGCGCAGTGACGCAGCGCATCGTTTGGTGCAATCGCGGCTCGAGGATCTGGTGGACCCCGATCCGGCGGACCCCTGGCCGCGCCATCACCAGCACTTCTGCGCGAGTTTGGCGGTGACGCGACAGGCGTATTTAAAGGTCGGCGGCATCCCTGCGGTCAGGTACCTGGAAGACGAAGCATTGATCGATTCGCTGCGCCGCGCTGACCTGCGCATTCGCCACAGTCCGCGAGTGCGGGTCGTGACCTCCCCGCGGTCGCAGGGCCGGGTCGAAGTCGGGCTGTCTTGGCAACTGCGCCAGTGGGAACAAACTGATGAAGACAGCGCGCCACCGATGGTCGACGACGCCGACGCCCTGGCGGCACGCTGGGCGGCGCGACGGCTGCTGCGGGCGCATCGGAGCGGCAGCAGCACACTGGATTGGGAAGCCGTCTGCGATCGAGTGCGGCATTGCTACGACGTGGAGGCGTCATGGCTGCGAGCGCAAGTCGGTTCTGCCGAGACCTTCGGATCGTTGTGGGAAGACATCGAGTCACACGGGCCGCGCGTCAAGCCGCCACCCCAGGTGCCACTGAGACAGGCGATCGAGCGCACTCATGCGTTGATTCACGCGCTGGTTCAAGCGCAGGGTGCAGCGTCGGCTGCACGCTCGAAGACATCGAGCCGATACGTGCATTCGCGTTGCGATGTCAGATGGCGCAACGATCCGCCATCGCCAGTCGATGCCAAGAAATGCGCATGAACCTGATCGCCGGTCAGCGGGTAATCGGCGACCATTTCCGTCCAATGAACGAGAACCAGTGAAGCACCTGGGCGCATCGCCGCCACGATGCGCCGTGCTGCACGGTTCAGATCACGTTTCGACCAGTAATAGCCCACCTCGGAGAGCATCACGAGGTCGAACTCACCGCGTGGGAATTCGTGCGGCACGAGCATTTGTTGCAATTCGACATGCGGCAGATGTGCAAGCCGCCTGCGCGCCGACGCCAATGCCGCCTCGCTCACATCGACGGCCAGCAACGCATCGCAACGCTGCGCCAGCGATCCGGTCAGTACGCCGATCGAGCAGCCGATCTCGAACGCGCGCGCGTAACGATTGCGCGGCAGCGCAGCCAGCGTCGCAGCATATTTGGCTTGCTCGTAAGCGCTCGTCTCGAAATGCCAAGGATCGTCATGGGCCGCATAGACCCCATCG
>JANMTL010000172.1:0-6732 GCA_031390425.1 Rhizobacter sp.
GCTGAGCGCGTCTCACTTGCGCTCGGCTTTCATTGGTGGGCGGGACCCGCGCGGCCTCACCCGCTCACAATCGATCGATCATGTCGCGGGCCAGTGAGTCGTTTTGATGAAAACCAAGGTCTTCCTCACCATCGACACCGAATTCAGCATCGGCGGGGCGTTCCAGGCGCCGCAGACGGTGCAGCCGATCGGCGCGCAGAACGTGCTGTGCGCGGTCGGCGGGCGTTCCGAAGGGCTCGGCCACTTGCTGGACACCTTCGCGGCGCATGGCCTGCGCGCCACCTTTTTCGTCGAGGCGCTGCAAACGGCGTATTTCGGCGATGCGCCGATGGGCGCGCTGGTGCAACGCATCGCAAGCGCCGGGCACGATGTGCAACTGCACTTGCATCCGGTGTGGACCTATTTCGACCACCCGCAGTGGCAGCAGCAACTCACGCAGGTGCAGCCCAACGACGATCTGCACGGCCGCAGCGTGGAGCAGCTCGCGCAGTGGATGCAGCGCGGCATCGACACCTTCGGGCGTTGGGGCGTTGCGCCGCCGGTGGCGCTGCGCACCGGCAACCTGATGGTCGACCGCAACGTGTACCGCGCGATGGCGTGCGTGGGCTTGAAGGTGGCGTCGAACATCGCGCGTGCGGTCTTCGAGCCGACCGAGCCGCAGCTTCGCTTCAACGCCGGCATGCACCTCATCGAAGGCGTGATCGAGCTGCCGGTGCTGACCTACGCCGACCTGCGACTGGGCGCACGCACGCATCGCAAGGTGCTGACGATTACCGGCTCGTCGCTCGGCGAAACCCGCTGCCTGCTCGATCGTGCCCATGCGGGCGGTGCGCCGTCGGTGGTGCTGCTGACGCATTGCCACGAATTCGTGAAGGGCGACATGCGCTCGTCCCTGCTGCCCGACCGCGTCAACCAGCGGCGGCTCGACGCGATTTGCCGCTACCTGCACGACAACACCGACCGCTTCGAGGTGACCACGATGGACCGCATGGCATCGCCACCTGCCGCGGATGTGCAGGCATCGTCTGACCCGCTCTACGGTGTGCCCGCACCGCTGGCGGTCATGCGGCTGGTGCAGAACAAGTTGAACGAAATGAATCTGATCTGATGCGCTGCGGCACCTCTGCATGAGCCCGCTCGAATTCGCCTCGGGCTTGGCGCTTCGCTATTTGAAAGGCGGGCAGGTCGACGCGCTGCGCGACACCTACCTCTCGCTGCGCGGGCGCATGGCGCCGGCCCTCAAGCTGCTGTACGGCACCTTCGATACCGCGGCGCTTCGTGCGCACTTGGTGTCGCGCGTGGGCGACGACTTCGAGATTCTGATGGTGCACAGCTCGGCCAATCACATGAAGCCGATGTACACCGACACGCCGCTGGATCTGGTGCGCATGCTGGTCGACTGGTGCGGCCCGAAGCGCACCTTGGTGATGCCCGCTTTCTACTTTGGGGCGCCCGGGTTCAAGGGCGCGGCCGACACCTTCGTGCACCACCCGCGCTTCGACCTGCGGCGCACGCCGTCGCAGATGGGCTTGGCGACCGAGCTGTTCCGGCGCCTGCCCGGCGTGGTGTGCAGCCGGCATCCGGTGTACCGCACGGCTGCGTTGGGGCCGCTGGCGCGCGAGCTCACCGCCGGCCACGAACACGCGGCTTCGCCGGCAGGCCTGGGCACGCCGTTCGAGTTCATGGCGCGCCACAACGCGCGCGTGATCGGCATCGGCAAGCCGATGCAGGTGTTGACGCAGGCCCACCACGTCGAAGGCGCGATGGGCGACGCCTTTCCGGTGCCCAGCGTGGTCGGCGAGCCGGTGCCGATGACGCTGGTCGACCGCGACGAGGAGATCGCGTTCCTGCTGACGCGCCGCGACTATCGAGGCCGCTTCAACATCTGGCGCCTGCGCCAGATCATGGATCGCCAATCGCTGCAAGAGTGGAATTTCCACCACGTGCCGCTGTTCGCCGCACGCGCGGGAGAGGTCACGCAACGCCTGATCGATGCCGCGCGCCGCGGCGTCACGCTGTACGAGCCTGAATAGGCGGGCGTTCAGCCGACGGCGGTCTCGCGGCGACCGCCTCCGAGGGCCTGCAAGCGAGCGCGCAACCAGCGCGTCAGGCCGCGGCGGCGGTTTTCGGTGACGGTGCCGACCAGCGCAATCGACAGCGCCACCAGCAGCGTCACCCGCGCCCAGTTGCCGTAGCCGCTGTTGTCGCCACGCAGCACCGCGCCCCAGAACAAAAAGAGCGGTTGGTGCAGCAAGTAGAGCGTGAAGGTGTAGGCAGCGAGCAAGCGCACCGGCTTTTCGATCGCACCGAACAGCGCGCCCATGCGCCCTGCCACGCGCCGCATGCCGGCGAAGTGCAGCATCACCATCGGAGCCAGCAAATAGTCGCCGATGAACCAGCGCGAGAACGCGAACTGCTCGAACCACGATTTGCCGAGCAATGCCTGCAAAGGCAAGGCGGCGCGGTGCTCGATGTCGAAGTGGAGGTACAGCGCGATGCCGACGGCGCTGCCAATCACCAGCGCCCAGCCCACCGGTTCGGATATCGCGGCCAGTCGGCGCCAGCGGTACAGCAGCACGCCGAGCGCCCACACCGGCGCCAGCAGCACCACCTTGGGCCCGAGCAGCAGGGCCAGCGCGCCCACGGCGATCCAGGCGCTGCGGCGGGGTAAAAAAGTCAGCAGGCCGAACGCCACGTAGTACCAGCTTTCGTAGCAGATCGACCAGTACGGCACGTTCGAGAAGCTGGTGATGGAGACGAACCAGACCTCGTTGGCCATCAGCAGGCTGCCGAGAATGCGCACCGCGAACCAGTCGAAAGGGTAGCCGTAGGGTTCGGCCAAAAACTGGCGGCCGGTCCAGTCCAGCAACAACGTCAGCACGATCGTCGGCAGCGCCACCGAGTACACGCGTGAGAGTCGGCTGGCGGCGTAGGTCGCCCAGTCGCGCTCTTTGGTGTCGGTCACGTAGGCGATGACGTAGCCCGACAGCACGAAGAACACGATCACCGCGCTGTGTCCGTTTTGGGCCCACGGCAGGATCGGCTCGACCAGCCAGCGCTGGTTGGAGTGGTACAGATACACCAGGCACGCGGCCACGAAGCGCACCAGGTCGAGGTAGACCGAAAACGGCCGGGGCAGTGGGGTGCTCATGGTGGGGTCACTCGGTCAGCGGCTGCGCCATGGCGGTGGTCACCAGCCGCACGCCGAGCGGGTTCAAATGCCCATCGTAGGGCCCGATGTCGAGCGACAGGGTCGAGCGCGAGAAGTGCGGCCGAAACAGATCCTCGGTGTCGATCACCGTGGCCCCGGCGACGCGCGCCAGCTCGATGAAGCGACGCCGTGCGGGGTCGTCGGTGGCGCGCTGCTGCATCAGCGCCGGGCGATGCGTGTCGATGGCAATCACCAGGCGCCCCATCACCTGCGGCTTCACCCGGTCGAAGAAGGCCGCCACCACCGCATCGACTTCGGGCATCGGCTGCGACTTCGGTGGGCCGGGCGCGACGATCGGCGTCGCCGCGCCGACCTGCGACGCGGGCTCGACCGGCACCGAACGCGTGAAGACCTGCCGCAACAAACGCGCGGGCTCGACCTTCAACTGGCTGACCAGGTACTGCGCGAGCGCGGACTCGCGCAAGACGCGCTTGGCCATCGATGGCGGCGCCACCGCCAGGGTGCGTGGCGTGAGCGTCGTCGGGTCGAGGCACTGGCTGTGCACGTTGCCCGAACCGCACAGCGCTTGCAGCGCGTCGCTGCGCTCCATCAGCAGCACGAAATCGCGCACGCCGAAATGTTCGTGCGCGTAGCGAATGCGCTCGGCGTAGTCGAGCAGTGCGGTGCCGGCGGCACCCATCGCGTACACCGGACGCCGCCCGCCGAGGGCACGTTCGAGTTGCGCGGCGGGCCGGTCGGCGGCGTCGAGGCTCGCGGCCTCGACATAGCTGTCGCCGATGAGGGCGACGGCGTTCGGGTCGCGTACGAACTCATGGTCGCTGACGAATCCGTGGCCGTTGGTTCGCAGCGACTGCGGATTGCGCAGATCCCAGCCCGTCGAATAGCGCCACGGGTGATGCGGCGCGTAGGTGAGGATGCGCGGGTCGATGCGGTAGTCGGCCTGGGTGGCGCTGGACACCGGCAGCAGCCGACAAATCAGCTCGGCCAGCAGCAAAAAACCGAGCAAGCCGGTCAGCGCGCCGAGCATCGTGTGCTTCATGCTAGAAGTTGAAGTAGATGAACGCGCTGACCGAATCGCGGGCCAGGTTCACCAGCAGCAGCAGCAGCACCGCCGCGCCCGTCAGGCCGCCGATGGCGCCGCACTGAAACGCGCCCTGGCGCACCAGCGCGTGCAGCCGGATGCCGATGCGGTTGCTGTTGGGCAACGCGCACGCCGCGAAGCCGAGGACGCCGCACCACAGCGCGCCCACCCCCGGTTGCAGGCCGGCATTCCACAGCAACGGGTGCACGCCGTCGGCAGGCAATGGGCCGATCAACCCTTGCAGCATGCGCAAGGCACCGGGCAGCGTCTCCGCGCGAAAGAACAGCCAAGCCAGCATCACCGAAAGCAGCGTGAGCGCCCAGCCGAAAACGCAGAACAGGCGGTTGTGGTCCAGCCGTTGAGACAGCCCAGCGCCGCAGAGTGCGCGAAAGGCGTGGTTCACCATCAGGTACACGCCGTGCAAGGCGCCCCAGATCACGAACGACCAACTGGCACCGTGCCACAGCCCGCCCAGCACCATCGTGGCGGCCAGGTTCCCGTAGCGGCGCAAGCTGCCGTGACGGTTGCCACCGAGCGCGATGTAGAGGTAGTCGCGCAGGAAGTTGGACAGCGAGATGTGCCATCGGCGCCAGAAGTCGCTGATGCTGGTGGCGCGGTAGGGCGAATCGAAGTTGAAAGGCAGCCGGATGTTGAACATCCACGACAGGCCGATCGCCATGTCCGAGTAGCCGGAGAAGTCGAAATAGAGCTGCAGCGTGTAGGCCAGCATCCCGAGCCAGGCCTCCAGCCGGTCGGGCGTGAGGCCTGCGTCGACCGGCTCGAACACCGCGTCGGCATAGGCTGCAATGCCGTCGGCGAACACCACCTTTTTGGTCAGCCCGATGGCGAAGATCGCCAACCCGGCGGTGAAGTTGGCGCTGTTGAAACGGTAGATTGCCGGGTCGTCGAACTGCGGCATCATTTGCGCGTGGTGCAACACCGGGCCGGCGATCAGGTGCGGGAAGTAGGTGACGAACAGGCCGTAGTGCACCGGCTGCACCTCGTGCACCTTGGCCCGGTAGGTGTCGACCAAAAACGCGATCTGCGTGAAGCTGTAAAACGAAATGCCGATTGGCAGGATCACGCGGCTCATCGACCACGGCGTGCCCAGCACGAGATTCAGGTTGTCGACGAAGAAGTTCGCGTACTTGAAGTACCCCAGCAGTACCAGGTTGAAGACGATGCCGAGCACCAGCCACCCGCGTGCCCTCGCGCGGCTTGCCTTCAGGCCCTGTGCGATCCGCAGGCCGATGACGAAATTGGTGACGATCGAGGCGAGCAGCAGCCCGGTGAGCAGCGGCATCCACCAGCCGTAGAAAAACAGCGACGCCAGCAACAGCCAGGCCGCTGCGGCTCGGTGCGAATAGCGCCCAGCCGCGAAGAAGCCCGCCAAAGTCAACGGCAGGAACAGCAGGGCGAACTGCGCCGTCGTGAAAAGCATTGGTGCCCGTCAGCAGGATGTCAGTCCCGCACCTTGAACGCGGGTGCATGGCGCTGCATCCACTGCTCCAGGATCATCAGGACCCAGACCAGCTCGCCGTAGTAGCCCGGGTGCTGGGGCAGGTACTGCTCGACGAGTGCGGTGATGAAGTCTGGCCGCACGATGCCGCGGGTGGACAGGCTTTGCAGCGAATCGACCGCCAGCTTGCGCAGCGCGGCGTCGCGCGAGGCCCACACGCCGAAGGGCAGACCGAAGCCCTGCTTGCGCTTGGTGATGATTTGCTCGGGCAGGAAGTCGCGCAGCGCCTCTTTGAAAAACCAGCGCAGCTTCAGCCCCTTGAGCTTGTAGTCGGGCGGCAGCCGCATCGAGAAGTCGAGCAGTGCCTGATCCAGAAAGGGGAAGCCCACGCCCATGCCGGCCAGTTGCGTGGTGCCGCAGACCTTGGGCAGGTCGCTCTCTGCCAGCGTGTAGCGCCAGTCGAAGGCCAGCGTGCGGTCGATCTCGTGGGCGGCCCGCGGCTGGGCCCACACCTCGCGCTGCTGGCGCGCCGGACTTTCTTGATCGATGCAGCCCAGAAACTCGCGGGTCAGCACGGTTTCGGTGCCGAGGCGGCGCAACAGGTTGTACATCTGCAGCCGGTCGGGCATGGGCACCTTGGCCTGCTCGATGTAGCTGGTGCCCTTGCGCAGCAGCGGCGCGCGGCCTACGGGCGTGCGTTCGAACAAGGGCTCGAGCAGCCCCGAACGCAGGCTGTTCGGCACACCGCGGTACCAGCCGAACACGCGCTGCTTGGCGTAGCGCGAGTTGCCACCGAAGAGTTCGTCACCGCCGTCGCCGGCCAGCATCTTGGTCACACCGTCCTCGCGCGCGACCTTCGCGCAGTAATAAGCGGGCAGCGCGGACGAGTTGCCGAAGGGCTGGTCGTACGACGCCGCCACGTCGCCGATGCTGCGCACCAGATCGGCGGGGGTGACGTAGTACTCGTGGTGCTCGGCGCCGAAATGGCGCGCTGCCAGGCGTGCGTAGTGCATCTCGTCG
>JANMTL010000204.1:0-29429 GCA_031390425.1 Rhizobacter sp.
GCAGATCACTTTGCCAGATGAATTGGCGCAAAAAGCAGGCAGCGCCGGGTTGTTGTCGCCGGAGGCGATGCAAGCCATGCTGCGCGAGCCACTGCGTCGGCAGTCGGGCGACGACCTTCGGGCCATGTGGAAACGAATGCCGCCTGAAGGACTCACGCCCGCGATCGATCAGGAGATCGCTGACGCAGTCGTTCAAGTGCGTTCCAGGCAGCGTCTTCGCGACGCCGGTTGATGCCGCCTGCATCGAAGGCCCAGCCCACGCGGCTGGTGCTCGATACGAATGTCGTGGTCGCCGGATTGCTGTGGAACGGGCCGCCAAGGGCTGGCGTGCCGTCGCTGGTCTCCCGGTACGCCGCCCTCGTATCGCTGGTCAGCCCTTCGGCAGTGCCGCGCGTGATGTCCGGTGATGCCGATGACGATCATGTGATTGCTGCGGCAGTCGCCGCTCACGCCCAGTTGATCATCACCGGGGATCGCAAACATCTGCTCCCCATCGGCAGCCGTCAAGGCGTCGACACCGTCACCGCGCGGGAGGCGGTTGGCCGATTCGGAGCGAAACGCACGAACTGACCGTCTGAAGAAACCCGCGAGAGCCATCCCGGGCTGTGTGACCCTCGATTCACGAGCATGCAGACAGGAAGTCCGCGATGATGGCGGTCTGATCTCGGTTTTCCTGCGCCCTTCTCTCATGCTCTCCCAATGAACCTCGCTGAACAGTTGCTCGCCGGAATCACCGCCACCGTGTGCGTGGTGCTGCTGGTGCGGCTGTGCCTGGGTGCCACGCGCCAGCGGCGGTTCGATGACGCGGTGCGAGCGTTGGGCTGGACGCTTCGCAGCAGCGCACTGCACGCCTGGCACTGGCGCTCGTCGCGCCGCGCCGCCGCCCGCGAAGCGCAGGCCGCCATCCAGCGAGCCCGCACCGGCCGCACTGGCCGCGCCGATGGCGAAGCCGATGACGGCGAGTGGCAGGGCAACGTCTACACGCCGAAGTCGTTTCGCAAGCCACGCAAGCCGCACTGACGGCCGACACAACGCGCGTTCACGTGGGGCGGCCAATGCACGGGCCCGCGTCGTTCGGGCGGTCAGACGTCGAGTGTGTAGACGTCGGCCGCGCGCCGTTCGGCGCCGGTGTGACCTTCGAGTGCGCGATCCCACTCGGGACCATCGGCACTTTTTTCCGCCACCTGCCCCGCCGTCATCTGTGCGGCTTCCTCGGTGGCGGCGTCGAACTCGGCGACCTGTTCGCGCGTGTCGAGGAACAGCCGCGCCACCGGTGATCCCCCGGAGTCGATCACGACCAGGTAACGCGCAGGTTTTCGATGCGTCGTCTGTACGTGCGGCTGCGCCGACTCCCTCCCAAACACTTGGCTCATATGCTCATGGTGCCACGGTCGATGCGCCCTTGAACGGGGATCGAACTTCGGCACCCTCGTGGTCACGCCGATGTCGCTGGAGTCGTCATGCCCCAACTGAAGCCTTTGCACCACATTCCGGCCGGCGTGCTGAATGTCGCCTACCACCCGGCCGGCCCGGCCGACGGTCCACCGGTGGTGCTGCTGCACGGCTTTCCCTACGACATCGATGCCTACGCCGAGGTCGTGCCGCTGCTGGCCGACCAGGGCTGTCGGGTCATCGTGCCGTCGCTGCGCGGCTTCGGGGCGACGCGCTTTCTGGCGGCCGAGACACCGCGCTCCGGCGAGCAGGCGGCGCTCGGGGCCGATCTGCTGGCCCTGCTCGACGCGCTGGCGCTGCCGCGCGCGGTGCTGGCGGGTTGCGACTGGGGCGGGCGCGCGGCGTGTGTCGTGGCCGCGCTGTGGCCCGAGCGCTGCGCCGGGCTGGTGACCGTCAATTCGTACAACATCCAGGACATTGCGCGCGCCATGCGGCCGGACGTGCCAGCGCAAGAACACCGCCTCTGGTACCAGTACTACTTTCACAGCGAGCGCGGTCGCGCCGGGCTGACCCAGGATCGGCGTGCCGTTTGCCGCCTGCTGTGGCAGCAGTGGTCGCCGACCTGGGCGTTCGATGAGGCCACTTTCGAGCGCAGCGCGGTCGCCTTCGACAACCCCGACTTCGTCGACGTCGCGATCCATTCGTACCGCCACCGCTTCGGTCTGGTGGCCGGAGATCCGGCGTATGCCGACCTCGATCAGCGCCTTGCGCAACAACCGCCCATCGCTGTGCCGACGATCAGCCTCGACGGCGCCGACGACGGCTTGTTCGCGCCGTCCGACGCCACGCATCATGCAAGGCACTTCACCGGTTCGCGCACGCACCGGGTCGTCCCCGGCGGCGGCCACAACCTGCCGCAAGAAGCGCCCGCAGTGTTTGCCGACGCGGTGATGGAGCTGGTGAGCACGAGATAAGCAGGCGCTGTCGCGACGGATGGCTTGGCCCTCGCACGGTTGCGTGCCTGCCCGTTGCCCTGCCCGTTGCGTTGGCCTCACGTCATATGTATATTGATCATGTTGATTCCAATATTCAGGGGCGCATTCATGGCATTGCAAATCGCCAATCCGGCGGTCGTCAGCAAGGTTGAACGGCTGGCCAAACGACAAGGTCTGAGCAAGACCGCGGTGGTCGAGCAGGCGGTGGATCGGATGCTCGGCGAACAGCCCGCCGCATCCGCCCGGCCTGAACGCCTGGCCGCACTGCTGGCGCAGCTCGATCGCATTCCCGATCGGGTCGATGCTGTCGATCCGCTGGCGTGGGACGAACACGGCTTGCCCACATGATCGTCGTCGACACTTCGGCCATCGTCGCGATCGCCTTCGCCGAATCGGAGCGCGCGGCTTTCGTGAGCGCAATCCTGTCGGCGAACAAGGTCTTGATCTGCACGGTGTCGGTGGTCGAAGCGCGCATGGTCGTTCATGGCAGACGCGGTCAGCGGGCGGTGGTGCTGGTGGACGACCTGCTTCGGTTGCCCCTGTTCGAGGTGGTCGCACCGGGTGTGGCCGAGATGGATGCCGCTTACGCTGCTTTCGTGGCCTTTGGAAAAGGCAGCGGACACCCCGCTTCGCTGAACTTCGGTGATGTGTTCAGCTATGCGCTGGCCAAGGTGCGTGGCCTGCCTTTGCTGTTCAAGGGCGACGATTTTTCGCAAACAGATATCGCCGACGCCAGCGCACCATCCGCCTGAACACGCGCGCTTTACACGGCCGCAACACGGGCACCGCCTTGCTTAACCGCCGACCCGCGACACTCGCTCGAACGGCTTGCTTTCAAGCCTCTCGCTTGCCCTTGTGCCGATCCGTTCGACTGCCTCCATGACCGTGACTTCTTCCGCCAACCGCCCGCTCTGGCGCCTCATTCTGTTCAACCGATCCCTGTGGATCGTGATCGCCCTGTTGGCGATCGCGGCTGGCGCGTGGTGGGCGTGGCGCACGTTCAACGGCCGCACCGACCTGCGCGAGCAGTACCAGTTTGCCGCCGTGCAGCGCGGCGACATTCAGGATCTGGTGACCGCCACTGGCACGGTGCAGCCGCGCGACTATGTCGATGTCGGTGCGCAGGTGTCGGGCCAGTTGAAGAAGCTGCGTGTGGAAGTGGGCTCGGTGGTGCAGGCGGGTGACTTGCTGGCCGAGATCGACCCGACGGTGCTGAAGGCCACGGTGGACGCGCGGCGTGCCGGCCTGCGCAATCAGCGCGCCACGCTGGCCGAGCGCGAATCGCAACTCGTGCTGGCGACTCTGCAACTGACGCGTCAAACCAACTTGATGAAGGACGACGCCACCACCACCGAGTCGCTGCAACTGGCCGAAGCCTCTGCGCGTGCCGCCAAGGCGCAAATCGAAGCGACCCGCGCATCGATCGAGCAAACCGAATCGACGCTGCGTGCCGACGAGGCCAACCTGAACTACGCCCGCATCTACGCGCCGCTGGCCGGCACGGTGGTCACCGTTACCGCGCGCCAGGGCCAGACGCTCAACGCCAACCAGCAGGCGCCGACCATTCTGCGCATCGCCGACCTGTCGACGATGACGGTGCAGACGCAGGTCTCCGAGGCCGACGTGAGCAAGCTGCGCCAGGGCATGGAGGTTTATTTCACGACGCTGGGCAGCCAGGGTCGGCGTTGGTTCGGTGCGCTGCGCAAGGTCGAACCGACGCCCACCACCACCAACAACGTGGTGCTCTACAACGCGCTGTTCGACGTGCCCAACGCGAACCAGTCGCTGATGACCAACATGACCGCGCAGGTCTTCTTCATCGCCGCCACCGCGAACGACGCGTTGTTGATCCCGGCGGCGGCGTTCAACAGCAGCGGCGGATTGGGCGCTTCGGCAGCCCGCCGCGAACGCGGCGCGAGCGGGCCGGAGCGTGAGCGCAGGGACGCGCCGATGCCACCCCGCCCGGCGAGCGACGCCACCGACGCGAGCGCCAGCGCCGCCGCGACCAGCGGCTTTGCCACGGTCAGCGCACGCGCACCGCGCCGCGCGACGGTGAAGCTGCTCACCGCCGCCGGCACGCTCGAAGAGCGGACGGTCGAGCTCGGTGTCAGCAACCGCGTGCAGGCGCAGGTGCTGTCGGGGCTGGCCGAAGGCGACGAGGTGGTGGCGGGCATCAAGCTGCCGCCGCCTGCTGCGCGCAATGGCACGCAGAGCCAGCCTGGCGGCGGCTTGCAGCAAAACCCAGCCGGCCTGCCGCCAGGCATGGGCGGCAGCCCGCGCGGCCGGTGACCCGGTTGAATCGCATCGAACCAGCGCCGCTCGAAGCGTCTTCGGCAGCCGCCGGGCGCGCCGCTGAAACGCCGCTGATCGCACTCCGCGGCGTCACCAAGACCTACCGCAACGGCGAGCTCGAAACGCGGGTGCTGCACGGCATCGACCTGACGATCTACGAGGGCGAGTTCGTCGCCATCATGGGCGCGTCGGGATCGGGCAAATCGACGCTGATGAACATCCTGGGCTGCCTCGACAAGCCGAGCACCGGCAGCTACTTTTTCCTCGGCCGCGATGTGTCGGCGCTCAGCCGCGACGAGCTCGCGCTGCTGCGGCGCGACGACTTCGGCTTCGTGTTTCAAAGCTACAACCTGATCGCCACTGCGAACGCGGCCGAAAACGTCGAGGTGCCTGCCATGTACTCCGGCCTGCCCGCCGCCGAGCGGCACGCGCGCGCCGCCGCGCTGCTCGGCGAGCTGGGCCTGGCCGAACGGCTGCATCACCGGCCGAACCAGTTGTCGGGCGGCCAGCAGCAGCGGGTGTCGATCTCGCGCGCACTGATGAACGGCGGCCGCATCATCCTGGCCGACGAACCCACCGGCGCGCTCGACAGCCAGAGCGGCGCCGACGTGATGAAGCTGCTGGCCGACTTGTCGGCGCGCGGCCACACCGTGCTGCTGATCACCCACGCGAAAGAGGTCGCCGACCACGCCGATCGGTTGATCGAGATCAAGGACGGCCGCATCGTGTCCGACCCCGGCTCGGCACCGCCCTCGCCGACGCAGCGCGATTACGTGCCACCGCGTGCGGCCGAAGGCGGCTCGGGCCTGACCGACATGGTCGAGGCCGCGAGGATGGCGCTGCGCTCGCTGCGCGCCAACCTGTTCCGTTCGGTGCTGACGCTGCTGGGCATCGTGATCGGTGTCGGCTCGGTGATAGCGATGTTGGCGATCGGCGACGGCGCCAAGCAGGCGGTGATCGACCGCATCAGCGCGATGGGCTCGAACCTGCTGCTGGTGCGCCCCGGCGCGCCCAACCAGCGCGGCTTCAGCGCCACCTCGACCCTGGTGATCGCCGACGTGCAGGCGATCGACCAGGTGCCCAACGTGCTGGCCGCCGTGCCCGAGCAGAACAGCAACGCGACCGTGCGCTACGGCAACTACGACGCCAGCACGAGCATCAAGGGCACGTCGTCGAAGTTTCCGCTGGCGCGCCAGTGGCCGCTGGGCGAAGGCAGCTTCTTCAGCGCCGACGACGAGATGCGCTACGCCGCCGTCGCGGTGCTCGGCAAGACGGTGGCGAACTCGCTGTTTCCCGGCGGGCAGAGTCCGGTCGGCGAGTACGTGCTGATCGGCAACCTGCTGTTCCAGGTGGTCGGCGTGATGTCGCCGCGCGGCGCCTCGCCGACCGGCGACGACCAGGACGACGTGATGCTGGTGCCTTACGCGACCAGCAGCCTGCGGCTGTCTGGCCAGCGCTTTCTGCGCAACATCACGGTCGCGGTGGACGACCTGGCACGCATCGACGAAACACAGACCGCCGTCGAATCGCTGCTGCTGGATCGCCACGGCGTGGTCGATTTCCAGATCCGCAACATGGCGTCGATCATCGAGGCCTCGGTTGAAACGCAGAACACGCTGACCATCTTGCTGGGCTCGATCGCGGCGATCTCGCTGCTGGTCGGCGGCATCGGCGTCATGAACATCATGCTGGTCTCGGTGACCGAGCGCACCCGCGAGATCGGCATCCGCATGGCCACCGGCGCGCGCGAACGCAACATCCGCCAGCAGTTTTTGATCGAGGCGATGGTGATTTCGGCCATCGGCGGCGCGATCGGCGTGATCGGCGGACTGGCGGCGGCGGCGGTGATCGGCGCCTTCGGCACGCCGGTCCAGTACTCGCTCACCCCGGTGCTGCTGGCCTTCGGCTGCGCCTTCGGCACCGGCCTGCTGTTCGGCTACCTGCCCGCACAAAAAGCGGCGCGGCTCGACCCGGTGGTCGCGCTGGCTGCCGAATGAACGTTTCATCACCCGTGTTTGCGTCACCCATGTTTCACGTCCTGCGCGGCTGCGCACTGAAGATCGCGCTGGCAGCCGCCTTCACGCTGGTTGGCTGCGCCACGCCGATCGACGACACGCGGCCGGTCATCGAGCTGCCCGCGCAATGGAACGAAGCCGCCCCGGGCAGCAGCGAATTGCAGCGCGATTGGTGGCGCGGCTTCGGGTCGGCCGAGCTGGCGCAGTTGATCGATGCGGCGCAGGCCAGCAGCCCGACGCTCGCGATTGCCGCTGAGCGGGTGCTGCAGGCCGAATTGCTGGTGCGCAGCGCCGGGGCCACGTTGTTCCCTTCCGTCGGTATCGGCGGCGCGATCGGCGCGCAGCGCAGCGACCCGTCGGGCGCCAGCGCGCGCACCAGCAAATCGACCAACGTGTCGCTCGGCGTCAGCTACGAGGTCGATCTGTGGGGTCGCTTGTCTGCAGGCGTCAAAGGCGCCGAAGCGTCGCTGGCGGCCAACCGCTACGACTTCGAAACCGCCCGGCTGTCGCTGACGACCGGCGTCGCCAACGCCTACTTTCAGGCGCTGGCGCTGCGCATGCGGCTGGTGATCGCAGGCGAGAACCTGGCCGTCGCCGAACGCGTGTTCAAGATCGTCGATTCGCGCTATCGCAACGGCGCGGCATCGGCGCTGGATGTGAGCCGCCAGCGCATCACGGAGCTGGCGCAACGCGCGGCCATCGAGCCACTGCAGATTCAAGAGCGCCAGACCGTCACTGCGCTCGCCATTCTGCTCGGCCGCGCGCCGCAGACGCTGCAGGTCGCCTCGCGCAGCTTCGACGACTTTGCGATCCCCGAGGTCAGCGCCTCGCTGCCGTCCGAGCTGCTGGTGCGCCGCCCCGACCTCGCCAGCGCCGAAGCGCAGTTGGCCGGTGCAGACGCCGATGTGGCAGTCGCCCGCGCTGCGCTGCTGCCGAGCGTGTCGCTGTCGGCATCGGCTGGTATCGGCGCCGCCTCGCTGCTGTCGCTGTCCAACCCCGCCACCAGCATCGGGTTGACCGCGTCGATCGCGCAGACGCTGTTCGATGGCGGCCGGCTGCGCAACAACGTGGCGCTCGGCGAATCGGCGCGCCGACAACTGGTCGAGAGTTATCGCAATGCGATCTACACCGCGCTGAAGGAGGTCGAGGATGCGCTCGGTAACTTGAAGAGCAACAGGGGCCAGGAGCTGGCGCAGCTCGCGATCCGCGACGAAGCGCAGCGCGCGCTGCGGCTGGCCGAGTTGCGCTACCGCGAAGGCGCAGACGACATCACCAGCGTGCTCGACGCGCAACGCACGCTGTTCTCGTCGCTGGACCAGCTCGCCCAGTTTCGGCTGGCGCGGTTGACGGCAGCACTCGACTTGTTCAAGGCGCTGGGCGGCGGATGGGATCGGAGCCCGTGAAAGGCGCTGCCGAGATCGGCACACTGCGCGCGCTGACCGGCCAGTTTCCGCGTGCCGGACGGCTTGAACTGATCGTGCTGCGGCCCGCACGGCGTGCGCCGACGGTGGCGGTCGATTCGGCCATCGCGTTGGCCGGTCGTGGCCTGCAAGGCGATCGCAGCAGCGCCGCCTCGGCGGCTGGCGGCAAGCGCCAAGTCACGCTGATCCAGGCCGAGCACCTGCCGGTGATCGCCGCGCTGGCCGCCGCAGCCGAGGTCGGTGCGCTGGAACTGCGCCGCAACCTCGTGGTCTCCGGGCTCAACCTGCTGGCCGCGCGCAGCCTGTTCAAGGACCAGCCGCTGCGACTGCGAATCGGCGCCGACGTGGTCCTCGACATCACCGGCCCCTGCGAGCCGTGTTCGCGCATGGAAGAGCTGCTCGGGGTCGGCGGCTACAACGCGGTGCGCGGACACGGTGGCCTGACGGCGCGCGTGCTGGTCGGCGGGTCCATCCACATCGGCGACAGCGTGGTCTGCGAGGCAGTGATTGCCACCGGGTAGGCGCTTCAGGTGGCGGTGGGGTTCAGCGCGCGCTGGATCGCCGGGCCCAGCTCTTCGAGCGTGTGCTGTTTCTGAATCACCTCGCGCACACGGGCACCGCGTGCCGCCACCCGCAGTTCGTCGCAGACGTAGCCCGAGATGATGATGACCGGCAGGTCGGGGCGGATCGCTGCCAGCTCGCGGCTGAACTCGACGCCGGACAGCTCGGGCATGCTGTAGTCGGTGACGACCACATCCCAGGCGCCCGGTTCGGCGCGCACCGCCGCCAGCGCCTGTTGCGCACTGCTGTGGCAGACGGGTCGGTAACCGGCGCGCGCCAGCAGGCGCTCGACCAGCACCTTCATGACCTCGTCGTCGTCGACGTACAAGACCCGCTCGCCGCGCCCGCGCCACGGCAGCGCACGCACCGGCGTCAGGTCAGGCGCGGCGACCGCGCCATCGGCGCTGGCCGTGGGCAGGTAGACGTGAAAGGTGCTGCCCTGGCCGGGCTGGCTGTCCACCGTCAGCGCACCACCGTGTGCGATCACGATGCCATGCGCCACGCTCAACCCGAGGCCGGTGCCTGCCCCGGCCGGCTTGCTGGTGAAGAACGGCTCGAAGACGCGCTGACGGGTCGCGTCGTCCATGCCGGAGCCGGTGTCGGTGACCCACAGATGGGCGCATCCGGACCGCGACCCAGCGCTCTCGGCGACGCCGACAGGCCGCGCGACCCCGGGCGCCAGCAGCGCCAGTCCGACCGTCACCAGTCCGGGCCGACCGTGCAGCGATTGCCAGGCGTTGGCGCACAGGTTCATCAGCACCTGGTGCAACTGGGTGGCATCGGCCTGCACATGCACCGGCAGGTCGGCCAACCGACGATCTCGGCCACCGCAGCGCCGGTCGTCTGCTTGGCCAGCCGGAACAGTGCGCTGTCGGCGATCGAGGTGCCCGCCGCCTGTCGAGACGGCCCATGGCCGGACCACACCAGCACCGTGCCCTTGTCGTCGACCAGCAGGATCTGCGGGTTCGACGTGACCAGTTCGCGGCGGCGATCCTGTGTGAACCTGTCGAGGTTCAGCGAGGCCAGCAGCACGAACTTCAGCGGGCCGGCCCCATCGTGCACCGGGTATGCGATCTGCAACACCGCCATGCCGGTGAGGCGGCCGAAGACGGGTTGCAAGGCCACCGAACCGCGCTGGGTCAGCGCCTGCTTGAAGTAATCGCGATCGCGCAGATCGAGCGTGCGCCCGCTGCGCAGCGAGTCGCACAACAGCGAGCCGTCCGGAAGGATCGTCAAGAGGCCTGTGTACTGCGGGCGCTCTTTCAGCACCGCCGCCAGAAATTCGGAACAGGCCGCCCGGTCGATGGTGTCGAGGTCGCGCGCACGCGACAGCCCGAAATGCAACTGCGCGGTGCCCTGAACCTGCGCTTCGAGCTGGTCGCCGATATGCAGGGCCGACGCCGACAGCGTGCGCTTCGCTTCTGAAATCTCGTGCTCGCGCTCCTGGAAAAAGCGCCAACCCACCAGACCGGCCGGCAGCAGCGCGGCCAGCGCGACGATCAGCAGCAGGCGGGCTCTGAGACTCACGCGCAATCGCTCCAGCAAGCCGCGCGCCACATCACGAAAGCAACCGGGAGGTCGACGGGCATGGCCAGGATCATCCTGAGTGTGCCGACAAAAAGCGCCTGCTGAGCGGGGCGGTCCGTGTCAGAACGTTCGCTCGACGCATGAGATTTGTTGTAGCACAAGCCGCCTCGGGGACTGGCAGGCAATAGCTCGGTGCCGCCCACCCTGCGCTGCTGCGGATGCGGCATCGCCCCATGCCAATGCGATGCGTTCTTTCTACACGGTGGCAGCCCGGCGCCATTTGTGAGCGCTTACTGCAATACTGATGGCCAAGCGATAAGACCGGCCGATTGCGGTGGGATCGCGATGCGCAGGGGCTAGTGTTGTGCCCTGCCCTGCACCGATCAGGCGATCGGCGCTTTCAAGGCAGCCGTCGTTCGCAACACGGCCTGCACCACCTTGTTCACCGCTTCGAGCGCTTTCGGGTCGGCCAGTGCACCGGCTTCGTCGAACGCCTTGCCGGCCACGCCGAGCCCGAACTGTTCGGGAACGACCAGCATGCCGAGGTTCATCTGCAAGAACTGGCGGGTGAACAGCAGACTGCGCAGGCCGCCCAGCGCGCCGGGCGAGGCGCTGAGCAGTCCGGCCACGGTGCCGGTCATCGCGGCGATGCCCGAGCGCAGCCCGTCTTCGGCGGCCGGCCGGGTGGCCCAGTCGAACGCATTGATCAACAGCGGCGTCGGAAAGCCGTTGTACTCGGGCGATGCGAGCAGCAACGCATCGTGCTCGGTGAACAGGCGGCGCAACTGGCGCGCCCCCTCGGGCATGCCGCGCGCTTCGAGGTCGGCGTCGTAGATCGGCAGGTTGAGTGCCCGCAAATCGACCGGCGTCACCGCCGCGCCGGCTTGTTCGACCAGACTCGCGGCGACGGCGGCGAGTTGCTGATTGAACGAGCCGCTGCGGGCGCTGCCGGAGATGACCAGGACACGCACAGGCGCGCTCATCTCGGCGCGATCAGATCGTCAGGTCTTCAAGGGTTTTGCCGCTGGCCAGCGCGGCCTTGAACCACCCCGGGCGCGGGCCCTTGCCGGACCACGCATGGCCTGCATCGTCGCGGAACTTCGGCTTGCCGGGCACCGAAGCCGACTTGCCGGACTTCGCGAACGATGCGCCCTTGTGCTTCGAGCCCACCGACCGCTTGGCACCGCTGGCCGGACCGACCAGCCCCAGATCGGCAGCCGTCAGTCCGTACACGGCGATCGCTTCCTTGATTCGCTTGACGACGCCATCGACTTCTTTGCGTTTGACGCCTTCCGCCTGATGCCGGAGCACGTCGATCTGTTTCATGAGTTGGGCGTAGGACTTGGACATCGGGAGGTCTCCAGGCGTTGTTGGAATGAGTCGGCCAGCCGGTGATTGTGCGTCGGGCGGGCTGGGACCCGCCCGGTGAGGCAACACACCAGCCGCTGCGGCGTGGCACGGGTGTGGTTCACCGGCAGCGACGGGTCGATTCCTGTCAGCAATATGGGCGCCACCACGACTTATCATTCCAGTTATTTAAGACTGGCTTTCCGCCTCTTTCCATGCCGACACCATCGCCCAACGCACCGCTCGCAGGCTGCGCCACGAGAGAGAATTTGCGTCTGACCCGTGACCACTTCCGCTTTCTGAGCGGCAGCGTGCAAGGACTGGACGCGCGTGCGCTGTGGGATCGTTATCTTTTCGCGCTCGGTTCGGCCGACCTGCGTCGCATTCGATCGGTGACAGCCGCGCTGCACGATCAACTCGGTGCCCTCGCCCGCCACGCGGGCAGGCCGGAGATCGCGACACTGCTGCGCCGTCGTTCGGCGTCCGGGGCCGCAACCGGTCCTGCCCGCACCCTGGACGAGTTTTCCGCCACGCTTGCGGCCGACATGCACAGCCAAGCCGAGTTGCTCGCGTTGTGGAACGAGGCGCACGGTGAGCCCCACCGCCAGCGGTCGGCTCAGCGGCGGCATCGGCTGGTCGAGCGCCAGTTGGCGGCGCTGCGCTGGCTGGAGTCGCTGGCTGTGACCTCGCCAAAACCGGACGACCCGGTGTCGGCGTGGCTGGCGCCGCAGGTGGCTTGCCGACTGCGCGCCATCGGCATCGTGAAGCTGGCTGACCTGCAGCGGTGGATCGACCTGCACGGCCACCATTGGCACCGCCATGTGCCTCGACTCGGTGCTGTGGGCGCCGCCAGGATCGTGGGCTGGCTGGTCGGTCACGCCGATACCTTGGGCGCCCTGCCCGTCCATGCTTCGGCGCCGTTGTCGCAGCTCGACAAGCAGGCCCTCAGCCCGGCTCCGTCGATCGGCGTCGTGCCTTTGGAGCGGCTGCGGCTGCCGCCCGGGTTGTCGGGCGTGCAGGGGACGAACCGCGCCGAGGCGCATGCGGACAGAACCACCGCCATCGATGATTTGGAAGCGGTGCGAACCTGGCTGTCTCTGCAAGCACCGACTACGCACACCTGGCGCGCTTACCGCCGCGAGGCCGAGCGCTTCTTGCTGTGGGCGGTGTTCGAGCGAGGCAAGGCTTTGAGTTCACTCGATGGCATCGACTGCATGGCTTTTCACGATTTTCTGGCCGCCCCTGGCGACCCATGGCTCTGCCCGCGCCATGTGCCGCGCTGGTCCACGCGCTGGCGACCCCTCGAAGCCGGGTTGTCACCTTCCTCGATCGCCACGGCGGTGACGATCGTCAAGGGTCTGTGCGGTTGGCTGGTTCGCCAGCGGTATCTGGACGCCCATCCATGGAGCGATGTGCCGAGGATCCATCCGGCCGCGGCCGCGCCGAAGCCACCTCAGCGCTCGCTGTCGGTTCGCGACTGGGAGTCTTTGCAGCAGTGGTTGACGAGCCGCCCCCCCGGCCCGTCCGTCGATCGCTTGCAGGTGCTGTTGTCGTTTGCCTATCGAACGGGGCTGCGCGAATCCGAGCTGGCCAATGCGACCGTGGGCTGGCTGCGCCGCACGCAACAAGCCGACGGTCCAACGTGGTCGTTGGCGGTTGCGGGCGGGCCAGGGCGATCGCCGCGCACGGTGGAGCTGCCAGAAGCGGTCGCAGCGCAACTGCTGAAGCACTTGGCGAACACCGCCTTGTCAGCGAACGACGCGGCCCCGGACGCCGACCAGCCGCTGTTTGCTCACCGAGCCGATCCAGGCAAGGCATTGAAGCCGGGGCGCATCTATACCTTGCTGAAAGCGGCATTGGGTCGGTGCGCGGACACCCTGGAGCCGGGCGACACGGCTTCAGCGGCTCGCATTCGCGCTGCCTCGACGCACTGGTTGCGCCACACCCATGCGATGCACGCGGTGGCCGACGGCACGCCGCTCAAGGTGTTGCAACACCGACTCGGGCATCGGTCGCCAACGACCACGGCGATCTACCTTTGCGGTCGGCAGGGCGCTTGAAGACCTCCGGCGCCGTGACCGACAGCGCGGTGTTGTACGGTACAACGCCCTCGACGCCGTGAGTCAGCCGAGGAAACTGGTGATCAACAAGCGCCATTCTTCCTTGCGAGCCTCGGGCACCGCACCCTTGCTGAAAACCACCGCCGACCTGCCGTCTGCGCCATGGCTGATGCGTGCGACCCGCTTGCCGTCAGCCGAAGTGACGGTCAAGTCGGTGTTGTTGTACGGTACAACGGGCGGTGTCGGGACGGTGAGGGCGTCGAGCACTTGGCGCGGGCTCAGTTTGCTCAGCGCAACCGCGCGAGCCCGGGCCATCGTGCCTTCTGGGTCCTTCTGAACAGCAGATGAAAGCGCTGGGCCCCAGTTGTACTGAATGACCAACGGCGTTTGAAACGCCTCGATCACAACGTCGGGCAGCCGCGCCAGCGTCAGTGCCTTGCTGACGTTGCCCGGATCGGCGCCGACGGCTTCAGCCAGGCGCCGCAACGAGGGGTAAAGGCCTTCATCCAGCGCCTTGCGGTACATCAAACCCTGTTCCCACGGACTGAGGTCCTTGCGCTGGCGGTTTTCGCGGTCCATCGCAGTGAACAACTCGGCGTCCGACACCGCTTCGACCATGGCCAGCACCGGCAGCCCGAGGTCGAGGCAGGCGCGATGGCGTCGGTGCCCGAAAACGATCTCGAAATCGGCGCCCTCGCGCCCCACCAACGGGCGCACCTTGATCGGCTGCACATTGCCGCCCGCTTGCCGGACTTCTTCGCGCAAGGCGGCGAACTCCGGCGACTCGAAGGCTGAAGCGTGCCGGTTGGCCCACTTGGACAGAACCACCCGCACCGGATCGAGTGCGCGCACCACCGACGCACCGTCGAAGGCCTCGAGCTGGGCCTTCAACGCTTCGGCTTCCTTGATCGCATCGGATTGCGACGCCAGAAAATGCATCATCGCGCCCGGCGCTGTCTTCGGCTTGGCTTCGGCCTTGGGCGGCTCGGCGCGTCGTTCCGGGCTGACGGGCAAGGGGTGGTGAATCAAGCCGGCCTTCTCGAACAGCTTCTTCGCCATCACGCATCTCCTTCCAGTTGGCGCCGCCACACCGCCTGCACCGAGCCTTCGATCAGCTCAGTGACACGCTCGTAGGCGTCCTTCGCGCGCTTGAATGTCTTCAGGTTGCCGTCGTAGCGACTCAAATCGTAGACGGTTCCGAACTCTGCCGAGGCGGTTGCGGTCACTGCCGTTTTCGGGATTTCCACCGGCAGCACCTTGTCGGTGTAGACCGAGCTGATCCAGGTGCGAACGATCGCACTGGCCGCATCGGACGAATCGACGCGCGACATCAACACGTGGATGAACTCGAAAGTCTTGTCGAGCCCGCGGTTGGTCAGCAAGCCGCCGGCCAGGTCGGAAAACAAGCTCCAGAACTGCGCAGCCGACGCGAAATCGAGTGCATTGGGCGGCAGCGGCATGATCAACCCGTCGCTGGCCATGAACGCGTTGATCGTCGTGTACGACAGCGCTGGCGGCGTGTCGATGACGATCACGTCGTATTCGGCTCGCACGTCGTCGAGGCCGTAGTGCAACACGTTCCAGAACTCGAACTCCGGATCGCGCGCCTGCCGCGCAGGCAGTGCGAATTCGGCGCCGTAGAGCAGCGGAGCGGCGGCTACCAGATCGATGCCGTCCCAGTAGCTCGGACGGATCGCGTAGCGGATCGAACTTTCCGCGCCGGTGCACAGCGGCAGGATCGTGTCGCCGTCGTCGACCTCGGTGTCGGGCAGGATGCCGAACAACGTGGTCAGGCTGCCCTGGGCGTCGGTGTCGACCACCAGCACCTTGTGGCCGCGCAGGCTCAGGCCTTGCGCCAAGGTCACGGCGGTGGTGGTCTTGCTGACGCCGCCCTTGAAGTTGCCGATCGAGATCGTGACCGCTTCGGCGCCCGCCGGGCGCAACGCCGACTGCCGATACTCGCGTACCCAAAGGCGCGCTTCGCTGAGGCTGAACTCGCGACGCGATCGGGTCGAGTTCAATTCGCCGGCGGGCAGGTCGCCTTTCGTGATTCGGTAGGCCATGTGGCCTTTGTCGATGCCGCACAAGGCCGCCACCTGGGTGCTGTTGAAGCGGGGCGGCGACTTGCGTGCGGTGGGCGACAACATCGCACTGCGGATTTCGCTCATCATGCCCACAGCCCGTTCTGCCTGATCGACGATGTCCGCCAAAGTGATGCGTTTTGGTTTTCCGATGACGATGGGTTCCAACACGATCTCCACAACGGTCGACAAACAGACGAGTTAACGCGATCGCGCCAACAGCCGCCATTGTGTCAAATTCAGTGTGACCAAGGTGTTATTTCGCTCAGGCAGCGAGACGGCTGGAGTGACACCCCTGGCTTTCACGGGGCTGCGTTGGTAACGACCCCGGATCGGCTGGTTGCCCGGATGGATTCTTAACTTCAATACCTTCAACACCCTTCAAATACTTTAACCTCCAAAAAACGCAATCACATCAACAACTTAACGTGTTCTGTGTGAGTGCATACAGGCGGATGCGTGAGGCTTTATAGGACACCATGTGAGGGGGTATGTGCGGTCGCGTGTATGCGGACGGGCGCACAGGTGAGTGGAAATAGGCGGCTGCGATCGCCAGGCCCGAGGCCCACCCCGTGGGAGCCCGGACGCCGAAGCCGGTGCGGGCGAGGACATATTCAGGGGATGGGAAGCAGGATTTGTCGTTGTGGCAACCGGGCCGCTGCGTTGATTGACGGGTTTCGAGAACCTCATAACGCATTCGTCGGCAGCCAACGGCGTGGCGCCTGTGACGTGAGCTGATTTGGGCGTCTGTCGGCATGTCGTCCGCGCGGCGCTCGGCGGCAGACGTGAGGTTATTTAGGATGCGCGCCGATGCCAAGTGATCCAGCATCATCACATCATCATTGCGGAGCCGTCATGTTCACGTCAAACTTCGACCGATGATCGATTCGAACTCCGCCGACACGCCGCTGCGCAAGCCGGTCAACACGCTGGCGATCGTGCCGACCAAGTCCAGCAAGATCACCGTGCTGGCGCGCAAGGCCTACAACGTGCTGCTGTACATCGCGCAGGAGCAGGGCATCGACCACGAGGTGTACCGCGCGCCGCTGCAGAGCGTGCTGCGCGGCATCGATTTCAACTCGCACGCTCGCGAGATCGTCAAGCAGCACCTGCGCGCGATGGTCAGCACCACGGTGGAGTGGCAGTCGCCGACCTCGGGCGAAGGCGAAGCCTGGAACGTCGCCGGGTTGCTGGCGCACGCCAAGCTCTACAAGCAGTCGGGCGAGAACTGGGTCGAATGGTCGTTCGCGCCGAACATCAAGCAGGAGCTGCTGGAGCCGCAGCGCTTCGCCCGGCTGCGGCTGGACGTGATCTCGCAATTGCGTCGGCATGCGGGCGTCGTGCTCTACGAGATCTGCTCGCGCTACCGCGATGTGGGCCTGACCGCGCGCCAGCCCTGGCCGTGGTGGCGGCCGGTGCTGACCGGCAGCCCCGACAGCGACGATTCGGTGAAGCAGGAATACCGCTTCTTCAAGCGCGACACGCTCAAGCTCGCCATCGCCGAGGTCAACGCGGTCACCGACCTCGACGTCGAGCTGATCGAGCACCGCGCCGGTCGCTTCATCGCCGACATCCAGTTCAAGATCGGCAAGAAGCAGCAGGCCACCTTGCCGCTGGGCCGCGCGCCGCAGCCGGTCGACCTGACCCAGGTGGCGCGTGCGCACGCGGCCGGCCTGCGCGAAGAAGACGCCGAAAACCTGATCCACAGCCACGGCAATGACGCGATGAGCGCCGCCCTCGATGCGCTGGAAAAGCGCGCGGCCAGCGACTTTCCGGAGCCCTTGCGCGACCCGCACCGTTACCTGCGTGCGCTGCTGGTATCGGCGTCCGCATCGGCGGCCAAGGCCGCAGCCGCCCCGAGCGCCGCCACCGAAGCGCGCGACACCCAAGTCGCGGCGGCTGCGGTCGAGGGTTGGACGTCCGAGTGGGTCGGTCGCCGCCGCGCCGGGGTGATCGCCGAGTTCGAGGCCTTGTCCGCCGAGCAGCAAATCGACTGGACGGATCGATTGCGCACGCACCTCGCCGAGCGCGGCGCCCACCCGTCGATCCGCAGGCGGCTCGAGACGCACGGCTGGAAACACCAGTTGGTGCTGGGCGAGTTCATCAAGTTCTACCAGGGTGCGGAGTGGGACAAGCCCGGTCCGCAAGACCTGCTGTCGATCGCCGCCGAGCAGAGCGCCCGCAGCCGTTGACCGTGCGGGCGCTGTGGTGCGCGTGAGTCGCACCGCAGCCCGTCCGACTACTTCGGCGCGCCCGGCGGACGAAAGCTTTCGCACGGATCCGGCCGATCCACGTGGGCCGTGAACCACGCGTCGTCGTACGGGCCGTCGACGGCGGTCGAGCCGTCCGCCGCGCGCTCCAGGAAGCCAATGCTGACCATGCGCGCGTCGGCGGGCGACGTCGGCGCGTTCGCCGCCAGGTAATGCGGCACACCGATGTCGCGCCGCACATGGCCGTTGCCGGCGATCAGCACCACGCGCACGCCAGCCGGTGCCTGGAGCATCGCCGAGGCGAGCGCCGCATCGCGGGCCCGCTGCGCGAGCGCCATCGGCGCGATCGTCTTCGGGGGCAGGGCGCCGCAGTGGCCTTCGTCGACCTGGCGTATCAGCTCGGCATTCAGAGCCGCAGTCCAAGGGGCGGGCGTCGAGGCCGAGGCAGCCCCCGGCTCGCTCAAGAAGCGGCGCAGATCCGCAGGCGCCTGCGCCACCCCACCACGCACCACGCCGCTCGCCTCGGCGCGGGGCAGGTTGCCACCGACCACGGTCGCGCCGCCCGCCAGCGCCGCGTCGAACAGCGGGCGGTGCAGTGGCCACGCCCAGCCTTTTTGATCGAGCTGACCGGCCGCCACGACCGCATCGGTGTTGCGCGGCGCGGCCGCGATCGCGGCGTTGTGCTGGCGGTCGATCTGCTCGAAGACGACCCAGGTCGGCGCCCCGTCGGACAGCAGGTCACGCAGCAGTGCGGCGCGCAGGCGGTGGTGTTCCGGGGCGTCGTGGATTTCGCCCAGCAACACGTAGCGTGCGGTTCGCAGGCGGTCTGCCACGACCGCGGTGTCCATCGACCGCCCCGACGCATCGACCGCCGCTGCAGCGCCCAAGACCTCGACAGCGCCGCCGCTGTGGGCCGCCAGCACGAAGGCCCATACAGGCAGCCACCGGAGGGGTCGCATCTTCATCGCGATCGGTCGGACACGGACCGGGCGCGACGCCACCAGCCCAACCCGGCGGAGGTACCGGCGCGCGGACGGTATTCGCAGCCGACGTGGCCGGCGTAGCCCAGTTCGTCGAGCAGGTCGAACAGGAACGGGTAGTTGACTTCGCCGCAGTCCGGTTCGTGGCGACCCGGCACGCCCGCGATCTGCACATGGCCGATGCCGCCCTGGTGCCGACGCAGGTGGCTCGCCAGGTCGCCTTCCATGAGCTGGCAGTGGTACAGGTCCAGTTGCACCCGCAGGTTCGGCTCGTTGACCTCGGCCAGCACGTCGTGCGCGTCCTGCTGGTGGTTCAGGAAGTAGCCGGGCATGCTCTGCGTGCTGATCGGCTCGATCAGCAGCGTGAGGTCGTGCTGCGCCAGCGTCTGCGCGGCAAGCCGCAGGTTGGCGATGTAGGTGCGGCGCATGGCGTCCCGATCGGCGACGCTGGCCGTGCCCGGCACCAGACCGGCCAATGCATGCAACTGTCGGCAGCCCGAGGCCCGTGCGTAGGGCAGGGCTGTGGCGATGGACGCCGCGAATTCCGCCTCGCGCCCCGGCAGCGCGGCCAAGCCGCGATCGCCGCCTTCCCAGTCACCAGCCGGCAGGTTAAAGAGCACCAGCCGCAGGCCGTGGTGGCGCAGCCGCTGCGCCAGCTCGTCGGCGCTCAGCTCGTACGGAAACAAACATTCGACCGCATCGAAGCCATCGGCCGCCGCTGCCGCAAAGCGGTCGACGAACGCGTGCTCGGTGTACATGAGCGTCAGGTTGGCGGCGAAGCGCGGCATGGTGTTGTCTCAGGTGCCGAAGGCTTCGCGTACGCCGAGCACGCGGCCGGTCTCGCCCGCTTCGTAGCCGCCGAGCGCCGCGACCGCGGACCGATAGGCCGGCGACTGCAGCAGTCGGATCACCTGCGGCATCGGGTCTTCGTCGCGGGCGCGTCGGTTCATCGCGAGGAAGTAGCGCTCGCGTACCAGCGGGATGAAATGCAGCCCGAAGCGCTGCGCCGCCGTCTGCACGCCCATGCCGACATCGGCCATGTCGCTGGCGATGAACGCAGCGATCGCGGCATGCGTGAACTCGGCGCTGTCGTAGCCGGTGACCTCGTCCGGCGAGATGCCCTGCTTGGCGAGCATCAGCTCGGTCAGCATGCGCGTGCCCGAACCTTCGGGGCGGTTGACGAAGCGCAGGTCGTCGCGTCGCAGGTCGGCGAACCCGCGCACGAATTTCGGGTTGCCGGGCGCCGCGAACAAGCCCTGGGTGCGCACCGCCACCTGCACCAGCAGGTGGGTGTCGTCGCGCAGCCAGCGGCGGTAGCGCTGCGCGGCGGGCGCTTCGAATTCGCCGATCGGCACGTGGAAGCCGGCCAGATCGCATTCGCCGTGCGACAGCGCCGCCACCGACTCGAAACTGTTGCGGTAACGCAGCTCGACCTGCAACTCGGCCGCATTCAACTGCTGCATCAACGCCGCCATCGCGAAGCCGTGGCTGGCATGCACCCGCAGCGCCTGCGGTGGGCGCGGCAGCGTGCGCTCCAACTCGTTCGCGAGTTCGGACGCCAGCGACTCCAGCATCGGCGACAGCCGCGCCGCGATGCGCCGATCGGCCCAGATCAGTTTTTCGGCCAGCGGCGTCAGTGTCGAGCCGCGCCCGCGCCCGGCGTTGAGCAGCGCGTGACCGAACAGGGCTTCGGCGTTCTTGATCTGGCCCCAGGCGTGGCGGTAGCTCATGCCGGTGATGCGCGCGCCCTGCGCGATCGCGCCCGTCTCTTGCACCGCCGCCAGCAGCGCCAACAAGGAGGTGGTGTCCAGCAGCGCATCCGACTCGACGCCGAGCTCCCAATGCGGGGTGATGTTGATCCGTAGCATCACGGTGTCCTTCGGCAATTCATTGCATATCTGCGACGCGGTGCGGTTATATCCTCAGCGGCTGACCGAGTCCAGTCGAATAGTGTTTGCAAAACATATACGCGCGGTGATTCGCGCCCTGCGAAAGACCGTCGCCCATGAACGCTCCTGTGATCCCGATTCACTTGTTGAACGATCCCGCCCCGCCTCGCCCGAAGCGCACCCAACGCGAGCGGCAGGTCGGTGCCGAGGCGCTGGCTGCGGTGAAGTCGGCCAGCGGCGAGCGGCCGTTTCGGCGCGATCTGCTGATCGAGCACCTGCACGACCTGAACGACCGATTCGGACAATTGCGCACCGATCACATGGCCGCGCTGGCGCAACTGCTGAAGTTGTCGCAGGCCGAGGTCTACGAGGTTGCGACCTTCTATCACCACTTCGACGTGGTGCGCGAGAACGCGGCCGGCGGCTTCGACGCGCCGCCGCGCTTGACGGTGCGGGTCTGCGACGGCCTGTCGTGCCAGATGGCCGGTGCGGCCGATTTGCTGGCGCGCTTGCCGCAAGTGCTGGGTGCCGATGTGCGGGTGATCGCCGCGCCGTGCATCGGCCGCTGCGAGCAGGCGCCCGCCGTCGCGGTGCATCAACACCCGATCGCGAAAGCGACGGTCGAGTCGGTGGTGCAAGCCGTGACCGCCAACGCGACGACCGATGAACCGGCGCCGTACATCGGCCTCGACGCCTACCGTGCAGCGGGTGGTTACCGCACGCTCAACGCCTGTATCGACGGGACGCGCGATGTCGAATCGGTGATCCAACCGCTGGAGGGCTCGGGCCTGCGCGGCCTCGGCGGCGCCGGGTTCCCGGCCGGGCGCAAGTGGCGCATCGTGCGCGGCCAGGCTGCGCCGCGGTTGATGGCCATCAACATCGACGAGGGCGAGCCGGGCACGTTCAAAGACCGCCATTACCTCGAACGCGATCCGCACCGGTTCCTCGAAGGCATGCTGATCGCCGCCTGGGCCGTCGGCATCGATGCGATCTACATCTACCTGCGCGACGAGTACCACGGCTGCCGTGCGCTGCTGGAGCGCGAACTGGCCAAGCTGCACGCCAGTCCGCCGGCCGCATACGGTGCGCACGGACTGCTGACTACCGAGCTGCCGACCTGGACGATGCCGAAGATAGAACTCCGGCGGGGCGCCGGTGCTTACATCTGCGGCGAAGAGTCCGCGATGATCGAATCGATCGAAGGCAAGCGCGGCATGCCGCGACTGCGCCCGCCGTATGTGGCGCAGGTAGGCCTCTTCGGTCGGCCGACGCTGGAGCACAACTTCGAGACGCTGTACTGGGTGCGCGACATCCTGGAGCGCGGGGCCGACTGGTTTGCCGGCCAAGGTCGCCACGATCGCAAAGGACTGCGATCGTTCTCGGTATCCGGCCGCGTCAAGAAGCCCGGCGTGCATCTGGCACCGGCCGGCATCACGCTGCAGGAGTTGGTCGATGAATACGGCGGCGGCATGCTCGATGGGCACACGCTGTATGCCTACTTGCCGGGCGGCGCGTCGGGCGGCATCTTGCCCGCCCGCCTCGCCAATGAGCCGCTCGACTTCGACACCTAGCAGCCGCACGGCTGCTTCATCGGCTCGGCTGCGGTCATCGTGTTGTCGCAGCATGACCGCGTGACCGACGCAGCGCGCAACTTGATGGCGTTCTTCGAACACGAAAGCTGCGGCCAGTGCACGCCGTGCCGCAGCGGCACCGCGAAGGCCCGCGAGTTGATCGCGCACGACCAGTGGGACATCGGCCTGCTGGCCGAGCTGTCGCAGGTGATGCGCGACGCGTCGATCTGCGGTCTGGGCCAGGCGGCGCCGAATCCGATCGACTGCGTGGTCAGGTATTTCCCGCACGAGTTGACGGCCTCAACGCCCGTGAATCCAGGAGCCCGCGCATGAATGCCCCCACATTGCATGGCCTGTTGAAGGCCGAGCTGCCGGTGGTCGAGTTCACGCTCGACGGCAAGCCCGTGCAGGCGCGCACCGATGAAACGCTGTGGCAGGTCGCCAAGCGCGAAGGCACGACCATCCCGCACCTGTGCCACATGGAAGGATTGAATCCGGTCGGCAACTGCCGCGCCTGCATGGTCGAAGTCGATGGCGAGCGCACGCTGGCCGCCTCCTGCTGCCGCACTGTCAGCTCGGGGATGAAGGTGCAGACCGACAGCCCGCGTTCGCTGGCGGCGCGCAAGATGGTGATCGAGCTGCTGGTCAGCGACGCCGGTGGCAGCACCGACCGCCACACGAACCAGTCCGAACTCAGCCAGTGGGCGCGGCAGCTCGGCGTCACCGACAACCGCTTGCCGGCGCGCGATGTGCATTACGCCGCGCCCGACCTGAGCCACGCGGCGATCGCGGTCAACCTCGACGCCTGCATCCAGTGCACCCGCTGCCTGCGCGCCTGCCGCGATGAGCAGGGCAACGACGTCATCGGCCTCGCGCTGCGCGGCGCGCACTCGACCATCACCTTCGATGCCGGCGATGCGCTCGGCCAGTCGAGCTGCGTGGCCTGCGGCGAGTGCGTGCAGGCCTGCCCGACCGGCGCGCTGATGCCGGCGCGCGGCGCCGGTCTGGCGCCGGTGACCAAGCAGGTCGATTCGGTCTGCCCGTACTGCGGCGTCGGATGCCAGTTGACCTGGAACGTGGGCCCGAATGAGCACGGCGAAGAACGCATCCAGTTCGTCACCGGCCGCGACGGCCCGGCCAACCACAAGCGGCTGTGCGTCAAAGGCCGCTACGGCTTCGACTACATCCACAGCCCGAAGCGGTTGACCGCGCCGCTGATCCGCCGTGCGGGCCGCGCCAAGGACCCGGCCGACATCGAACGACTCAAGCGCGGCGAGCTGCGCATGGACGAGTTGTTTCGCGAAGCGAGCTGGGACGAGGCGCTCGATCTGGCAGCGAATGGATTGAAGCAAATACGAGATTCAGCGCCGCACGGCAGCGGCTCGGCGCTGGCCGGTTTCGGCTCGGCCAAGGGCAGCAACGAAGAGGCGTACCTGTTCCAAAAGTTGGTGCGCCAGGCGATGGGCAGCAGCCACGTCGATCACTGCACGCGGCTGTGCCACGCGAGTTCGGTCACCGCCTTGCTCGAAGGCATCGGCTCGGGCGCAGTCAGCAACCCGGTGGCCGATGTGGCCGAGTCGGAGCTGATCTTCCTGATCGGTGCCAACCCGACCGTCAACCACCCGGTGGCCGCCAGCTTCATCAAAAACGCGGTCGACAAAGGCGCCAAGCTCGTCATCTGCGACCCGCGCCACACGCAACTGACGCGGCGCGCACAGTGGCATCTGCAATTCCGCCCCGACACCGATGTGGCGCTGCTCAACGGCATGCTGCACACGATCATTGCCGAAGGCCTGGTCGATGCCGAGTTCGTCGCCGCCCGGGTCAACGGCTACGACGCGTTGAAGGCCTCGGTCGCCGAAGCGACGCCCGAGCGCATGAGTGAGATCTGCGGCATCGCGGCCGAAACCATCCGCGAAGTGGCGCGGGCCTACGCCACCGCGCGCAGCGCCATGATTCTGTGGGGCATGGGCATCAGCCAGCATGTGCACGGCACCGACAACTCGCGCGGGCTGATCGCGCTGGCGTTGATCACCGGCCAGATCGGTCGTGCCGGATGCGGCCTGCATCCGCTGCGTGGCCAGAACAACGTGCAAGGCGCCAGCGACGCGGGCCTGATCCCGATGATGCTGCCCAACTACCAGCGCGTGTCGAACGCCGAGGTGCGGGCGCATTTCGAAGCGCTGTGGCACACGCCGATCGACGCGACCTCGGGCCTCACGGTCGTCGAGATCATGCATGCGGTGACCGACGGCAAGATCCGCGGAATCTTCGTCGAAGGCGAGAACCCGGCGATGAGCGACCCCGACCTCGACCACGCGCGCAAGGCGCTGGCCAAGCTCGAAATCCTGGTCGTGCAAGACATCTTCGCGACCGAGACCGCGATGCTCGCCGACGTGATCCTGCCGGCCTCGGCGCAACCCGAGAAATGGGGCAGCTACACCAACACCGACCGGCTGATCCAGGTCGGCCGACCCGCGCTGAATCCGCCCGGGCAGGCGATGCAAGACCTGTGGATCATCGAGCAACTGGCACGCCGTTTGGGTGTCGCCTGGGACTACTGGCAGACGCCTGACGGCTTCGGTCAGGTCGCTGCCGAAGCGCCGGTGGCGCGTGTCTATGAAGAGATGCGCTCGGTGATGGAGCCGCTGGCCGGCGTGCCGTGGTCGCGGCTGGTGCGCGAAGACGCGGTGGTCACGCCGGCCGCGCGCGAAGACCAGCCCGGCGAGAGCGTGGTCTTCATCGACGACTTCCCCACCGCCGACGGCCGCGCGACCGTCGTGCCGACCACCTTCCGGCCGGGCGCCGAACAGGTCGATGCGACCTATCCCTTCGTGCTGACCACCGGCCGCGTGCTCGAACACTGGCACACCGGCGCGATGACGCGGCACGCCAGCATGCTCGACGCGATCGCGCCGGAAGCGTTCGTCTCGATCCACCCGATCGACGCCGCGCGGCTGGGCATCGCCGACGGCGAGGTGATCGCGCTGGTCACGCACCACGGCCGCGTCGAGGCACGCGCCAGCCTGAGCGGCGAGGTGCAGCTCGGCCAGGTGTTCCTGCCGTTCGCGTTCTGGGAGGCCGCAGCCAACAAGCTGACCGGCGATGCGCTCGACGCAGCCGCCAAGATCCCGGGGTTCAAGGTGACAGCCGCGCGAATCGAGAAGCTCTGACGGCCCCCGTCGGCGTAGGCGCCAAAATGCCGACGCCGAGTCCATGAACCCCTCCACGCCTGCTTCGCCATCCGATCACGCCGCCGACGCTCGCGTGGTGACGGTGCGCGCGCCGGGTCGGCTGCACCTGGGCTTTCTCGATCCGGGCGGCTCGCTGGGTCGGCGCTACGGCAGCCTCGGGCTGGTGATCGACGGCTTCGAGACGCGGGTCGAGCTGACCGGCTCGTCGAAACACGGGGTCAGCGCATCGACGGCGCCAGCGCAGGCCGAGATCGACCGCGCCGAGTCGCATCTGCATGCGCTGCGGCTGCAAACCGGCCTCGATGCGCCGCTGCATCTGCACCTCGCGCAGGTGCTGCCCGCGCATGCTGGCTTCGGCTCGGGCACCCAACTGGCGCTGGCGATCGGCCGCGCGTTCGCGACCTGGCACGGCCTCGAGGTACCGTCGGCCACGCTGGCGGGCTGGCTCGGGCGCGGCCTGCGTTCGGGCGTCGGCATCGGCGGCTTCGACCGCGGCGGCCTGCTCGTCGATGGCGGGCCGGGTGCCGATGGCCAACCGGCGCCGGTGCTGTCACGCGTGGCGCTGCCTGAGGCCTGGCGCGTCGTGATCGTGCTCGACGCGCAGCACCACGGACTGTCGGGGCCCGACGAAAAGCACGCGATCGCTGCGTTGCCGCCGATGCCGCAGGCCGTCGCCGCCGACATCTGCCACCAGGTGCTGATGCGCGTGCTGCCCGGCGCAGCGTGCGCCGACTTCGCGCCGTTTGCGGTCGGCGTCACGCGGCTGCAGCAGCAGCTCGGCGCGCACTTTTCGCCAGCGCAAGGCGGCGAGCCGTACACCAGCGCGGCGGTCGGCCGATTGGTTCGGTGGATCGGCGAGATCGCCGGGGAACGGGGCGAGGGCGCGGCGATCGGACAAAGCTCGTGGGGACCGACCGGCTTCGCGATCCTGCCCAGCCAGCAGCAGGCCGAAGCCGTGGTCGAGGCTGCCCGCGCGGCGCAGATGATTGCTCCGCATCTGACCGTGCAGGTCGTGCGCGGCCGCAACCACGGCGCGACGACGACCGACCCGCGGCCTGCGGCGCCGTGACCTTTCAACCAAACACCGCAGAAAACCACAAAGCGAGGCACGCCATGGATCGCCCCTACATCCTCCACATGTTCACGCCGGGCCGCCAGATGAGCCCGTTCGACATCAACATGGCGGCCGATGCGGGCTACCAGATCGTGGTGCCGTACAGCGGCGTCGACATCGGCGCCATCGGCGGCTTGACGCAGGACGTGATCTTCTCGCGCGGCCCGACTGGTGTTTCGCGCACCGGCATCTTCCTCGGCGGGCGCGATGCGATTCAGGCCGCCGACATGCTCGAAAAATCGGTCAAGGCGATGGTCAAGCCGTTCGTGGTGTCGGTGCTGGCCGATCCGAGCGGCGCGTACACGACTGCCGCCGCGATGATCGCGTGTGTCGAGGCGGCATTGCAGCGCCTGCACGGCCACGGTCTGCAGGGTCAGAAGGTCGTCGTGATCGGCGGCGCCGGGCCGGTCGGGCGCATCGCCTGCGTGCTCGCCGCGCAGGCCGGCGCGCGCGTCTGCCTGTCGAGTCGCGATGGCCTGGTCGATGCCGAAACCGCGGCCGGCGTCACCGGCGTGCGCTTCGGCGTCACGCTGAAAGGCGTGTCGGGCGAGAGCAAGGACACAGTGCATGCGTCGCTGGTCGATGCCGACGTGATCCTCGCCTGCGCGGCGGCCGGTGTGCAGGTGCTGTCGGCCGACGACCTCTTGCGCGCCAAACAACTGAAGGTCGCCGCCGATGTGAATGCGGTGCCACCGAGCGGCATCGCCGGTGTCGGCGTGATGGACAACGGCGTGCCGCTGGCTGGCAGTGACGCGACGAAAACGCCAGCGGTGGGCATCGGCGCGCTGGCGATCGGCAACGTCAAGTACCAGACGCAGCACCGGCTGCTGGTGCAGATGCACGGCTCGCCCACGCCGCTGGTGCTGAGCTTTTCCGAAGCCTTCGCGGCTGCGCGCAACTTTCTGCGCGAACAAGCCGCCGGGCAGGCCTGAGGGCCGCGCGAGCCGCATCGATGAAGACGCTGGTGGTGGCGGCCATGTCGGCGCGTACCCTGGCCGAGGCGGCCGCGCGCGACGGTCACACGGTGATGGCGCTCGACCTGTTCGGCGACATCGACACGCGCGCCGCCTGCGCGCAGTGGGCGGCACTCGGCGAGCCCGGTTCGCTGCGAATGGACGCGAGCAGGCTGCTGTCGGCGTTGGGCGAGCTGGCGCAGCGCGGCGAAGTCGTCGGCTGGGTTTCGGGTGCGGGTTTCGAAGGTCGGCCCGATCTGCTGGAGCAGGGCGCGCAGGTGCTGCGCCTGATCGGCAACGACGCGGCGGTGGTGCGCCGCGTGCGCAATCCGCAGGCCTTCTTCGGCGTGCTCGATCGCCTCGGCGTGCCGCATCCCGAGGTGCGTGCTGCGCCACCGAGCGACGATGATGTGTCTGGCTGGCTGCTCAAGGATTTCCAGGGCACCGGCGGCTGGCACATCCGGCGCTGGAAGGGATCGCCGTTGCCGACGGCGAGACCGCCATCGATGTACTTTCAGCGCGAGGCGAGCGGCACACCGATGTCGACAACCTTCATCGCCAACGGCACGCGTGCCTGCCTGCTCGGCTTCAATCAGCTGAAGACGCAGCCCTTCGGCGCGAAGCCGCATGTGTTCTGTGGCGCGGTCGGACCGGTTGATTTGCCGGCCTCGGCGACGCACCAGATCACCCGCTCACTGCATGAGCTGGTGGCCGCGTTCGGATTGCACGGACTGGGCAGCCTTGATTTTTTACTCGACGGCGAGACGATCTCGGTGCTCGAAATCAACCCGCGTCCACCGGCGAGCATGGCGCTGTACGAGGACTGTCGATTCGTCGGCGAGCCGGCGCGGCCGGGCCATGGTTTGATGGAGGCGCATGTGCGCGCCTGCCTGCACCGCGAACTGCCCGTGATGCTTGCCAATCACAACGAGGCGAGCGTGCGCGGCATCGAGATCGTCTACGCGCACAGGCCTTTGAACCTCGACACGGCGCTGTCGAATCACCTGTTGCAATGGCCCGGCGCCCACGACTTGCCTGCCGCCGGGACCCGCCTGACACGCGGCGACCCGCTGTGCAGCATCGTTGTGACGGACACCACCGCGGGCGCCGTGAACGCCCGCTTGATCGAAGGCCGCAAGGCGCTGCTTAATTCACTGGAAAGATGACCATGACCGACACCTCCCCCCCGCTGGCCGACATCCGTTTGAGCGTCAACACCCTGACCCGGACGTTGGTGCAGCGCCTGCTCGATCAAGCCGATGCGCTCAACGTGAAGGCCCACACCGACCCGACCGGCGTGTGCATCGTCGATGCTGGCATCGAAGCCCGCAGCAGCATCGCCGCCGGGTTGCTGATCGGCGAGATCTGCATGGGCGGGCTCGGCGAGGTCACGCTGCGCACCGGAATCGATGATGGCTGGCCGACTTGGCTGCAGGTGCGCAGCGCGCAGCCGGTGCTGGCCTGCCTGGGCAGCCAGTACGCGGGCTGGAGCCTGTCGGCGACGAAAGAAGAGACCGGCGGCAAGAAGTTCTTCTCGCTCGGCTCTGGCCCGGCCCGCGCGCTGGCGGGCAAGGAGGCGCTGTTCACCGAGCTGGGTTACCGCGACCGCAGCGACCACGGTGTGCTGGTGCTCGAAGTTGATCGCCTGCCGCCGAAGATCGTGATCGACAAGGTGTTGCACGATTGCAGCCTGAAGCCTGCGAGCCTGACGCTGATCCTGACGCCCACCACCAGCTTTGCCGGCACCACGCAGGTGGTCGCGCGGGTGCTCGAAGTGGCGCTGCACAAGGCGCACGAACTGGGCTTCGCGCTCGGCAACGTCGTCGA
>JANMTL010000194.1:0-8302 GCA_031390425.1 Rhizobacter sp.
ATGGAGAAGTTTCTCCTCAATCCACGCCATATCGAAATCCAAATTTTGGCTGACGATCACGGCAACGCAATTCATCTGGGTGAGCGCGATTGCTCCATGCAACGGCGTCACCAAAAGATTATCGAAGAAGCGCCAGCGCCCTCTCTGGAGCTTAAATTACGCAACAAAATCGGTGAGCGTTGCGCCGCCGCTTGTCGCAAAATTAAATATCGCGGCGCTGGCACTTTCGAGTTTTTGTATGAAAACGCCGAGTTTTTTTTCATCGAAATGAATACCCGGATACAAGTTGAGCATCCGGTTACAGAGCTCATCACCGGCATTGACATTATTCAAGAGCAAATCCATGTCGCCGCGGGTGAGCCACTGCGCTACAAGCAGAAAGACGTTGTGTTTCGCGGCCATGCCATCGAATGCCGTATTAATGCCGAAGATCCCTACACCTCGGTGCCTTCACCGGGTCGGATCACCCAATACCACGCACCCGGTGGGCCCGGCATTCGGGTCGATTCGCACGTGTATCAAAATTACTATGTGCCGCCGCATTACGATTCCATGATCGGCAAGTTGATTGCCTACGGCGATACGCGTGCGCAAGCCATCGCGCGGATGCGCATTGCCTTGTCCGAGCTGGTGGTAGATGGCATTAAAACCAACACAGCGCTGCACCAGGATTTGATGATGGATAAAGCTTTTGTCGAAGGCGGGACCAGTATTCATTACCTAACGCACAAGTTGGAAGCCTTGAAGAAAGGCTGAGTGATCTCATGCCCAGCCGCCGCACCCATGTGGCAACTTGTTAAAATTTTCGCTGATCAAACGCATGCTGATCGCCTCAGCGAAGCGCTGCTCGAATTGGGCGCGCTGTCGGTGGGCATCGAAGACGCGCAAGCCGGTACCGCGGCGGAACAAGCAATTTTTGGCGAGCCGGGTATGGCGCAAGAAACCTGGCACGAGAGCTTGGTCAGCGCGCTATTCGACCCCACTGTGGATATCGCCCCCGTGCTGCGCCAAGCCAGCCAAGCGGCGGGTTTGGCAGCCGTGCCAGCGCACCAGATCGAAGCGCTCGCCGAGCAAGACTGGGTGCGCCTCACGCAATCGCAATTCACGCCGGTGCCGGTGACGCCGAGCTTCTGGGTCGTCCCGAGCTGGCACGAGGCGCCGCCCGAAGCGCTGAAAGTGATCCGGCTCGACCCCGGCATGGCGTTCGGCACCGGCACCCACCCGACGACGCGGATGTGCCTGCGCTGGATCGCGCAGCAGGCGCCCGAGCGCACCGCGCACTGGTCGCGCGTGCTCGACTACGGTTGCGGCTCGGGCATCCTCGCCATCGGCGCCGCGCTGCACGGTGCGTGCGGCGTCGAGGCGGTCGATATCGATGCGGCGGCGGTGCGGGCGACGCTGGACAACGCCGCAGCCAACCGGGTCGACCTGCAAGCCGGCTTGCCGGACATGAGCCGCGGCGCTTACGCGCTGGTGCTGGCCAACATCCTCGCGACGCCGCTGAAGCTGCTGGCGCCGCTGCTGTGCAGTCATGTGCAAGCCGACGGGGACATGGTGCTGGCCGGCATTCTCGAGCGCCAGGCCGCCGAGTTGATCGAAGCGTATGCACCGTGGCTGGATTTATCGGTCAGCGACCGCGAAGACGGCTGGATTTTGATGACCGCTCACCGCCCGGCCTGAAGCGGTGTTGAACAGGCCGCATGGCATCATTCGACGATGAATCTGGCCACCCGTTGCACCGCCTGCGGCACCATCTTCCGGGTGGTTCAAGATCAGCTCAAGGTGTCCGAGGGTTGGGTGCGCTGCGGGCGCTGTCAGGCCGTCTTCAACGCCCAGCAAGGTCTGTTCGATCTCGACCGCGAAGCCCCACCGCCGTGGCAACCTGCGGCCGTGCTGCCAGAGCCAGCCGAGCCGACCGCGGTGGCTGCCGAGGCCGCCGATTCCGGTGAGGTCGAAGCTGCGACGCCGCCGCCGGATGCAGACGTCTACACGCCGTCGCGGGCGGCGCCGCCCCCGGACCCCGAGGGCCCTCCCGCTGTCCGTGAGACCGCGGTCGCGCACCGCGAATTCGCCGACGAGCTGCCTCCGCCCAGCGGCCCGACCGAGCGCGCAGACGTTGGGACAGACGATAGGACAGACGAGCGGGCTCGGCTGGCCGACGCAGCTGCCATCGATTCCGCCGCCTCCGATTCGGCGCGTGCGGAGGCTGCGCCGTCGCAGGCCGACGGGATCGGTGTCGAGGCCACGCCCGCCGCACCGGACGAGACGACAGCGGACGCCACACCCGACTTCGTGCGGCAAGCGCAGCGTGACGAACGCCGGGATTCACGGCCGGTGCGCGCCGCGCTGGCGCTGCTGGCGGTGCTGGCCGCGCTGGGCCTGGCACTGCAGCTTGCCGGTCACTTTCGGCACGGCGTCGCAGCGCAGTGGCCGCAAGCCACTCCCTGGTTGCAGCACTACTGCGAGGTCTTTCAATGTCGAGCCGGCGCGACCCAACGCATCGACGATGTGCGCATCGAGAGCACCGCGCTGACACAAGACGATCCCAGCCCTCAGGCAGACGGCGCGTCGAACGCCTTGCGGCTGACCGTGACCCTGCGCAACCGCGGTCAGTTGCCGGTGGACATGCCCTCGGTGGACCTGAGCCTGACTGGTGCGGACGGCGAACTGGTGTCCCGTCGCTCGCTGTCGCCCACCGACTTCCAGGTCAGCGACCCTCAGCTTGCGCCGGGCATCGACGCGCCGTTGTCGGTGAATTTTTCGGTCCCCGGCAGCCGCGTCAGCGGCTACACCGTCGAGGTTTTCTACCCCTGATGTCCGTCGCCCAAGACCGTTCGACGACTGCACCCGGTCGATCGATCCTCGTCGATTCCAGGCGGTCGATGCCGACGCCAGCCACCCCACTGGAGCACCCATGCCTGCCTTGATTTGCGGCTCTCTCGCGTTCGACACGATCACCACCTTCCCGGGCCGCTTTGCCGAGCAGATATTGCCCGAGCAGGTGCACATCCTGAACGTGTCCTTTCTGGTGCCCACCCTGCGGCGCGAGTTCGGCGGCTGCGCCGGCAACATCGCCTACACGCTGAGCCAGCTCGGCGGTGAGCCGCTGGTGCTGGCCGCGCTCGGCAGCGACGGGGCGGACTACCTGCAACGGCTCGCGTCGTGGAAGGTCAGCACCGAACACATCGCCACCATCGCCGACAGCTTCACCGCGCAAGCGATCATCATCACCGACAGCAGCAACAACCAGATCACCGCGTTTCACCCCGGTGCGATGCAAGCGGCTCAGTACACGCCGGTGCCGACACGGTCCGATATCCGGATCGCCATCATCGCGCCCGACGGCCGCGAGGCGATGCTCGAACACGCGACGCAACTGGCGGCTGCGGGCATTCCGTTCGTCTTCGATCCGGGGCAGGGGCTGCCGATGTTCGACGGCGCTGAACTGAAGCGCTTCGTGTCACAGGCGCGCTGGTTGGCCGTCAACGACTATGAAGCACGCATGCTGTGCGACCGCACCGGCGAGACACTCGAATCGCTGTCGACCTCGCACCTGGCCGGTGTCATCGTGACCCTGGGCGCCGACGGATGCGATGTCTGGGAACAGGGGCTGCGCACCCATGTGCCAGGAACAGCGGCGACCGAAGTGGACGACCCGACCGGCTGCGGAGACGCCTTCCGCGGGGCCTTGTTGTACGGCCTGGAGCGCGGCTGGCCGCTGCGTCGGTGCGTCGAGCTGGGCAACCGCATCGGCGCGCTGAAGATTGCCTCACGCGGTGGGCAAAACCACTACATCGACAGAAGCATCCTCGAGCTCTAGTCCAATGAAACGGAGAAATCGGATGTGCGATTTCTCCGTTTCACTGGCCTGGCCTGGCTCCCAGACACAAAAAACCCGGCCGAAGCCGGGTTGCTTGAAAGCGAAAGCCCGCATCACGCGGACCTTTGCGTTACGGCTTAGAGCCGGTTGGAAACGGCCAAGCAGCCTGCGGGCTGAGAGCCGTTTTGGGAGCCGGCGCAGCCGGCTTGGCCGCAGCCGGAGCAGCGGCTGGGGTAGCAGGCGCCTTCTTCGCAGCGGCTTTCTTCGCAGGGGCCTTGGCAGCGGCTTTCTTCGCAGGGGCCTTCGCAGCACTCTTCTTCGCGACGAGCTTCTTGGCAGATGCCTTCTTCGCAGGCGCGGCCTTCTTCGCTGCCGCCTTCTTGGCCGGAGCCGCCTTCTTCGCCGGAGCCTTCTTCGCAGGGGCCGCCTTCTTGGCCGGAGCAGCCTTCTTCGCCGGAGCCTTCTTGGCAGGAGCCGCCTTCTTGGCCGGTGCAGCCTTCTTCGCAGGAGCCTTCTTCGCAGGAGCCGCCTTCTTGGCCGGAGCCTTCTTCGCAGGAGCCGCCTTCTTGGCCGGTGCAGCCTTCTTGGCCGGAGCGGCCTTTTTCGCAGTTGCCATTACATTTTCTCCTTGAGAGAGTTAAAAAAGCACTGTCCTGCGTCGGCAAAAAGCCGACTCCGGACAGTTATTCATCACCCGAAACTGCCCTCGTCGGGCGCCCCAGTGCGATGAATCAGGTACCAAACCGAGAGCAACGCTTCTGCGTCGTCGCTGCTCGATTTGCAAATCTTGATCTGCTGACTTTGATCGTGTGCCATACCGCAACCGGCAATTTTCAATCCCAAGGTCAATCCCAAGTTCAATCCCAAGAGAGCGCACCACCCGACTGGTATTCCGTGACGCGCACCTCGAAGAAATTGCTTTCTTTCTTCAGGTCGATCATTTCACTCATCCACGGGAACGGGTTTTCCTCGTTCGGAAAAAGCGCCTCCAGGCCGATTTGCGTTGCGCGCCGGTTGGCGATGTAGCGCAAATAGCCTTTGAACATCGACGCATTCATACCCAAAACGCCACGTGGCATCGTGTCTTCAGCGTAGCGATATTCGAGTTCGACCGCTCGCATGAAAAGCGCCTTGATTTCGGCCTTGAATTCGGTCGTCCACAACAACGGGTTTTCCAGTTTGATCTGGTTGATCAGGTCGATGCCGAAATTGCAATGCATCGACTCGTCGCGCAGGATGTACTGATACTGGGTGGAGGCGCCGGTCATTTTGTTCTGGCGACCCAGCGCCAAAATCTGGGTGAACCCCACGTAGAAAAACAGACCTTCCATCAAGCAGGCAAAAACAATCAGAGATTTCAGCAGTTTCTGATCGTTCTCGGGCGTGCCGGTGTTGAAGTGCGGGTCCATCACCGCCTCGATGAACGGGATCAGGAACTGGTCCTTGTCCCGGATCGACGCGACCTCGTGATAAGCGTTGAAGATTTCAGCCTCGTCCAAACCCAGCGATTCGACGATGTACTGGTAGGCGTGGGTATGGATGGCTTCTTCGAAGGCTTGCCTCAACAAGAACTGTCGGCATTCCGGCGCGGTGATATGGCGGTAGGTTCCCAGCACGATGTTGTTGGCAGCCAGAGAATCGGCGGTCACGAAGAACCCGAGATTGCGCATGATGATGCGGCGCTCGTCATCGCTCAAGCCGTTCGGGTCTTTCCATGTCGCGATGTCGCGCGACATGTTGACTTCCTGGGGCATCCAGTGGTTTGCACAGGTGGCAAGATACTTTTCCCAAGCCCATTTGTATTTGAACGGGACCAGTTGATTGACATCGGTGCGGCCGTTGATGATGCGTTTGTCGGCCGCCACCACCCGGCGATTTTCGGTGGGCTGGTCCGTGACAGAACCATTCTCGACCGGTTCTGCGGTCGCTCGGCGACCTTCGGCAGGCGGGGTCACCACCGGACGACTCGAAACAGCGCGTGACAAATCGATTCCGGAAATGCCCGCATCAGATTGGCGGCTCTGGATTTCTTCAGGGATCCGTGGCTTTGCAAGCACCGCGATCGGCGGCACCGGCGATTTAATTTCTTCTTCCCAAACCAACATGATGTACTTCCAGTAGATATTGATTATCCGAGCGATGCGACAAAACACAAAGCACTAATTGCCCGATACCGCGCCGCACGGATCTGATTTGTTGCTCTGTCGCGTCGTTGCTTATCGCCGCGAGCGACCCATCTGCCAAAGCGTTCTCACTGGCAGGCTTCGCAATCGGGGTTGTCGATGGCGCAGTACTTGATGTCGCTCGCCGGCTCGACGCTGGATGACGGCGCCTTGGCGATTGCCGCGGCAGCGTCCGTGCCGCCCGCGCTGGTTCCGGATGAGCCGCTGCTCACCGCGTTGAGCTGCCCCGTTTTGACAGTCGATTTCTCGGCGTGGGTGGCCCCCACCGTGCGCAGGTAGTAGGTGGTTTTGAGCCCACGCGTCCAGGCCAGCCGGTAGGTCTCGTCGAGCTTCTTGCCCGACGCGCCGGCCATATAGATGTTGAGTGATTGCGCCTGGTCGATCCATTTCTGGCGGCGTGACGCGGCTTCGACCAGCCACTGGGTTTCGATCTCGAATGCGGTGGCGTACAGCACCTTCAGGTCTTCGGGCACCCGGTCGATGCGGCGCAGCGAGCCGTCGAAGTGCTTCAGGTCCATCACCATCACGTCGTCCCACAGACCGAGCTTTTTCAGGTCGCGCACCAGGTACTCATTGAGCACGGTGAATTCGCCCGACAGGTTCGATTTGACCGACAGGTTGCCGAACGACGGCTCGATCGATGCGCTCACGCCGACGATGTTGGAGATCGTCGCGGTCGGTGCGATCGCGACGCAGTTGGAGTTGCGCATGCCGTGTTCGGCGATGCGGCTGCGCAGCGCATTCCAGTCGAGCGTGCTGCTGCGATCAACTTCAACGTAGCCGCCACGCTGCTCGGCCAACAGATCGAGCGAATCGATCGGCAAAATGCCTTGATCCCACAGCGAGCCGCGGTAGCTGGAGTAGCGACCGCGCTCGGCGGCCAGATCGGTCGATGCCCAATACGCGTGGTAACACACCGCTTCCATCGAGCGGTCGGCGAAATCGACCGCCGCATCCGACGCGTACGGCACGCGCAACTCGTGCAGCGCATCCTGAAAGCCCATGATGCCGAGGCCGACCGGCCGGTGGCGCAGGTTCGAATCGCGCGCCTTCTTGACCGCGTAGTAGTTGATGTCGATCACGTTGTCGAGCATGCGCATCGCGGTCGAGATGGTCTTCTTCAGCTTGACGTGATCGATCTGTCGGCCGTTCGGACTGTCCGTCAGGTGATGCACCAGATTCACCGAACCGAGGTTGCACACCGCGATCTCGGTCTCACTGGTGTTCAGTGTGATCTCGGTGCACAGATTGCTGGAGTGCACAACGCCGACATGCTGCTGCGGCGAGCGCACGTTGCATGCGTCCTTGAAGGTGATCCACGGGTGCCCGGTTTCGAACAGCATCGACAGCATCTTGCGCCACAGGTCGCGCGCCGGCAGTTTCTTGTGCAGCTTGATGTCGCCCGCAGCAGCCCGCACTTCGTAGGCGGTGTAAGCGGTCTCGAAATCCTTGCCGAACTTGTCGTGCAGGTCGGGGCATGTGCTGGGCGAAAACAAGGTCCAGTCGCCGCCTTCCATCACGCGCTTCATGAACAGGTCGGGAATCCAGTTTGCGGTGTTCATGTCGTGGGTGCGGCGGCGGTCGTCGCCGGTGTTCTTGCGCAACTCCAGGAACTCTTCGAGGTCGAGGTGCCAGCTTTCCAGGTAGGCGCAGACCGCGCCCTTGCGCTTGCCGCCCTGGTTGACCGCGACTGCCGTGTCGTTGACCACTTTCAGAAACGGCACCACGCCCTGGCTCTTGCCGTTGGTGCCTTTGATGTGGCTGCCGAGCGCGCGCACATTGGTCCAGTCGTTGCCCAGGCCGCCGGCGAACTTCGACAGCAGCGCGTTTTCCTTCAGCGCTTCGTAGATGCCGTCGAGGTCGTCGGCCACCGTCGTCAGGTAGCAACTCGACAACTGCGAGCGGCGCGTGCCTGCGTTGAACAGCGTCGGCGTGCTGCTCATGAAGTCGAAGCTCGAGAGCACCTCGTAGAACTCGATCGCACGCGCCTCGCGGTCGATCTCGCCGAGCGCCAGACCCATCGCCACACGCATGTAGAAGGCCTGCGGCAGCTCGATGCGGGCTTCGTCGATGTGCAGGAAATAGCGGTCGTACAGCGTCTGCAATCCGAGGTAGTCGAACTGCAGATCGCGGTCGGCGTTCAGTGCGGCGCCGAGGCGCGCCAGGTCGAATTGCAGCAGTTTTTCGTCCAGCAATTCGGCCTGCACGCCCTGCTTGATGTAGCCCGGAAAGTAGTCGGCGTAGCGCGTCGCCATGTCGGCCTGCAGCACCTCTTCACCCAAGATCTCGCGGCGGATCG
>JANMTL010000232.1:0-1589 GCA_031390425.1 Rhizobacter sp.
CGCCGGATTTGCCGGCTGTACTGGTCCTTGGGCGGCACTTCCCTGCCCGCAAAGGAGTCGGTGCGGAGCGGACCGGCGAAACTAGACCACCCGGTTATCGGCCCCAAACAGGTGGGCGTGCTTGCCGTCGATGGCCAGGCCGAGATTGTCGCCGGGTCGCGCGGCGAGGGCCCCGTCGCCTTCGACGATGAGCTGGCCGGCGGGCGTCTCGACGTAAAGAATGGTCGAGTTGCCCAGTTGCTCGACGACGCTGACGGTGCCCTTGACCGAGGCCTCCGCGCCGCTGTCCGGGACGATCCTGAGGTGTTCGGGACGAATGCCCATTTCGACGAGGCCGGCCGTTGTGCCGCCGCGCGTCGTGATGGTCGCGCTGTTGCCGCCCGGCAGGGCCAGCGTCGCGGTGCGGCCGTCGATCTTGCTGACCTCGACCTTCATGAAGTTCATCGCCGGGGAGCCGATGAAGGAGGCGACGAACCTGTTGGCGGGCTGATTGTAGAGTTCCAGCGGCGTGCCGACCTGGCTGATCTCGCCACGATCGAGCACGACGATCTTGTCGGCAAGCGTCATCGCCTCGACCTGGTCGTGGGTGACGTAGATCATGGTCGTCTTGAGGTCCTGGTGCAGCTTGGCGAGTTCGACGCGCATGGCCGAGCGTAGTGCCGCGTCGAGATTGGAAAGCGGCTCGTCGAACAGGAACACACGCGGGTCGCGCACCAGCGCACGGCCGATTGCCACACGCTGCCGCTGGCCGCCCGAGAGCTGGGCGGGACGGCGCTCGAGCAATTCACCGAGCTGAAGCATCTTGGCGACGGAGGCGACGCGCTCGTTCTGCGTCGCCTTGGGCACGCCGGCCAGCGACATCGAGACGGCGATGTGCTGGCGCACGGTCAGGTGCGGATAGAGCGCGTAGTTCTGAAACACCATGGCGACGCCGCGCTGGGCCGGCGGCGTGTTGGTGACATCGGCGCCCGCGATGGAGCACGTGCCCTCGGTGATTTCCTCGAGGCCGGCGATCATGCGCAGCATGGTAGACTTGCCACAGCCCGACGGGCCGAGGAGCGCTGTGAACGAACCTTCCTCGATGCCAAGGGAAAGGTTGGAAATGACTTCCACCGTGCCGTAGCGCTTGGTGACGTTCTTGAGTTCGACATAAGTCATGACGTGACCCCTAGCCCTTGATGCCGGCGGAGAGCGTGATGGCCTGCGTCACACGCTTCTGGAAGATGATATAGGCGAGTGCGACGGGCAGCCCCGCGAGCACCGCACCCGCGAGGACGCGCGCATAGGCGACACCGAATGAGTCCTGCACAGCGGTGATGCCGACGGTGACCGTCATCATCCGTTCGTTCTGAGCGGCGAGGAACGGCCAGAGGAACGAGTTCCAGGCACCGATGAAGGTGATGATGGCGAGCGCCGTGGTGACGCCCCAGTTCATCGGCAGGAAGACGCGGAAGAGCAACTGGAACTCGTTGGCGCCATCCATGACCGCCGCTTCGCGGAACTCGCGCGGCAGATTGTCGAAGAACTGCTTGTAGACGATGACGGTAACCGGGTGCAGCAGCATGGGCAGGATGATGCCCAGGTGGGTG
>JANMTL010000240.1:0-16033 GCA_031390425.1 Rhizobacter sp.
CCCGGCCGGTGTCGTCGGGTCGGGGGTTGTCTTCGGGGTTCGATTCGTCCCACAAACCGAGCGCGCGCGCTTCGTCGATCGCCACCCGCTGGGTGCCCATGACTTCGCGCAGTGCATTCGACAACTGCTCGGGCTGGGTGATGTCCAGCGGCACATGCGTCCAAGCCTCCGGCTGACGGCGCAGCTCGGCAAGCGATGCGCCGGCCAGTCGCGTGACGATCGGCAGCAGGGCCAGCGTGACCGGCTCCTTGGGATCGTGCGCGAGCTCCACTGGACACATCGTCGTGCGCCCCGGCGTGGCCGGCAGCACGCGGCGGCCGGTGTCGGCGAAGAAAATCGCGTTGATCAGCTCCGACTTGCCGCGCGAAAATTCGGCCACGAACGCAACGACCAGCTTGTCGGCCGTCAGGCGTTCGCGCAGCGCGCACGCCAGCTCGTTGCCCGCCGGGTCGGACAGTCCGTGTTCGGACAGAAACGCCGACACCTCGTCCAGCCCGGCGCGCACGGCATCTCGCCAGAGGCTCAGTTCATCGAAACGGCCAGAGAAGGCGGAGGTCATGTCGGCTGGAATCCGGTGCGGGAGATTCGGTGTCGGTCGCCATGCGGCGACCGTCCATCCAAATCATCCTAATGCAAGCGAAATCGGCGCCATTCGCAGAAACGACGGGTGACTTGCCCGTTTTTTGAGTCGATGCGATCTCCGCGCATGCAGCGATGACGACGACCTCAGCGCTTTTGGCAGCTTGGGCAAAAAAACGTCGACCGCTGCCCCTGCACGATGCGCCGCACCGGCGTGCCGCACAGCCGGCAGGCTTCATTGGCGCGGCCGTAGACATGGGCTCGCAACTGAAACTGGCCGGCCATGCCGTGCGCATCGCGAAAGTCGCGCAAGGTCGAGCCGCCCAACGCGAGCGCGGCTTCCAGGGTTTGCCCAATCGCCTGCGCCAGCCGCTGGCAGCGCGGTCGGCTGAGGCGGTCGCTGCGCGTGCGGGGATCGATGCGCGCGGTGAACAAGGCTTCGCACGCGTAGATATTGCCCGCGCCGACCACGATGTCGCCGCCGAGCAGCGCGAGCTTGACCGCCACCCGACGCCGCTGCAGCGCGGCGTGCAGGTAGGCGCCGTCGAAAGCCGCATCGAACGGCTCCAGGCCGAGCGTCGACAGCAGCTTGGCGGCCATGCCTTCGCCCTGCGACGCCGACCACACCACCGCGCCGAAGCGCCGGGGATCGGTCAGGCGCAGCGTGCCGCGGTCGGTCACCAGGTCGAAATGGTCGTGCGCGCCCGGGCTGGCGGGCAGCGGGTTGAATGCGAGCGAGCCCGACATGCCCAGGTGCAGCAGCAGCCCGCCTGCCTCAGCGTCGGCGTCGGCGGATGGGATCAGCGCTTGCAGTGGCAGCCACAGGTACTTGCCGCGCCGCGTCACGCCACCGACCCGGCGATCGACCAACCGCGTGGGCTCGATCCCCAGCGACCAGCGCAAGGGCTTGCCGAGCCGCACAGCGGTCACGACAGCGCCGTCGATGCGGTCGGAAAAACTCAGTCGCGTGACTTCGACTTCAGGCAGTTCAGGCATGAACGGAATTATCGGGAGCCTGCGTGGTCGTATCTCCCGAGGCTGCCTCGCTCCTCCCCGCTCTAGAATCTTTTTTGTCTCCAGGAGTCGCCGATGCCAGCTCGTATTTCCACCTCGCAAGCGGTTTGCGCGCTTGTCGTCGCTGGTTGCATCTGGGCCGGGCCTGCGCAGGCTCAAACCACGGTCGCTGCTGTCGCGCCCTCTGAGGCGTCATCGGTCGTCAATTCGAACCTCGATGCGTCGCTGTTCTATCAACTGATCGTCGGTGAGCTCGAACTCAGCGCCAGCGAAGGCAGCACGGCGTTCCTGGTCGTGCTCGACGCGGCCAACAAGACCAAGAACGAACAGCTCTACAAGCGCGCCACCGACATGGCTCTGCAAATCCGCGCTGGCAGCCAGGCGCTGATCGTCGTGCAATCGTGGCGAACTGCGCTGCCGACCTCTCGCGACGCGCACCGCTACCTGATCCAGCTGCTGGTCGCGTTGAACCGGTCGTCCGAAACCGCCGAGCCGCTGCGTTCGCTGATCAAGCTGACCTCCGCCGCCGAACGCCCGTCGCTGATCGCCAGTCTGCCGCGCTTTTTCGAGCGCACCGCCGATCCGAAGGCGGTGCCGGACGTGATCGAGGCAGCGCTCAAGCCGAGCATCGACGATCCCGAAACGCGCACCGCAGCGCTCGTGGCCATCGGCCGCGCCTGGCTCACCGCAGGCGACAACACCCGCGCACTCGAGTTCGCCCAGCGCGCTCATGTGCAGACGCCGACCGCCGAAAGCCCGGTGCTGCTCGCGCTGGCGGTGCTGCCGGTCGCTGCCGAAGCGGAACCCATCGTCGTGGGCTACCTGCGGGCGCGGCCCCAGGCGAATGCGATCCGTTTGTTCTATGCACGCGCGCTGAGCGTGTCGCAACGGCATGCCGACGCACTTGCTCAGGTCGAACAGGTCACGCGCGACGAGCCCGCGCTGAGTGCGCCCTGGCTGACCCTGGGCGCGCTGCATCTCGAACTGCGGCAGCCCAAACAGGCCACGGTCGCACTCCAGACCTTCATCGAGCGCATTCAGTCGACCCCCGACGCGCCGACGTCTGCGCAGCCGCCATCCGCTGCGGCGTCGGCGCCAGACAATGACGACGAGGTCATCGCCGACCCCGACCGCGGGCTCACGCAAGCCTGGCTGATGCTGGCGCAAGCAGCCGAGCAGCAAGCCGATTTCAAAGGCGCTGAAACCTGGTTGAGCAAGGTCGAAACGCCGCAACGCGCGCTCGAAGTGCAGGTGCGCCGGGCCTCGCTGCTGGCCAAACAGGGGCGTCTGCCCGAAGGGCTCGAACTGATCCGGCGCGCCCCGGAAAGCGGCGACGACGATGCGCGCGCAAAAGTGCTGGCCGAGGTCCAGTTGTTGCGCGAGGCGCGGCAATGGGCCGAAGCCGGTCAGGTGCTGACACTCGCCAACCAGCGCTTCGCCGACGATCCCGATCTGCTCTACGAGCAATCGATGATGGAAGAAAAGCTCAACCGCGTCGACGAGATGGAGCGTTTGTTGCGGCGCGTGATCGCCCTGCGGCCCAATCATCATCACGCGCACAACGCGCTCGGGTTTTCGCTGGCCGATCGCGGCATGCGCCTGCCTGAGGCGAAAGCCTTGATCGAACACGCGCTCACGTTGGCCCCGGGTGAACCGTTCATCACCGACAGCCTGGGCTGGGTCGAATACCGGATGGGCAACGCCGCCGAGGCGATCAAGCAATTGAGGCGCGCCTACCAGTCCCGTCCCGACCCGGAAATCGCGGCGCATTTGGGGGAAGTGCTGTGGGTCAGCGGACAGCACGATGAAGCGCGGCGCGTGCTGCGCGAAGGCACCACCCGCGACCAGGCCAATGATGTGTTGCGCGAAACCGTGGCCCGGCTGAAGGTCGATTTGTGAATGTTGGCAAGGCTGAACGAATGTGCATGGCGGGGACTGGTTCAGCGTTGCCTCAGGGCAGGCGCCTTCGCCACCGTCATGTTCTTGGCTGGTTGCGCCTCCTTGGACTCGTCTGACCGACCCGTTGGAGAAGATCTGCTGGCGGGACGGATGTCGGTGCAAGTGGCCGCCACCGACACCTCCGAGGCGCGCAACCTGTCGGCGGCTTTCGAGCTGAGCGGAGCGCCCGATCGGGGCCGCCTCGATCTGAACACCCCCCTCGGCAGCACCGTCGCCCGCGCCCGCTGGGCACCCGATTCGGTTCGGCTCGAAACGCCGCAAGGCCAAACCCACCATGCGACCCTGGCCGACCTGACGCGCGCCGTGATCGGCGAGGACCTGCCGGTGGCGGCGCTGTTTGATTGGCTGCGCGGTCGCCCGTGGCCTGGCGCAGAAAGCGCCCTCACCGCCGCGCCAGACCCGGCCGGGTTTCGCCAACTAGGCTGGGCTGTCGATTTGTCGCGCTTCGATGACGCACGCATCTTTGCCCGCAGGGAAGCGCCCCCGGTGGTCACCGTTCAAGTCAAGCTGGAGCGGCCATGAGCGCGCCGCGCCGCCCCAAGCGCCCAGGCGCGCCGCGCAGCGCGAAGGCGTCCCGATGAGCCTGCGATCGCTGCTGGACGTGGCGGCCCCGGCCAAGCTCAATCTGTTTTTGCACGTGGTCGGCCGACGTCCCGATGGACACCATCTGCTGCAGTCGGTCTTCGTGCTGATCGACTGGGCCGACACGCTGCATTTCGAACGCCGCGCCGATGCGAGGCTGGCGCGTCACGACCTGTCGGCGACGTTGCCGGCGGACGATCTGTGCCTGCGCGCCGCGCGGGCCTTGCAATCGGCCAGCGGCACAACTTGCGGCGCCGACATCAGCATCGACAAGCAGGTGCCGTGGGGCGCGTGGCTGGGCGGTGGCAGCTCCGATGCGGCCACCACCTTGCTGGCGCTGAATCGGCTGTGGGACTTGCAGTGGTCACGACAGCAACTGCACGCGCTCGGCATGACGCTGGGCGCGGACGTGCCGTTTTTCATCGGCGGCGCCAACGCCTGGGTCGAAGGCATCGGCGAGCAACTCACCGCGCTGGACGTGCCTGAGCAGTCGTTCATGCTGATCAAACCGACGGTCTCGATTGAAACCCGCGCAGTTTTCGCCCACCCCCGGTTGGCTCGGGACACTCCCCGCGCTATACTTGAGGGCTTTGATGCAGACGAATTTCAGCACCTGATTGCTCCGAAAGAAGGGGCAGGCTGGGGTCGAAATGACTTGCAGGCGGTGGCCGAGTTGTTGCACCCCGAGGTGCGTGCAGTGGCCGATCACTTGACCGCCCGGTACGGCAACAGCCGAATGAGCGGTTCGGGCAGCGTGGTGTTTGCGCGAGCCCAGTTGGATTCGGGCGCAGCCACAACATTCGAAGGTGATCTGCCGGCGGGCTGGACCGGGCGCCGGTGCCGCAGTCTGCTGAAGCATCCTCTGCACGATTGGGTGGAGGGTTGAAAGGGCAAAAGAGTTGTGGGTGCGTGGCCTCGGCGGCGCACCGGTGTAGGGGAGTCGCCAAGTTGGTTAAGGCATCGGATTTTGATTCCGACATGCGAAGGTTCGAATCCTTCTTCCCCTGCCAGATTCACTGATTCCCGGAGCGTCCTGACAACAGGCCTGGGCTGGACGAAAGGAAGCGGCATGCTTCCACAGAGCCTCGACGGAGGGAATGTGCTTTTCAACACCGTGCTGTTCACTGGCAACGCCAACCCGGTGCTTGCCAAGGAGATCGCGACCCACCTCGGAGTCGAGCTCGGCAAGGCCTCGGTCGGCCGGTTCTCCGACAGCGAAGTTGCTGTCGAGATCGAGCAAAACGTGCGCGCTCGTGATGTGTTCGTCGTGCAATCGACCTGCACCCCGACCAATGAGAACCTGATGGAGCTCTGCATCATGGTCGATGCGTTGAAGCGTGCCAGCGCGCGCCGCATCACCGCCGTGATTCCGTATTTCGGCTACGCCCGCCAAGACCGTCGGCCCCGCTCGACCCGCGTGCCGATCAGCGCCAAGGTGGTCGCCAACATGCTCGAAGCCGTCGGCGTCGAGCGGCTGTTGACGATGGACCTGCATGCCGACCAGATCCAGGGCTTCTTCAACATCCCGGTCGACAACATCTACGCCTCGCCGGTGCTGCTGTCCGATCTGCAATCGAAGCAGTACGACGACCTGGTCGTGGTGTCGCCCGACATCGGCGGCGTGGTGCGCGCTCGCGCCCTGGCCAAGCAATTGAACTGCGATCTGGCGATCATCGACAAGCGGCGCCCGGCGGCCAATGTCTCGGAAGTCATGAACGTCATCGGCGAGACCGAAGGGCGCAATTGCGTGGTCATGGACGACATGATCGACACCGCCGGCACGCTGGTCAAAGCCGCCGCCGTGCTGAAGGAACGCGGCGCCAAATCCGTCTATGCGTATTGCACTCACGCGGTGTTCTCCGGCCCGGCGATCGAGCGCATTCAGGCCTCGATGCTCGACGAGGTCGTGATCACCAACACCATCCCGATGACCGATGCTGCCCAGGTGTGCCCGAAGGTGCGCCAGTTGTCGGTGTCGTTCTTGTTTGCCGAAACGATCCGTCGGATTTCCGACGGCGAATCGGTCACTTCTTTGTTCGCCGAACAGAACAGCAATTTCTGAGCGTCGAACGAGGCGTCCGGCCGACCAGCCGGATGTTCAACCGGGCCGCAAGGTCTGTCTTTTGAAGCACCTGGTCGCGGGGCTTCTCACCATCTGGAGTCAATATGAAATTCGTCGCATTCGAGCGTACGTTGCAGGGGACCGGAGCGAGCCGCCGCCTGCGCAACGCTGACAAGGTTCCCGGCATCGTTTACGGCGCGGGCACACCAGCCATGATCGAACTCGATCACAACGCCCTCTTCTTCGCGCTGAAAAAAGAAGCATTCCACTCGTCGCTGCTCGACATGGAACTCGCCGGCAAGACCGAACAGGTACTGCTGCGCGATTACCAACTGCACCCGTTTCGTCCGATCGTGCTGCACATCGACTTTCAACGCGTCGATGCCACCACCAAGGTCACGAAAAAGGTGCCGCTGCACTTCATCAACGAGGAAGAGTCCCCGGCGATCAAGGTCGACAAGTGCGTGGTCAACCATGTCGTCACCGAGCTGCGCATTCAGTGCCTGGCTTCGCAACTGCCCGAGTTCCTGACGGTCGATCTGGGCCAGTTGGTCAAGGGCCAGTCGCTGCATGTCAACGACATCGCGCTGCCGACAGGCATCAAGGTCATGACGCAGGGCAAGCCGAATCCGGTGCTGGTCTCGGCCTCGATCCTGACGGCCGAAGAAGAAGCCGTCCCCGTGGTGGTGACTGCGGCAGCGGCCGCCCCGACCAAGGGCAAGAAGACCGAGAAGCAGAACAAGAAGTAAGACGGGTTGCAATCTCGTCCCCCATCGGAGCCCCACCACGGTGGGGCTTTTTCATGGGCTTCGGAAATTGATAATTCACCCATGATTCGACTGATGGTGGGCCTGGGCAATCCTGGGGCGGAATATGAAAGCACGCGGCACAACGCGGGTTTCTGGTTCATCGACGACGTGGCGCGCCACTTCAAAGTGACGCTCGTCCCCGATCGGTCTTACTTCGGGAGGGTCGCCCGGGTCAACCTGCCCGACGGCCCGCTGTGGCTGCTGCAGCCGATGACCTTCATGAACCTGTCGGGCAAGGCGGTGGCACCGCTGGCGCGTTTCTTCAAGATCGCGCCGCAAGAAATCCTGGTCGCCCATGACGAACTGGATCTGCTGCCCGGCCACATCAAGATGAAGCTTGGCGGCAGCCACGCTGGGCACAACGGATTGAAGGACATCCAGGCGCAACTCGGTTCACCGGACTTCTGGCGCCTGCGGCTGGGCATCGGCCACCCGGGCGTCAAGGCTGAAGTGATCAACCACGTGCTGCGCAAGCCGCCGCTGGGTGAACGCGAGGCGATCGAACAAAGCATCGCGCAGGGCTTGAGCGCACTCGATCTGTTGATCGCCGGCGACACGGAACGCGCGATGCTGAAGATCCATGCGCGGCCGCCACGGCCGAAGAAGCTCCCAAACTCAAGCGAAGGACCTGCGTCATGAAACTGCCCGCCTTGCTCTCGTGTCTGGTTCTTTTGGCTGTCAGTGACCGGATTCATGCCGATGAGATTTACCGCTGCGGCACCGCGTACTCGCAGACGCCGTGCGCTGAAGGCAAACGCATCGAAGCGGCCGATCCCCGCACCGATGAACAGCGCTCGCAAGCCCAGTTGCTCGCCACGAAAACCGCAGCATGGGGCCAGGCGTTGGAGCAGCATCGGCTCGCGACCGAGGCGGCGTATCGGCCGACCTTGGCGGGCAGCCTCAACGCCTCGGCGAAGCAGGCGGTTGCTGAAAGCCCGCGATCGGGACCGAAGAGCAAGCGGCAGCGATTGCGATCGAAATCCGCTGACATCCCCAAGCTGTCGATCAAGCGGAAGAGTCGTTGAACGACCTCCCGCAGGCAGAGACCTCAATCAACGGGCGACGCAGCCGCCGTCCGGGCGACCGTTTGAAGACGCCGGTACTTCACCCACAGCGACTCGTTCGATTCGACGTGGTCCGGGTGAATCGGAATGCAGCTCACCGGGCACACCTGCACGCACTGCGGCTCGTCGAAGTGGCCGACGCATTCGGTGCACTTGGCCGGATCGATCTGATAAATCTCGACGCCCATCGAGATGGCCGCGTTCGGGCACTCGGGCTCGCACACGTCGCAGTTGATGCATTCGTCGGTGATCAGCAGGGCCATGTCGGTTGGTTCAAGCCCTCAGGCTTCGGTGTACTTGACGCGTGACCTCAAGCGGTCGAGTACCGACGGTGACACAAACTTCGACACGTCGCCTCCCAGTGTCGCGATCTCCCTCACGAAGGTGCCGGAAACGAATTGGAACTGGTCGCTCGGCGTCAGAAATACGGTTTCGACATCGGGCATCAACTGGCGGTTCATGCCAGCCATCTGGAATTCGTACTCGAAATCGCTGACCGCGCGCAGTCCCCGCACCACGACCTTGCCGCCGATGTTGACGACGAAATCGCGCAGCAGGCCGCGAAACGGGATCACCTCGACGTTCGGGTGCTTGCGCGCCAACTGCTGGGCGATGTCGAGGCGCTCTTCGATGGTGAACATCGTGCGCTTGTGGTGGCCGGCGGCCACCGCGACGACCAGCCGCTCGAACAGCCGACTCGCGCGGCGCATCAAATCCTCGTGGCCCAGCGTCATCGGATCGAAGGTGCCGGGATAAATGGCGGTCAGTTTGGTCACGGAAGTCATGCGGCGCTCCCTGTCACGCAATGCTGGCCGCAGTGTAGTCACCCGCGTTGCGCTGCAACAGGTGGGCATGGACCAGCCCGGCGCGAAAGTGGCGATGCACGGTCAAGGACAGCGGGGCGACTTCGTCTGCGGTGTAAGCGTGAGCCGCTTCGAGGTAGATGTAGCCGTGCGGCACGGCCAGACGGGCGGCGGCGGACAGCGCCGGTCCGAGCAGATCGCTGCCGAACGGCGGGTCGATGAAGACCAGCTCGAAAGATGCGGGCGCGCTGCGGCGCATCCACGACAACGCGTCGGTGGCAACGATCTGCAAGGTGTCGGCCTTCAAGCGCTGTTTGGATTCGTCCAGGCTGCGCGCCTGTCGAATCTCGCGCTCGAGCAGCACCACCGAAGCGGCACCGCGCGACGCTGCCTCGAAGCCCAGCGCGCCACTGCCCGCGAAAGCGTCGAGGCAACGCCAGCCGCTCAAGTCGGCACCCAGCCAGTTGAACAACGTCTCGCGCACGCGGTCGGGCGTGGGGCGCAGGCCGGGCAGCAAACCGACAGGCAACTTGCTGCGCTTCCACGCCCCGCCGATGATGCGAACCTCGCGCGGCAACGACGCCATATCGGGCGTGACCGGCGGCTTGGCCACCACTTTCTTGCGCGCTTTTCTATCGGGCACTTCGGTGAACGCGCGGCTGCCAAAGCGGGGCTGGTCTTTCGGGCTGGCCTTGGCGGCGACCTTGGCGGCGGCCTTCGGCCGGGGCACCGATTTGCTGATGATCGACACGGTCACAGCCGCACCGGAATGCCGTCGCGCGCCATCAGCGCCTTGGCCTGCCCGACGGTAAATTCGCCGTAGTGGAAGATGCTGGCGGCCAGCACGGCGTCGGCGCCACCGATGCGGATGCCTTCGGACAGATGTTCCAGCGCGCCGACGCCGCCCGACGCGATGACAGGCACCGTCACGCGGTCGCTGACGGCGCGGGTCAAAGCCAGGTCGAAGCCAATTTTCGTGCCGTCGCGGTCCATGCTGGTCAGCAGTATTTCGCCGGCGCCGTGCGCGGTCACCTGCGCCGCCCAATCGACCGCGTCGAGGCCGGTGTTCTTGCGCCCGCCGTGGGTGTAGACGTCCCAGCCCTCACCGCGCGCCGTCAGATCGTCACCGACGCGCCGCTTGGCATCGATCGCAACAACGATGCACTGCGCGCCGTAACGCTGGGACGCATCGCGAATGATCTGCGGATTCGCCACCGCCGCCGAATTGAAGCTGACCTTGTCGGCGCCCGCATTGAGCAGCCGGCGCACGTCATCGACCGTGCGGACGCCGCCGCCGACCGTCAGCGGGATGAACACCTGCGACGCCACCGCTTCGATGATGTGCAAGATCAGATCGCGGCCGTCGCTGGTGGCGGTGATGTCGAGAAAGGTCAGTTCGTCGGCGCCCTGATCGTTGTAGCGCGCGGCGATTTCGACCGGATCGCCGGCATCGCGCAACTCGACGAAGTTGACGCCTTTGACGACGCGGCCGCCAGTCACGTCGAGGCAGGGGATGATGCGCTTGCAAAGCATGGACGGTCGCCGACTGCCATCGCAGGGCGTTGAAAAAGAAAAATCAAAACAGCGAGTGCGCGTGAGGCGCGATCGGCGGCTACTTGCCGTTCAACTCGTCGGCGCGCGCCTGCGCTGCCGCGAAATCGAGGTCACCGGAATAGATGGCCCGGCCGCAGATCACGCCAGCGATGCCTTCGAACTCGACCGCGCACAGGCGATCGATATCGGCCAGGTTGCTCAGGCCGCCCGAGGCGATGACCGGAATCGTCAGCGCCTGCGCCAGCTTGACCGTCGCCTCGATGTTGATACCGCTCAGCATGCCGTCGCGGCCGATGTCGGTGTAGATCACGCCTTCGACGCCATAGTCCTCGAACTTCTTCGCCAGATCGACCACCTCATGGCCGGTGAGTTTGCTCCAGCCGTCGGTGGCGACCTTGCCGTCTTTCGCGTCGAGGCCGACGATGATGTGGCCGCCGAACGCGCTGCAGGCATCGCGCAGGAAGCCGGGGTTCTTGACCGCTGCGGTGCCGATGATGATGAAGCTCAGGCCGTCGTCGAGGTAGCGCTCGATGGTGTCGAGGTCGCGAATGCCGCCGCCCAGCTGCACAGGGATCTCGTCGCCGACTTCGGCCAGGATGGCCTTGATGGCCACCTCGTTGACCGGCTTGCCGGCGAAGGCTCCGTTCAAATCAACCAGGTGCAGGCGCCGCGCACCGGCATCGACCCAGCGCCGCGCCATCGCAGCGGGGTCTTCGCCGAAGGTGGTCGAGTTGCTCATGTCGCCTTGCTTGAGGCGCACACATTTGCCGTCTTTGAGGTCGATCGCAGGAATCAGCAGCATGGCCGGGGCAAGCAGTTGGAGTCAGGGATTCCAGTGGAGGAAATTGCGATAAACGGCCAGGCCATGCAGCGCGCTCTTCTCGGGGTGAAACTGGGTCGCAAAAATATTATCTCGCCCCAGCGCGCAGGTAAAGCGCTGTCCGTAGTCGGTTTCGCCGATGCTGTGAGCCGAATCGGTCGGGCGCGCATAGAAACTGTGCACGAAATAGAAACTCGCTCCGTCGGGCACGCCCGCCCACAGCGCATGCGGCCGAGCCTGAACCACTTGGTTCCAGCCCATCTGCGGCACCTTGTAGCGGCTGCCATCGGGCTGCAACTGCCCGCCGAGCTGGAAGCGGATCACGTTGCCGGCGATCACGTCCAGCCCTGGCGTGCCGACACCGGGCGGGCCTTCTTCGCTGCGCGACAGCAGCATCTGCATGCCGACGCACACACCCAGCAGCGGCTTGCGCGCCGCCGCATCAAGCACCGCCTCTTGCAGGCCCGATTCGCGCAACTCGCGCATGCAGTCGGGCATCGCGCCCTGACCGGGCAGCACGATGCGTTCGGCGGCGTAGACGACGTTCGGGTCGGCCGTTACCGTCACCTCGAAGCCCGAACCCTGAGCGACATGCAGCACCGCCTGCGACACCGAGCGCAGGTTGCCCATGCCGTAATCGACCACGGCAACCGTCTTTGTCATGAAAGGCCAGCCGCCGGGCCGCCCCAAGGCAGCCCTGCGCCCCGAAGGACACGAAGGATCCTCTGTGAGGCTGTGGCGACAGGAGCGAAGCGACGTGGGGGCCCCATCAGAGACTGCCTTTGGTCGACGGGATCACATTGCCCATGCGCGGATCGATCTCCAACGCCATGCGCATCGCCCGCGCAAACGCCTTGAAAATCGTTTCGCACTGGTGGTGCGCGTTGTCGCCGTGCAGGTTGTCGATGTGCAGGCTCATGCCCGCGTGGTTGACGAAGCCCTGGAAAAACTCGTACACCAGTTGCGTGTCGAGCGCGCCGATCATGCCGCTCTTGAAATCGACGCGCATGTGCAGCCCGGGTCGGCCCGAGAAATCGATCACCACCCGCGACAGCGCTTCGTCGAGCGGCACGTAGGCGTGGCCATAGCGCCGCAGACCGCGCTTGTCACCGACGGCCTTCGCAACCGCCTGCCCGAAGGTGATGCCGATGTCCTCGACGGTGTGGTGGCCGTCGATGTGCAGATCGCCGTCGGCCGCGATTTCCAGATCGATCAGGCCGTGGCGCGCGATCTGGTCGAGCATGTGGTCGAAGAAGCCGATGCCGGTGGCGAGCTTCGAGACGCCGCTCCCATCCAGGTCGTTGCGCACGCGAATCTGCGTTTCGGCGGTGTCGCGCGACACCTCGGCGATGCGGTGTGGCACGGCAAGGGCCGTCGGGTCGGGGCTCATCGCGGGCTCGGCTCCAAGGAAGATTTCAGCGCGGACATCAGGATGACATTCTCGTCCGGTGTGCCGACCGTCAGGCGCAGGCAGTTGGCCAACAGCGCGTGCAGGTTCGACACATTCTTGACCAACACACCGCGTTGTTTGAGCGCAGCGAACAGCGCAACCGCATCGGGCACGCGGGCCAGGATCATGTTGGCTTCGCTCGGGTACGGATGCACGCCCGGCAGGTCGCGCAAGGCGGCCATCAATCGCGTCCGCTCGCTGCGCAACAGCGCCGCCTGGCGGGCGAATTCATCCGCATGCTCCAGAGCGAACAGCGCCGCCTCGCAGTTGAGCACGCTGACGTTGTACGGCGGGCGCACCTTGTCGATCTCGGCGATCAGCGCCTTCGGGCCCATCAGGTAGCCCAGCCGCACGCCCGCCAGTCCGAACTTGCTGAGGGTGCGCATGATCAGCACATGGCCGTGGCGCGCCACGCGGTCGATGTAGCTGCGCGACGCGAACGGCTGGTAGGCCTCGTCGATCACAACCAATCCCGGGGCAGCTTCGATCAGGCGTTCGATGATCGCGTCGTCGAACAGGTTGGCGGTCGGGTTGTTCGGGTACGCGATGTAGACGATCGCCGGTTGGTGCTCGGCCATCGCCGCCCGCATCGCGCCCTCGTCGAGCTCGAACTCCGCCGTCAGCGGCACGCAGATCGAGCGCAGGCCCTGCAGCCGCGCCGACACGTCGTACATCACGAAGCCCGGGACCGGGGCAACGACGCTGGCGCCGGGTTGGGCACAGGCCAGACTCAGCATCGAGATCAGCTCGTCCGAGCCGTTGCCGAGGATCAGATCGAAGCCGTCGGGCAACCCGGCGTGCTGCGCCAGCGCGCACCGCAAGTCGTCGTTGCGGCTGCCGGGGTAGCGGTTGATCGCGACTTCGGCCAGCCGGGCACCGAGCGCGGCACGCAAGGGCTGGGGTAAGCAGAACGGGTTCTCCATCGCGTCGAGCTTGACCAGGCCGTCGCTCGGCTGCACCGCATAGGCGCGCATCGCCCGCACATCGGGGCGGATGACGGACAGCGGTGGAGCCTTCAGGCGGGCATTCATACGGCGGTGTCGAGCAGTTCGGGCCCGGCCATGAAGGGGTTGATGACCTGCACCTGATCCACCAACCGCAAATGCTGCATGTCTTCGGTCAACAGATAACGGCAACCCTGGGCCTGCGCGGCGGCGACGATCAGCGCGTCCCAGTAACTCAGTCCGAACCGGCTCTGCACCGCCCATGCGGTTTCCACCGTGGCGTGATCCAGCAGCCAGGGCTGCCAACGCTGGTAGCGGCGCACCTCAGCGCGCGCGTCGCCTTGCGGCATGGTTGGTTTCAACTTGCGGGTGGCGTTGGCGTAGAACTCATTGAGCACCTGTGTGCTCACCCGACCCGATCGACCCTGCCACAGGGCACGCAGCCAATCGATCGCGCGTGCCTGCTTGACTGGGTCGGCCGTGTCTTCCCCGTACAGCAGAACGTTGGTGTCAACGAAGACTGCGGTCATGGGTTTCTTCGCGGCTGGGGTAAGGCGTGCCGTCGGACTGCCAACGCCTGTCGCGGTCAAGCCACTCGTTCATCGCCCGCTCGTAAGCATCATCGTGCCGCATCTTCTCGGCCAGCATTTCACCGATCAGCTTCGACACGCTCGTGTTTCGGCGCGCGGCTTCGATGCGCGCCCAGTCGGCAACGGCTTCTTCCATGCTGACAGTGACGTTTTTCATCGCGGGCTCCTTGATGACACTATTCTCGTGAATCACGAAGTTCGTGTCAAACTTTGCCTCGGCGCTTGAACCGCATTTCTGCCGCTTGCGCGTGGGCCTGCAAACCTTCGCCATAGGCCAGTTCGGCCGCGATCACGCCCAGCGTCTGCGCCCCGGCCTCGCTGACCTCGATCAGGCTGCTGCGCTTTTGGAAGTCATACACCCCCAGCGGCGACGAAAAGCGCGCGGTGCCCGAGGTCGGCAACACGTGGTTCGGCCCGGCGCAGTAGTCGCCCAGGCTTTCGCTGGTGTAGGCGCCGAGGAAGATCGCACCGGCGTGCCTGAGCAGCGGTTCCCAGCGATGCGGGTCGCGCGAGCTGACTTCGAGGTGCTCGGGCGCGATCCGGTTGCTGATTTCGCAGGCCTCTTCCATGCTGCGCGTGTGGATCAACGCGCCGCGGTCTTCGAGCGAGGCGCGGATCACGGCGCGGCGCGGCATGGTGTCGATCAAGCGATCAACTTCGGCCTGCACCCGCTCGATGTAGGCCGCATCGGGGCACAGCAGGATGCTCTGCGCCAGCTCGTCGTGCTCGGCCTGGCTGAACAAATCCATCGCGACCCAGTCGGCCGGCGTGCTGCCGTCGGCCAACACCAAAATTTCACTCGGCCCCGCGATCATGTCGATGCCGACCTTGCCGAAGACGCGGCGCTTGGCGCTGGCGACGTAGGCGTTGCCAGGGCCGGTGATCTTGTCCACTGCGGGAACGGTTGCGGTGCCGTAGGCCAGTGCGGCCACCGCCTGCGCGCCACCGATCGTGAACACGCGGTCGACACCGGCGACCGCCGCCGCAGCCAGCACCAGAAGATTTTTCTCGCCGCGCGAACCTTCAGACAAGCCGTCTCTGCGAGCCGGCGTGGGAACGACCATCACGATCTCGCCGACGCCAGCCACCTTCGCAGGCACCGCATTCATCAGCACGCTCGACGGATACGCCGCCTTGCCGCCCGGTACATAGATGCCGACGCGGTCGAGCGGCGTGACCTTCTGACCGAGCAGCGTGCCATCGGCATCGCGGTAGGTCCACGAGCGGCCGCAGGCTTCGAGCTGGCGCTGGTGGTAATCACGCACCCGCTCGGCGGCGAACGCCAGCGCGCTGCGCTGCGCAGGGGTGATCGCAGCCAGCGCGGCTTGCAATTCGGCGCGGCCGATTTCGAGCAACGCGACCGAGGCGGCTTGCACGCCGTCGAACCGCTCGGTGTACTCGAGCACCGCCGCATCGCCGCGCTGCTGCACGTCAGCCAGGATCGAAGCCACGCGCTCCTCGATCGCGCCATCGGTCTCGGCCGACCAGTGCAGCACGCGCTCGAATTCGGCAGCGAAATCGGCGGTGGACGTGTCGAGATGGCGGATGCGGACGGTCATGGACGAAAACTCAGTCTTGAATGGCCGACGCGAGCGCGTCGATGATGGCGCGGATGGGCTCGCGCTTGAGTTTCAGCGCGGCCTGGTTGACGACGAGGCGCGCCGAGATCTGCATGATCTCCTCGACCTCGACCAGGTGGTTGGCCTTCAAGGTGTTGCCGCTCGACACCAGATCGACGATCGCGTCGGCAAGGCCGGTCAGCGGTGCCAGCTCCATCGAGCCGTAGAGTTTGATCACATCGAC
>JANMTL010000250.1:0-2556 GCA_031390425.1 Rhizobacter sp.
AGCTGCTGGTTGATGGTGACCATCTGGCCCAGCTTCATCAACTGCTTGATGACCTCGGAGGCTTTGACCGACATCTTGTGCGCCAGATCGGCCACGCTGATGGTTTCGGGCACGTGCACTTCTTGCACCTGCTGCTCGACCGGCGCCACGAAGGTGGACTGGTTGCTGTCACCACGGTCACCACGGCGGCCACCACGCGGCGCACGCCAACCCGGGCGGGCACTGGCGCCCCCAGGGGCGTCGGTGCGGCCCTTGACGGCGCGCTTCTTGGCGGCGTCGTCAGCCCAGCTGGACGACAGCTTCTCGGACTTGATCGACTTCTTGTCGCCCGGCTTGGCCACTGCGCCCGGCGCAGCAGGTGCACCCGGTACCGCGGCCGGCTTGTGGATGGTGCCTTTGATGCCTTCGGCAGCCGGCTTCGGCGCTTCTTCAGGCTTTTTGGCCTGCAGCACTTTCTTGGGCGCGTTCATCATCGCGCGAATGGCCTGGGCCTCGTCTTCAGCGGCCTTGCGGCGCTTGGCGAGATCGGCGGCACGCTGCTTCTCTTCATCCACCACGTCGGCGGCCTTGATCACGCGCAAAGCGGGCTTGGCCGGCTCGGCCGATGCGGGTGCCGGCGCAGGCGCCGCGGCGGGAGCAGGCGCCTGAGCGGCAGCGGCGGCTTTCGCGCCCGAGGCGGCTTCAGCAGCGGCATCGGCCAGTGCTTTCGCAGCGGCTTCGGCGGCCTCGCGCTGGCGCGCTTCAGCGGCTTCACGGTCGCGCGTTTCCTGCTCTTCGCGCAGGCGGCGCTTCTCGGCCAGCTCTTCTTCCTGGATGCGCAGCTGTTCGGCCTGGGCTTGGGCCTCGGCCTGGCGGCGTTGCAGTTCGGCTTCGTCAACCACCGGCTCGGCGGGTTCGTCCGCAGCGGTTTCGTCGCGCTTGACGAAGGTGCGCTTCTTGCGCACTTCCACCTGGATGGTGCGTGCCTTGCCGCTGGAATCGGCCTGCTTGATTTCGCTGGTCGACTTGCGGGTGAGCGTGATCTTCTTGCGCTCGGCGCCGGCAGCGGTGCCGTGCGCGGTGCGCAGGAAGTCAAGCAGCCGCTCCTTGTCGGACTCGGTCAGCGCGTCGTCGGTCGACTTCTTGGCGACGCCGGCCGACTGGAGCTGCTCGAGCAGCGCCGCGGCAGAGCGGTTGAGCTCGGCGGCTAACTGGGCGACGGTGGTCACAGCCATTGTGGATATCCTTGCTTGGTACTTGCGGTGCTGCTGCGGTGCTGAATCAATGTGGGCTTCAGGTGATGAGTGCTCAGGTCGTGAACCAGTGTTCACGCGCCTTCATGATCAAGGCCTTGGCCTCGTCGTCGCCCACGCCGGTGATCTCGGTCAGTTCATCGACCGCCAGGTCGGCCAGGTCGTCACGCGTGTTGACGCCACCTTCGGACAGCTTGGCAATCAGCGTGGGCGTGAGGCCGTCGAGGTCGCGCAGGTTTTGCGAAACGTCGTCGACCTTCTCTTCGCGAACGATTTCCATCGTCAGCAGCGCGTCCTTGGCACGGGTGCGCAGCTCGTTGACGGTGTCTTCGTCGAAGCCTTCGATCTCCAGCATTTCTTGCATGGGAACGTAGGCCACTTCTTCCAGGCTGCTGAAGCCTTCGGCGATCAGGATGTCGGCCACTTCCGCGTCGACGTCGAGCTTGTCGACAAACAGCTTGCGCACGCCGTCGGACTCTTCGCTTTGCTTGGCCTGCGATTCTTCAGCCGTCATGATGTTGATGCGCCAGCCAGTCATCTCGGAGGCGAGGCGCACGTTCTGGCCGCCTCGGCCAATGGCGATGGCGAGGTTTTCCTCGTCGACCACCACATCCATGGCGTGGCGTTCTTCGTCGACCACGATCGACTGCACGTTGGCCGGGGCCAGCGCACCGATGACAAACTGCGCCGGGTCTTCCGACCACAGCACGATGTCGACGCGCTCACCAGCCAGCTCGTTGGTCACGGCGTTGACGCGCGAACCGCGCACACCGACGCAGGTGCCGATGGGGTCGACGCGTTTGTCGTGCGACACCACGGCGATCTTGGCGCGCGAACCCGCGTCACGTGCGCAGCTCTTGATCTCCAGCAAGCCTTGCTCGATTTCAGGTACTTCTTGCGCGAACAACTCGACCATGAACCCGGGCGCACTGCGCGTCAGGATGATCTGCGGGCCGCGCAGGGTCGGGTCGACCTCGGCGATGTAGGCGCGCACGCGGTCGCCGGAGCGCAGGTTTTCCTTGGGGATCATCTCGCTGCGGCGGAGGCGCCCTTCAACACGGCCCGACTCGACGACGATGTCGCCCTTGTCCAGCCGCTTGACGGTGCCGACGAAGATCTTTTCGCCGCGCGACAAAAAGTCGGTCAGCAGTTGCTCACGCTCGGCGTCGCGAATCTTTTGCAGGATCACCTGCTTGGCGGCCTGGGCGCCGATGCGGCCGATCGTCACCGACTCGATCGGCTCTTCGATGAAGTCACCCTCTTCGATGTCGCCGATGCGATCGAGCGCGTCGCTCAACATCTCTTCGGCATCGGCGTTCTGCAG
>JANMTL010000292.1:0-2368 GCA_031390425.1 Rhizobacter sp.
CGATGGCGCCGCGGTCTTGGGCTAACGAAGTGATCGCGACGCTGGCACAGCAACGCGAAAAGAAAGCGGCCTGACTCCATGACCGTTGCCAATTTGCTGGTGGAACTGTTCGTCGAAGAGCTGCCACCCAAAGCACTGAAGAAGCTCGGGGAAGCTTTTGCCTCGGGTATCTACGACCACCTTTCAGCAAACGATTTTCTCGAAGCCGATTCGGTCGCCTCCGTCTACGCCAGTCCGCGACGGCTGGCCGTTCACATCACTGCGGCACGCGGTTTGTCGATACCTAGCCCAAGACCGCCCAAGACGTTGATGCCTGTAGCAGTTGCGTACAAGGATGGACAACCGACGGCGCCGTTTCTCAAGAAATTAATGAAGGAAGAAGGCTTCGACGAAGGGGTCGACTTTGCCGGGGTGATCAAAGAGCGCACGTTCATCGAGACTGAAAATGGTAAAGAGGTCGTGAAGTTCCGCGACGATCTGCCAGGGGGCTCGACGCTCTCAATCTGTCTTGAGGGGGCTATCGAGCAATCTCTCGCCAAGTTGCCCATTCCCAAGGTCATGACCTATCAGCTCGAAACCGGTGCACAGCCCGGATGGGGCAACGTCCAGTTCGTGCGCCCTGCACATGGACTCGTGGCCCTGCACGGCGCGGATGTTGTGCCGGTTTCGGTGCTCGGCTTGACATCGGGCCGCCAAACGCACGGCCACCGCTTCGAGGCGTCGGTCGATCCGATCGTGTTGCCGCATGCCGACGACTATGCGCAGCTGTTGCGAGAGCAAGGTGCGGTGATCGCCAGCTTCGCCGAGCGGCGCGCGGAGATCGTCCGGCAGTTGCAGGCGGCGGCGGAGAGAGAAGGCCTGACGCCGATTGATGATCCCGACTTGCTCGATGAAGTCACCGCGCTGGTCGAGCGGCCGAACGTGCTGCTCGGCCGATTCGACGAAGCGTTCCTCGAAGTGCCGCCCGAATGCCTGATCCTGACGATGAAGGCGAACCAGAAATACTTTCCGCTGCTCGACGTGTCATCGGGCAAAGAAGGCAAGCTGACGAACAAGTTCCTGATCGTCAGCAACATCAACCCGGTGGACCCGAGCAAGGTGATCGGCGGAAACGAGCGCGTGGTTCGGCCGCGGCTGGCCGACGCGAAGTTCTTCTTCGATCAGGACCGAAAGCGCACGCTGCAAAGCCGCGTCGAGGGGCTGGCCAAGGTCGTTTATCACAACAAGCTCGGCTCGCAGGGCCAGCGCGCCGAGCGCGTGCGCGCGATCGGCCATGCCATCGTCAACCAACTCAGCATGTCTACGCTGCCTTACACGGTGGATGCGCAGGACGAATTCGCGGTGCTCGACAGCAAGGTGCAGCAGGCCGCGCTGCTGGCCAAGACCGATTTGCTGACCGACATGGTCGGTGAGTTCCCCGAACTGCAAGGCGTGATGGGCGGCTACTACGCGCGGCATGAACGGCTGCGCGACGGCGTGGCCATCGCGATCGAGGACCACTACAAGCCGCGCTTCGCCGGTGATGCGCTGCCGCGCAATCACACCGGCACCGTGCTCGCGCTGGCCGACAAGCTGGAGACGCTGGTCGGGCTGTTCGGCATCGGCCAGCTGCCCACCGGCGACAAGGATCCGTTCGCGCTGCGCCGCCACGCGCTGGGCGTGATCCGCATCCTGACCGAGAAGAACCTGCCGCTGGATTTGCCCGCGCTGCTGCAAGCTGCATTGCCGGCTTTTGGCGACCTCGTCGCCGACCCGTCCGATGCGCTGCGCGGCTTCTTCGCCGATCGCTTGGCCGTGACCTTGCGCGATCAGGGCTACCGCGCTCAGGAAGTCGATGCAGTTCTGGCCTTGGCGCCCACGCGACTGGGCGACGTGCCGCGCCGCCTGGAGGCCGTGCGTGCCTTCGCCGCGCTGCCCGAAGCCCCGGCACTGGCGGCTGCGAACAAGCGCGTCGGCAACATTCTCAAGAAGGTCGAAGGCACGGTCGAGCCGAAGGTCGATGCTGCGCTGTTGAACGAGCCGGCCGAAGCCGAGCTCGCCGACGCCTTGGCGGCCGTCGCGCCGCGGGCTGAGGCCGCGTTCGAGCGCGGCGACTACACCGCGTCGCTGCGAGCACTCGCCGCCTTGAAAGCCCCGGTCGATGCCTTTTTCGAGTCGGTGATGGTCAACGCTGAAGACCCCGCCCTGCGCGCCAACCGCCTCGGCCTGCTGGCCCAGCTGCATGCCGCGATGAACCGCGTCGCCGACCTGTCCAAGCTGGCCACCTGAGATGACCCTGCCCCCACGCTCACTTCGTTCACTGCCCCCCGGGGGGGCGCGTCAGCCCCTTCGGGCGGCCGGGCGGAACTGACATGTCCCCCGCTCAATT
>JANMTL010000299.1:0-8155 GCA_031390425.1 Rhizobacter sp.
CAGGATGTGCGCGTCTTGACGGGTGTGCCGGGCCTCGACGACATGCTGGGCAGCGGCTTGCCGCGCGGTTACTCGCTGCTGGTGGCCGGGCCGTCGGGATCGGGCAAAAGCATCCTGGCCGCGTCGTTCCTGGCCGAGGGCGCCCGGCTCGGCGAAACCGGCGTGATCGCCGCCTTCGAGCAGCGGCCCAGCCGATCGCGCAACCCGGTGGTCGCTGAGTTGATTGCCAGCGGCATGGTGGGGCTGGTCGACAGCCACGCGCCCGATCTGTCGATCGACGAGATCGTGATGTTGCTGATCAACGAAATCCGGCGGCTCGGCGCCACCCGCGTGGTCATCGATTCGCTGTCCGGCTTCGAGCTGGCGGTGGCACCAACCTTCCGCGACGACTTCCGTGAATCGCTGTCGCGGCTGGTCACGGCGTTGTCCAATGCCGGCGTCACCGTGCTGATGACCTCGGAGCTGGAAGACCGCTACACCGACCTGCGCTTCAGTCCGTACGGCACCGCCTTTTTGACCGACGCGATCATCGTGCAGCGCTACATCGAGGTCGAAAGCCGACTGCGCCGCGTGATGGCGGTGGTCAAGGTGCGCGCCAGCGCCCATTCGGACGAATTGCGCGAGTTCACGATCAGCAACGACGGCATCGTCATCGGCGACATGCTGCCCGATCAAGAAGGCCTGCTCGGCGGTCGACCGATGCGCAAAGAGGCCCTCGTCCCGCCAGCGGCCGTGCTCGACTGAGGTGTCGGCCTGAACCGCGCGCTGCACCCGTCACCATGACGAACGCTCCCCACCCCCACGACGCAGCGGCTCAGGCGGCCCGGGAACTCGCCGAGTTGCAGGCGCGCACCGACGAAGCGCGCGCGGTGTTGGCCGATCTGCAGCGCAGTGTGGCGGACGCACTGAATCAACTCGGCGACGGCGAAGCGGATCGCTTGCGCGAGGCCAACGAGCACCTCGTCATCACTGCCTTGCAATCGCGCATCGACGCCGACACTGCCGCGCAGGCGTTGCTCAAAGCAGCCAACCTGGCCGAGCACGACCCGCTGACGCAACTGCCCAACCGCGTGCTGCTGCTCGATCGGTTCGAACAGGCGATTGCCAACGCACGGCGCAGCAGCAAACAGATCGCGCTGCTGTTCGTCGATCTGAACAATTTCTAGCTGGTCAACGACACGCTGGGCCATGCGGTCGGCGACGAGGTGTTGCAACTGGCGGCGCGCTGCCTGGTCAGCGCGGTGCGGGCCTCGGACACCGTCAGCCGCCACGGGGGCGATGAGTTCCTGATCCTGCTCGACGACGTGACGCAAGCGGCGGACGCCGCTGCCGTGGCCGACAAGGTGATCGCCGCGCTCGGCATGCCGGCGCTGATCGCCGAGCACGTGATGCGGCTGACCGCCAGCATCGGCATCAGCCTCTACCCTGCCGATGGCGAGAACGCGGGCACGCTGATCGGGCTGGCCGATGCAGCGATGTACCGCGCCAAGCGAGCGGGCTGCAGCGGTTTTGTGTTCCACGACCCGCAGGCCGTGCGCGAGGTGCTGCTGCAAACCTCGGTGCTCGAATCGTTGCAAACCCCGCTGTCGCGCTACGACCTCGCCCGCGAGGAGTTCCTGCATCGGCAGCAGCAGCTTCAAGAGGCCAACGAGCAGTTGCTGCTGAGCGCCCTCGGCGCCCAGGAGTTGCGCGCCGTGGCCGAACAGGCGCTGCAGCGCCAAACCCAATTCATGGCGAAGGCGGTCCACGAGTTGCGCAACCCGCTGATGTCGATTCGCACCGCATCGGCGGTGATCGGGCGCACCGGCAGCGAAGAGCCGCTGCTGCCGAAGATGAACGGAGTCATCGAGCGGCAGGCGGCGCAGATGTCGCGGCTGATCGGCGACTTGCTGGATGCGTCGAGCGTCAACAGTGGCAAGTTGCGGCTGGAGCGCCAGGCGGTCGAGATGACCCGGCTCATCGACGAAGTGGTTGAAGCCTGCCGCCCGGCGATCGACGTGCGCTTGCAGCACTTTCGGGTTCAGGCGCATCTCGGCTCGTTGCCGGTGTACGGCGATCCGCTGCGGCTGTCACAGGTGCTGCGCAACCTGATCGACAACGCGTCGAAGTACACGCCGCTCGGCGGGGAAATCAAGCTGTCAGCGGTGCGCCAGGGCCAGGTGCTGGTCATCACGGTGTCCGACAGCGGCATCGGCATCGGCACGCGCGCGCTGCGCCACATCTTCGAGCCGTTCGTGCAGGACGCCGCGGCCATCGCCTTCGATGGCAGCGGGCTGGGTCTCGGGCTGACGGTGGTGCGAGAACTCGTCACCGCGCACGGCGGCCAGGTCGAAGCGCACAGCGCCGGTCCGGGGCGCGGCAGCGAGTTCAGGATCACCTTGCCGCTGATGCCGGGTGTCGCGAACACGGCACCGGACGACCCACCTCAGGTCTGAGGCGTCTCTCCGGGTGGCTTGGCGGAGTGATGATGCAGTCGCTGCGCTCGACGCACCCGATACAGCTGATAAACACCAACGAGTATGGCGATGGCAAAGGTGGCGAGTACCAAATAAATGATCAGGCTGCTGTCGGTCATGACCGGCTCCTCGATAACGGAATTCAAACCCTGCGGCAAGCCGGATTCCTACGGGACCATCGGGCGACCGCAGCGACACGCTGTGGCGTAAATTCACGCTCTCGTCCTGCTGAAACGGGTTTGCGGACGGGTCGCACTTCAACTTCGGAGACCTTCACATGTCAAGCAGCAAATCGATCAAGACCTACGGCAGCAACGGAACCTTCGTCGGCATCCCCGGCGGGCATCCGCTGACCGGCGGTCTCGGCGCCATCGTCCTGGGCGTGGCCACCGGCTACGTCGGCAGCTCGCTCGGCGGCGAGGCGCCCATGCTCATCGGCGGAGTCCTCGGCGCCATCGCGGGCTACCTGGGCGGCGACGCGATCGGCAGCTCGATTCAGGAGTTCTATCGCAGCGAAGAGCGCCGACACTGACGCGACCCGCCGCGCGGCAGACGCGGCTCGTCAGCACTCGAAACCGGCATCACGGGCTCGCGCTCGTGATGCCGGTTTCGTTTCGTTTCCGACCACGCGGTGGAGTTGGGAGCATCGCTTGCCGAATGAGGTCTCTCTCACCTTCAACCTGGAGACCTCCCATGACGAACGACAACCACTCGATCAAGACCACCACCGACGGCGATACGCTGGTCGGCGTGCCCGGCGGACAACCCGTTGCAACCGGACTGGGCGCCGTGCTGGTGGGTGCGGCCACCGGAGCCGTCGGCGGCTTGGTCGCCGGGCCCGTGGGCGCAATCATCGGCGCAACAGCCGGTGGTGTCGCTGGCGCGCTGGGCGGCGATGCGATCGGACATGCGGTCGACGACATCCCCGGCCGCGCGGACCACCGAGCCGATGCCGACCCGCTCGATCGCATGGAGCACGTTCACAACGGCTACAAGGACAGCGACCTGCACAGCGGCATCGAGAACTACGGGCCGGCTTATGCGTTCGGCATCGATTCCTACCGCCGCCACAACAGCCGGAGTTTCGACGCGGCCGAGCCCGAACTCTCCCGCGAGTGGCTCGCGTTTCGAGGCCCGTCGCCGCTGAGCTGGGACCGCGCCAAGCCTGCGATACGCGACGCGTGGACACGCATCCGCGGCGCGTTGTGAAGTCGGCTGTCGGACATGCGGCGTGGCAGGCGCGCTTCTGTCCGCTGGGGCCATCGGCTGTGGTCCTACACGACGCGGGGGGTTGGCAGCCAACACTTCGGTCAAGTGATCGCGCCTGAACGATGCGTTGTTCAAGCACCCATCAACCGCGCCCAACCGCCCTGCTCGCGGGCTTCAAGGACATGCCATGAACATCACCATCCGGCAAGAACGACTCGTCACCCACAAGGAATGGGTCGTGACCGACGAAGTGCGTATCGGTTCGCTGACACGATCGACGCGGCCTCGCAATCACCTGTTCTTGAACAAGGAAGAAGTGATCGTCGAACGGCTCGACCCCGAATCGGGCGAGTGGTGCGTGGTCGAAGAAGAGCTGCCGCCGGCGCGGGCTGGATAGCCAGCGGCGGCTGCAATGCGCGAGTCCGGCAAACCCGGACTCGCGGCGCCACGCGGTCTAGCGGTTGCTGGTTGAACCGGTAGACGTTTTCGGGTTCGTGGTCGCACCTTCATTCATCGAACGGTCCCCGTTGGGTGCGCTGTTCTTGGCCCCATCGGTCGGGGTGCTGGCCGACGACGACGGCCGAGTTGTCGAATTCTTCTTGTTCGTCGTTCCCTTCATCGAAGAGCCGTTCATGCCGTCGCGTTGATCTTGCATCCCGTTGGACGGTTGCGTTGTCGACGGAGGCGTTCCGGGCGGCTTGCTGGGAGAAATGTCCGTCGTGCCGGTCGTCGGGCTGGCCGGGGTGTCGGTTCGCGCCGGTTGTGCCTGCGCGACACTCGACGCGACCAGCAGACACGCCGAGGCGATCAAGAGATGGGTGGGGTTCAGTTGTGTCATGGGATCTTTCGGGTGGGTTGAAGTGACGCTCGGTCGGCTCTCGAAGCAATGGCAACCGATTCCGGGCTGCTCGAACAACGGCAACGCGTGTGCCTGCTCACACGGTATCGAGTTCACGCTCGAAGTGCCGGTGGCGCGACAGCGCGAGGATGAACGTCGGCATCGGCGTGGTGGCCCCCGCATCGGCCGACACGACACCCGGGTCGGGCTCGCCGTCGGGGCGTTCGAGCGGAATGTCTGCTGCTTGCAGCAGTTGGGCTCCACTGCCGAGCACCAGCATCGGCTTGCAATGGCGATGCTGGTCTTTGACGAAGTCGAGCACGTGCGCGTTGCCGCACAGCGCCTGCAATGCCGCGTCGCCGTCGGGGATCACCACCGCATCCCACAGCACCGAGGGCATGGTCTCGACGGTCTTGTCGGTGTAAATGGTGTGGCCATCGGCGCTCTGGATCGGCCCCAGCCGCAGGCCGACAAACTGGGGCGCAGCCTGCGCAGCCAGCAGCGCCGCGTGGGCCGTGCGCAGCGAAGCGCCATCGACCCCATCGGCCACCAACAGCGCCACGTTGCGGCCGCGCACGCTGCCATCGCCGGGCCGTGCGAACAGCGACAGGCCGGGCGACACGTCGACTTCACTCTCGACGGCCGATTGCAGCGCCCGCACTTGCGCGGGTGGTACCTCGATGCCCAGCTCGGCAGCCACGCTGCGGGCCAGCACCGCATCGACATTGACCAGCACCGACACCATCCGAACGCGAATCGCCGGCACCGTCAACTTGGTCAGCTCGAAGCGGAACGCGCCGATGATGTGGCGCTTTTCAGTCGGCGTCTGGCTGCGCCAGAACAGCTTGGCCTGTGAGTAGTGATCGGCGAATTTTTCGGGCTTGGCGCGCACCTTGTGCTGTTCGAGAGGCGCGGGAAAGCTCATGAAACCGGCTGTGCCTGCCTGGAACGGACAGCCCCCGCCGAGCGAATTGGGCTCGTATGACACGCGACCTCGGTGAATGGCCTGCCGGTGCATGCCGTCGCGCTGGTTGTTGTGCGTCGGCGCGATCGGTGCGTTGATGGGCAACTCGTGAAAATTCGGTCCGCCCAGCCGCGAGATCTGCGTGTCGAGGTAGCTGTGGTTGCGCCCTTGCAGCAGCGGGTCGTTGCTGAAATCGATGCCCGGGACGATGTGCGAGGTGCAAAACGCAACCTGCTCGGTCTCGGCAAAAAAGTTGTCGGGGTTGCGGTTCAAAACCATCTTGCCGACCACGCGCAGCGGCACCAGTTCTTCGGGGATCAGCTTGGTCGCGTCGAGCACGTCGAACGAGAAACCCTCGGCCTGCGCTTCGGTGAAGACTTGCAGCGCGAGCTCGTACTCGGGGTGATTGCCGCTCTCGATCGCGTTCCACAAATCGCGACGGTGAAAGTCGGGGTCGGCACCAGTGATCTTGGCCGATTCGTCCCACACCAGCGAATGCGTGCCCGCCACCGGCAGCCAGTGGAACTTGACGAACACCGACTCGCCCTCGGCGTTCACCAGCCGAAAGGTGTGCACGCCGAAGCCTTGCATCGTCCGGTAGCTGCGCGGAATGCCGCGGTCGCTCAGCACCCACAGCAGGTGGTGGATCGACTCGGGCATCAGCGAAATGAAATCGTAGAACGTGTCGTGCGCGCTGCTGGCCTGCGGAATCGCGTTGTTCGGCTCGGGCTTGACCGAGTGGATGAGGTCGGGAAACTTCATCGCGTCCTGAATGAAGAAGATCGGCATGTTGTTGCCGACCAAATCCCAGTTGCCCTCGTCGGTGTAGAACTTCACCGCAAAGCCGCGCGTGTCGCGCGCGGTGTCGGCCGAGCCGCCGCCGCCCGCCACCGTCGAGAAGCGCACGAACACCGGGGTGCGCTTGCCGGCTTCGGCGAACACGCTGGCGCGGGTGATGTCGCCCAACGCGTCGTGACACTCGAAGTACCCGTGCGCGGCCGAGCCGCGCGCATGCACCACCCGTTCTGGAATGCGCTCGTGGTCGAACTGCGTGATTTTCTCGCGCAAGATGAAGTCTTCTAGCAAGGCCGGTCCGCGCAAACCGGCCTTCAGCGAGTTCTGGTTGTCCGATACGGGCGTGCCCTGATTTGTGGTTAACACCTGCCCGCTCGCATCGACACGCACGCGGTCGAGCGGACCGTTGGTCGGGTTGGCGCCCGGCACCACGACGCCGTCGCCGAGCTTTTCGGACGCCACGTCTTCTTGCACCGTGCTGGCTGTAACGATGTCGCGGGCCGGCTCGAGCGGCTGCCCGGCAGGTGGCGCGAGGCCCGAGGCCAGCCCTTGCTCGGCCGCTTTCAGCGGATTGAACGGCATCGAGGCGACCATCTGGTCGGCGCCTGCGAGTTGCTGAGCGATTTTGTCGAGCGAGGTGTCTTCGGTCGACGGAGAAGAAGCAGGTTTTCGAGGCGCCATGGCAAATCCTGGTGTGGTGGGGTCCAGACAGTCGGCAAAGGCCGTTCCCACCGTGACGGTTGATGCGGTTGCTTACGAAGTCTTCGATGCGGGCGCGTTGCTTGCCCGGATGGGTCATGTCATGGCATTCGCCATTCAACACCTCACCGGGAGTCCCTGAATGAACACGCCGATCCTCACCACACTGCTGGCCGCGTGTGCGCTGGCCGTCACCGGATGTGCCAACACGCCCTCCCCCGCACCGTCGATCGCCGCCGGCTCGGCATCGGTCGAAGCCGCCCGCTCGGCGGGGGCGCCTGAACTCGCTGCGGTGGAACTCAACGAGGCGCGCGGCAAGCTGGACCGGGCCCGCGTGCTGGCCGCCGCCGGCGACGAACGCGGCGCGGTTCGTCTGGCCGAGCAAGCCGATGTCGACGCGCAACTGGCGCGCGCCAAGGCCGGCTCCGAACGCTCGCGTCGCGCCGTCACCGAGCTCGAAGCCGGCCTGCAGACGCTGCGTGACGAATTGAGTCGCGCCGCACAGAAGCAGCCGACCCAGTGACCTCGACCCACTTCCAAGGAATTCGCATGAATACCACCCGCACCTTGTTGACGGCATCGATCGTCCTGGCGCTCGCCGCCTGCCAGACCACGCCACCGCAGAACGCCGATCTGGTCGCAGCGCGCAGTTCGCTCTCGCAAGCGCGCAGCAACCCCGATGTCGCCCGCAGCGCGGCGGTCGAGCTCGAACGCGCACTGCAGGCGTTGAGCCAGGCCGAGGCCGCGTGGGCCAACGACCGCAATGTCGATGAGACGCGTCACCTCGCGTATCTGGCGCGTCAGCGCGCCGAGATCGCCCTCGCGGTCGGCACGCAGGCGCAATCGGATTTGCGGGTGCAGCAAGCGGGCGCCGAGCGAGAGCGGGTGCGGCTGGAAGCCCGATCCCGCGAGGCTGATGTGGCGACCGCGAACGCGCGATCCGCACAGGCCGACGCAAAAACCGCGCAGGCCAGCGCGGTGGCGGCGCAGGGCGAGGCGCAGACCTCTCGCGACGCGGCCCAACTGTCGCGCGAACAGGCCGATGCGGCGCGCATGCAAGCCGATGCGGCTGCGCTGCTGGCGATTCAACAAGCCGACCGCGCCAACGCGCTGGACCGCGACCTGCAAGAGTTGAAAGGCCGCAACACCGCGCGCGGCATGGTGGTGACGCTCGGCGATGTGTTGTTCGACACC
>JANMTL010000311.1:0-9628 GCA_031390425.1 Rhizobacter sp.
ACCGGCCGATCTCAGCGCGGCGGTGGAGGAACTGGTGCGCGCGACGCTGCTGCTGGCCGACATCTCGCGACCGCGACCGGAGGCTGCGCGATCGAATCGTCCACCACCGCGTGGCCCGACGCGCCGTCCGCAGCGGCGCTAGACAACGTCGCCATCACGCGGTCGCCATGCGCGGCCGATTCCCGGCGGCGCGCTCGCCGTAGAAGCCGAAATCGAGTGCCGGGCGTTTGCCGCTGATCAGCTCGGCCAGCGCGCGACCCGAGCCCGTGCCGTGGGTCCATCCCAGCGTGCCGTGGCCCGAATTGATCCACAGCTTGCCGATCGGGCTGCGGCCGATGATCGGGATGTTGTCCGGCGTGCTCGGCCGCAGGCCGGCCCAGTAGTTCGGGGTCGCGGTGTCGGCGACGCCGGGGAACAGCTCTTCATACCGTTTGACCAGCGCCTCGCAGCGCACGCGCGAGGTGGCGCTGGTGATCGACGTGTCGTAGCCGGCCATCTCAGCGGTGCCCGCAATGCGGACTTGGTCGCCGAGCCGGCTGATCGCGATCTTGCGGTCGTCGTCGATCAGGCTCACGGTGCTGGCGCGCTCGGGCTGCTTCAACGTCAGCGTGGCCGAGTAGCCCTTGGCGGGGTAGATGTTCAGGCACAGGCCCAATGGGCGCAGCAGCGGCGCGGTGTGGCTGCCGAGCGCGGCCACATAGGCGTCGGCGCGCAGCCGCGTCACCTGCCCGCTCGCCTGCTCGCGCACCCGCAGCGATTCGATCGCGTTGCCGCTCTTTTGCAGATCGACGATGTCGCGGCCGTACAGGAACGTGGCACCGCGCTCGGCGCAGCGCAGCGCGAGTTGCTGGGTGAACAGCCGCGCATCGCCCGACTCGTCGCTCGGGGTGTAGGTGCCACCGGCCAGACGCGGGCCGAAAGCGGCCAGCGCCGGTTCGACCGCCAGCACCTCGCGGCGTGTCAGCGCGCGGCGGTCGACGCCGTGGCGGCGCATCACGGCGGCCGCAGCCACCCCGGCGTCGAAGTCGCGCGGGTTCGAAAAGAAGTGCAGGATGCCGCGCTCGAGCCGGTGGTAATCGATGCCGGTCTGCGCGACCACCGATTGCAACGCCGCCTGGCTGTAGCGGCCGAGGGCGACCAACCGGCCCACGTTGCGCTCGAACGCCGGCGTATTGCACTGGGCCAGAAAGCTCAGCCCCCAGCGCCATTGGTGCAGGTCGAGCTTGGGGCGAAACAGCAGCGGCGCGTCGTCGCGCAACAGCCACTTCGCCACCTTGAACGGCGCCTCGGCGTTGGCCCACGGCTCGCAGAAGCTGACCGAGATCTGCGCGCCGTTGGCAAAACTGGTTTCGAGCGCTGCATCGGGCTGGCGATCGACGACGGTGACCTCGTGGCCTTCGTCGAGCAGGTACCACGCGGTGCTGATGCCGACGATGCCGGCGCCCATCACGATGACGTTCATGCGTGTCGTCCCAGGCAGTGAATGCGGTGCTTCGATTGTCCGGTTGCGGCGCCTCCAACCGAGGGGCGACCGATGAATCCCCTCATGCAGCAGTGCAACTTGTGAGCCACCTCGACTGCGCCCCTTCAACCCGGCGTGCGGGTCGAGCAGGCGGCGGCCGCGCAGCGCGAGGCAACACCACATTCGGCAGACCGCAACGAAACGTAATGAACTGCACGGTCATCGCGTTCCATTTCGCAACGTTGTCATCGAGCCGACAAGCCACACTGGCACGATGATTGCCAGTCGTGAAGCAAGGAGTCAATCGTGCGAGGAATCCGAGGAATCTCGTGGTGGCGCGCCCTCGGGGGGCGATGGGCCGCTGCGCGTGCGCCACGCGATCCCGACGACATGGGCGACATGGGCACCGCATTCGGCCTCGACGCGTATCTGCAGGCCGACTCCGAGTATCGGGCGTTCCAGGATTCAAAGCGCGTCAACGGCGACGCGGCCGTTGACGCCACCGATCGGCTCAACGGCCGCTCGGTGATCTGAGACCGGGTTTCGCACGACCCGGCAACCGCAGCGTCCGAGTGAGTCACCTCGGTCGGGCTGCGGCCCCGCCCGCCTACACTTTCGGCATGACCCGCACCTCTTTCAAGGAGCAGATGCTCCGGGCGCGTGAAGACGCGATCGTTTCCTCAGTCAACCGCTTGCTGGCCGAAAAAGGCTTCGACGTGATGACGGTCGACGAGGTGGCTGCCGATGTCGGCATTGCGAAGGCCAGCCTCTACAAGCACTTCGCCTCGAAAGAAGCGCTGGCCGCCGCCGCGATGATCCGCATCCTCGATCGGGCGCTGGCGTTCATCACGACGCTCGAAAACCACCCGACGGCACGCGCCGTCGACCACCTGAAGGCGGTGGCCGTTTGGACCATGAGGGTTCAACTGGCCGGCGAAATGCCGTCGCTGCCGTCGCAAAACTCATCGCTGCGCACCGCGTTGACCAGCGACCTGGCTTACGTGCAGCGGCTGATGGATGTCAGCGACAAGCTGGGCGCGTGGATCGTCAGCGCCCAGGAAGCCGGCCACCTGAACCACCAACTGCCGCCGGAGGTGGTGCTCTACACGCTGTTCGCGCGCGCCTGCGACCCGGTGCTGGGCCTGCTCAAGCTGTCCGGCCAGCATTCCGACGAACGCATCATCGAGCTGCTGCTGTCCACCTGCTTCGACGGGTTGAGCCGTGGAGCTTGACGCGCAGCGGGCGTTCACACATCGAGTGTGAACAGCCCGTTGTAGTGGTCGGCCTCGCCCTTGCGGCTGTGGCCGCGCGCGTTGCAGACCACACGCGTTTGGCCTGGGTCATGCGCCACGCGGTAGTCGTGTCGGCAGTGCAGGTGACCGTGGATCCACACGTCGACCTCCGGCATCAAATCTTCGTCGGCGTTGCAGAAACTGGCGGTGCCGGGCTGCTTGCCATAGCGCTTGTCGGCGCTGCGCAGGCTGGGCGCGTAGTGGGTGACGACCACGGTCGCGTCCCAGGCATCGGCAGCTGATTCGGGCACGCGCGCCAGCTCGACTGCCAGCCACGCGCGGCAGGCCAGCGCCTCGGCGCGCACCGCCGCCGCATCGAACACCGCGCCGTGCCGGGTCGAGCGCATCACGTCGACGAAGTAAGTGGCGGCGCGCATCGCGCGGTCGCGCTGGGCGGCGCCGAACAGGTCGAAATCGCTCCAGCGGGTGGTCGCCACGAAGCGGATGCGGCGGCCCTGTGCGTCGGCTCGGATGCAGCTCTGCTGCTCCAGCATCGTCACGCCCAGCGCCTCACAGCGTTCGCGCAACGCGGGCCAGGCGGCGTCGAGCTCGCGCTGGTCGAATTCGTGGTTGCCGGCGACGAAGAGCACCGGCGTCGGCCAGTCGCCGAACCGATCCAGCTCGCGCCAGGTGCTGTCGATGTCGCCGGCCAGCACCAGCAACTCGGCGCCCGGCGCGGGCTGCGGCTCGAAGGCCTCGGACTCCAGGTGCAGGTCGGACAGCAGTTGCAAGCGCATCGGTTCGCGTTGATTTCAAGTCTTGCCGTGGCAGGCCTTGAATTTTTTGCCGCTGCCGCAGGCACACGGGTCGTTGCGGCCGGGCTTGGGCGCGTCGCGCCTGACGGTCTCGACCTTGAAGCGCGCCTTGCGCGTCAGGTCGGACAAATCGGCGACTGCGATGACGATGTCCTCGATCGCGTCGTCGAGCGTGGTCAGCGGTTGTTCGCGATCGAGTGTGGCGACGACTTCACGCTCGTCGTCGGTCTCGGCCGGCAGGTGACGGTACAAGCGCGCCAGCGCCGACAGCACCGCGTCGTCGGTCATCTCCGACAGATCGGGAAAGCACAGCGTGGCGTGCTGGAAGCCCGCCACCCACGGCATCAGCGATTGCGACACCGGGTGCAGTCCGGCCAGCGCGTCCGCGCCAGTTGCGCCCTCGGCGGATGGCTCCGGTGGCTCGGCCGGATGATCCTCGTCGAACTCGAGCACCAGCGGATCGAACCAGCCGTCTTCGGCGATGGCCCGGGTCAGCGCTGCGTGCCGCCGCAGGATCAGCCCGGTGATGCGCTCGGCCCACGCGGCATCGACGTCGTCGGGCAGCGGCCGCCCATCGAAGTCGAACACATGCGGCAGCCAGGTGGCGCTCTCCAGCAGCACCGGCTGCACCAGCACGCCGCACAGGAAGCCGTCGAGCATCACGACGTCGACCGGTTCGAACGGTTCGGGCGTGGCAGCCAGCAGATCGTCGAGTTCGGAGAACTCGGCGTCGCTCAGGTCGCGGCTGATGTGAATGACAGGGGGGGTCGATGGTTGGAACATGCGAGCTTTCAAAGCAGGAAGCCGATTGTCGGGTGCCCGCCGTCATTGCCCCACCGCACCCGCCGCCGGGATCAGGCCGTCGGCTCGAACGTCAGCGCGACGCCGTTGTTGCAATAGCGCTTGCCGGTGGGCGCGGGGCCGTCGTCGAACACATGGCCGTGGTGGCCGCCGCAGCGGGCGCAGTGGTATTCGGTGCGCGGATAGACCGCCTTGAAATCGGTGCGGGTGTCGAACGCGCCGGGCAGCGTCGTGAAGAAGCTCGGCCAGCCGGTGCCGCTGTCGTATTTCATCTCCGAGCTGAACAGCTCCAGCGCACAGCCGGCGCAGGCGTAGACGCCGCGCCGCTTCTCGCCGTTGAGCGCGCTGGAATGCGGGCGCTCGGTGCCTTCCTCGCGCAGCACGTTGAACTGGGCGGCGGTGAGTCGTTCTTTCCACTGAGCCTTGCTCAACGTCAGCGGCGGCGATTTCGGATCGGCCGACGGCGTCTCGGCGGCCGCCGCCAGCGACGATTTCGAGGCGAGGCCGAGCGCGGAGAGCAGCGACAGCAGGTGGCGTCGGGTCATGGTGGGGACTTTCGTCAGTCGGTTCATCGGCCTGGGTCGGGCGCGGGCAAAGGTTCTTTCAGGCCACTGACGGTACGCGCTCAAGAATGCAGCCCGCTGCCCTCAGCGTGAACAGCCCCGAATATGGCGCGGTCTTTGCTTCCGCTTGAAATCCGCACCGGAGCAGTGCATGCCTTCCGTTTTGACCTCTCTCATCGACTGCAGCCCAGCGCGCCCGGCCCCGAACGCCGAACCGGGGCGGAGCGTGTCCGCCAATGTTCCGCCGACAACGCCCGGCGGAGCCTGGGTCGAGCAACTCAACCTGCTGCTCGAATCGACCGGCGAGGGCATCTTCGGGGTCGACATGCTCGGCCACTGCACCTTCGTCAACCGGGCCGCCGCCGAGATGCTGGGTTACCGCACCGACGCGGTGCTCGGCCGCAACATGCACGCGCTGATACACCACACGCATTCCGACGGAATGCCCTACCCCGAGGCCGACTGCCCGATCTTCAACGCCTTCCGCCAGGGCCTGCCGTGCCGCATCGACAGCGAAGTGCTGTGGCGCGCCGATGGCAGCGCGTTCTCGGCTGAGTACTCGTCGCACCCGATCCTCGACGGCGGCGTGGTGCAGGGCGCGGTGGTCACCATCGTCGACATCACCGAGCGCAAGCGCAGCGAGGCGCTGTTGCAGCAGTCGCACGAGCAGCTCGAACGCCGCGTGGACGAGCGCACCGCCGAGTTGACTCAAGCGCTCGGCACGCTGCGCGAGCTGTCGGCGTATTCGGAATCGGTGCGCGAGGAAGAACGCACCCGCATCGCCCGCGAGATCCACGACGAGCTGGGCTCGCTGCTGGTCGCGCTGAAGATGGACGTCGGCTGGCTCGAAAAGCGGGTGCAGGACCGGCCCGAACTGACCTGCAAGTGCCGCGGCATGGGCCGCACGATCGACACGGCGGTGGACAACCTCGGCCGCATCATCACCGACCTGCGCCCGAGCATCCTCGACCACCAGGGACTGTGGGCCGCGCTCGAATGGCAGGCGCAGGAATTCATCGAAACCACCGAGCTTCGGGCCGACCTGCAGGTGCATGTCGCCGCGCAGACCGAGCCGCCGAGCGGATCCGACGGCGACCGCTGGGCGATCGCGGTGTTCCGCATCTTTCAGGAAATGCTCAGCAACGTCGCGCGCCATGCGAAAGCGCGTTCGGTGCGCATCCGGCTGTATGTCGACGGCCCGCCCTGCCCGGTGCTGCACGTCGAGGTGCGCGACGACGGCATTGGCGCCGAGCCGTCGGCGCTGAACCACCCGCGCAGCTACGGCGTGATGGGCATGCGCGAACGCGCCGGGCATTTCGGCGGCACGCTGGCCATCGACAGCGTACCGAGGCACGGCACCTGCGTGCGGCTGACGATGCCGATGCCGACACACAGGGGTGATGCGCCGAACGCCGAGCACCCCCCCGGGGGATCGGCGAACGCACGCGTTCGGCGAGGCGCACCATGATCCGCGTGCTGATCTGCGACGACCACCTGATCGTGCGCCAAGGCATCAAGCAGATCCTGGCCGACACCGGCGACATCGTGGTAGCGGGTGAGGCCGAAAACGGGCCCGAGGCGATTCTTCGGGTGCGCGAAGCCAGCAGCGTCGGCGCGGTCGGCATCGAGGTGGTGCTGATGGACATCGCGATGCCGCACCGCGACGGCCTCGACGTGCTGCGGCAGTTGAAAAGCGAGTTCCCGAAGCTGCCGGTGCTGATGCTGAGCACCTACCCCGACAAGCAGTACGCGGTGCGCAGCCTCAAGCTGGGCGCGGCCGGCTACCTCAACAAGAGCGCCGACTCGGAGCAGATGTCCACCGCGATCCGCAAAGTGGCGGCAGGCGGCCTCTTCATCACACCGACGGTGGCCGAGCACATGGCGACGGCACTCGGGGCCGGTGTCGGCACGACTCGCTCATTTGATGAGCCTTTGCACGAACGGCTGTCTCACCGCGAATACCAGGTGTTCCGTTTGCTCGCGATCGGGCGCAGCGTCGGCGAGATCGCCGTGCAACTGGTGCTGTCGTCGAACACCGTCAGCACCTACCGCGCCCGCATCCTCGACAAGACCGGAGCGCGCAACGATGTCGAACTGGCCTTGTACGCGGTGCGACAGGATTTGATGCCCGTCTGATGACCCCCTCCCCCGCTGCGGGAGGGGGCTTGTAGTGCCAGCCCTACGTGATTTTCCCAACCGGCGTGATGGCGAGCATCGCACGCACTCCGTAGTCTCGACCTGTTTTCAAGGAGCCCCCTCATGAGCCGCAGCGACGATCAACCCACCAACAGCTTCGACCCCTACAACGCCGACCGGCCGCTGATGATGAAGTGCGGCTGCGGTCGCGACCACAGTGCGGCCGATCACCGGGCAGAAGCCAAAGCGCTGTCGGTCGAATCGCATTCGCGTGACTTCATCGAAGCGACCTTGGTCAAGGCGCTGTTCCCGTCCGAACCATTGCGCCGCCGCTTCCTGCAGGCCGTCGGTGCCAACACGGCGCGCGCCGCGATCGCCTCGCTGCTGCCGATGGGCGCGCTGGAGGCGATGGCGCAGGACAAGGGCTCGCTCGAAAAGACCGACCTGAAGCTCGGCTTCATCGCGATCACCTGCGCCACGCCGCTCATCATGGCCGGCCCGCTGGGCTTCTACAAGAAGGAAGGACTGAACGTCCAGCTCAACAAGACCGCGGGCTGGGCGCTGATCCGCGACAAGATGCTCAACAAGGAGCACGACGCGTCGCACTTCCTGTCGCCGATGCCGCTGGCGATCTCGATGGGCGTCGGCTCTGTTGCCCAACCGATGCGCGTGGCGACGATCCAGAACATCAACGGCCAGGCGATCACGCTGGCGCTGAAGCACAAGGAAAACCGCGACCCGAAGGGCTGGAAGGGCTTCAAGTTCGCGGTGCCGTTCGAGTTCTCGATGCACAACTTCCTGTTGCGTTACTACCTCGCCGAGAACGGCATCAACCCCGACACCGACGTGCAGATCCGCGTCGTGCCTCCGCCCGAGATGGTGGCCAACCTGCGCGCGGGAAACATCGACGGATTCCTGGGCCCGGACCCGTTCAACCAGCGTGCGGTGTACGACGAGGTGGGTTTCATCCACATCCTGTCGAAGGAGATTTGGGACGGCCACCCGTGCTGCGCTTTCGGTGTCAGCGAAGACTTCATCAAGCAGAACCCGAACACCTTCGCCGCGCTGTACCGCTCGGTGCTGACCGCTGCGAACATGGCGCGTGACCCGAAGAACCGCGAGCTGATCGCCAAGGTCATCAGCCCGACGGCCTACCTGAACCAGCCCGAGACGGTGGTCAACCAGGTGCTGACCGGCAAGTTCGCCGACGGCCTGGGCGGCATCAAGACCGTGCCCGACCGCGCCGACTTCGACCCGGTGCCGTGGCAGAGCATGGCGGTGTGGATGTTGACGCAGATGAAGCGCTGGGGCTACGTCAAGGGCGACGTCGACTACAAGCAGATCGCCGAGCAAGTCTTCTTGCTGACCGACGCGAAGAAGCAGATGAAGCTGCTCGACCAGAAGGTGCCCGAGGGCGCGTACAAGAAGTACTCGATCATGGGCAAGGAGTTCGACCCGGCGAAAGCCGATGCGTACGCCAAGAGCTTCGCGATCAGCAAAGCCTGAGGTCGCTGCGTGAAACCTCAGAAGAAGCAGGCGCTGCAGTCGAGCGCCCTGTCCCTGTTTATCTTGATCGTTTTGCTGGCGATCTGGCACCTGGCCACGCTGCCCGCCAAGTCGGTGCCGGGACCGGTGGTCACGCTGACGGCCGAGCAGATCGAGTACCAGAAGCTGCTCGGCAAAGACCCGGCATTGGCCGAGGGCGACAAGAAGAGCAGCGGTTTCCCGACGCTCGCGCAAATGGGCCGGACAGTGGCGCAGCAGTTGTCCAGCCCGTTCTACGATAACGGGCCGAACGACAAGGGCATCGGCTTGCAGCTCGGCTACTCACTCGGCCGTGTCGCACTCGGCTTCGGCATCGCGGCGCTGATCGCGATCCCGCTGGGCTTTTTGATCGGCATGAGCCCGATGCTGTACCGCGCGCTCGACCCGTTCATCCAGGTGCTCAAACCGATCTCGCCGCTGGCCTGGATGCCGCTGGCGCTGTACACGATCAAGGACTCGTCGATCTCGGGCATCTTCGTGATCTTCATCTGCTCGGTCTGGCCGATGCTGATCAACACCGCGTTCGGCGTCGCTGGGGTACGGCGCGAGTGGCTCAACGTGGCGAAGACGTTGGAGGTGTCGCGGCTGCGGCTGGCGTTCGAGGTGATCCTGCCGGCCGCCGCGCCGACCATCCTGACCGGCATGCGCATCAGCATGGGCATCGCGTGGCTGGTGATCGTGGCGGCCGAAATGCTGGTGGGCGGCACCGGCATCGGCTACTTCGTCTGGAACGAATGGAACAATCTGTCGCTGACCAATGTGATCTTCGCGATCCTGGTGATCGGCGTCGTCGGCATGCTGCTCGACATGGCGTTTGCGCGGGCGCAGAAGGCGATTTCGTATGTCGAGTGAGCTGATGCATCCACTCCCTCTGGGCGAGGGAACCGGCCCTTTCCTGCGCATCGAAGGCCTGTCGAAAAGCTACCCGACGCCCGACGGCCAACAAACCGAGCCGGTCTTCGACAGCGTCAACTTCGGCATCAACAAGGGCGAGTTCGTCTGCATCATCGGCCACTCGGGCTGCGGCAAGACGACGATCCTGAACGTGCTGGCCGGCCTCGACCAGGCCACCAG
>JANMTL010000004.1:0-2206 GCA_031390425.1 Rhizobacter sp.
CCCAAGCGCCTCACCACCCACAAGCGCGGCCCCAAGATCAGCAAACCCAAGGGGTATGTCGATGGCGCCACCGCCCGAGCCCACGTTTCCACCTCCCGAGTCCTCAAGAAAGCTCGGACAGGAAGACCTTGAAAGGGGTGGCTCTCAGACCTCGAGTCGAAGGTGGTTCAACAGAAGGTAGAGAACGAACCCGGCGAAAGCGACGGACGGCCACCAGCCGCTTGGAATGAAGGCAGCCACGAGCAGCGCCCCCAGGCTCGCGCCTAGGCAGACATTGGCGGTGCGCGTGAGCATGCGCCGAATCCACACGCGCCGCCCGTCGGCAGACACCTGCTGTGGCGAGCCAGCGGGCAGGTGATCGTGTCGTTCGCTCATGCCTTTGTCGGGAGCCCTGTTGCGTCGCATGACACAGCCTGAACGGGTTCCCGGCCGGGTGGCGTAGGAAGAACGCCCGATGTGACGCTCGACCGAGTGTGGGTCAGCGTGTCGGACCGCTGCTGAGATCCTCCAACACCTCCGGCGTCAGCGCACGGAGGGCTCGCAGGTCACCCTCCGACTCGGCCTTGCCGATTTCGCGGATGCCCACCAGCACGTCGTGCAAGCCCCCCACGTCTGCCGCAGACAAGAGCGCGTGGCAAACTCGAGTAGCCTGCCGAGTAGGCCGTGCTGGGGCGTGTGGTGTCGAGCGTGTCCCAACCCTGCGCCGCGAGCAGCGCGTCAATCTTCACGCGGGCAAAGGCTTCGTTGCTCATGTCGTTGCTGCCGTCGCTGCGTTGGGCATGGTCATCAAGGATCAGCGCTCGCGCGCACCCGAGGCACCGGGCCAGAGCCCGGCGAACTGGAAGGAGAGCTCGCGGTGGTGCCGTACGGACAGCAGGTGCACGACCATGCCCGTCGCGTCCACGGTGTACAGGATCAGGTAGTCGCCGTGCAGGTACTCCCGCAATGCGTCGGCCGCACCGTGCGGCAGTGCTGCCAATTGGGCGAGTGCCTCGGTCGACTGCGGCGGCTGATCGAGGTAGCGCCGGCCGATGCGCGGGAAGCGACGCAAGTTGGGGATGACCGTGGTGCGCAGCTCGGCCAGCAATCTGTCGAATGCGAAGACCGCGTCGGCCTCGGCCAGGAAGTCCTCGATCGCCTCCAGCCTCTGCAGGAAGCTGGCGGTGAGCTCGACCCGGAACAGCGGGTCAGCCACGCTTCCTTGCGGTCGGAGCGTCCTTCACGCTGACCTTGCCCGCCGCGTCACCGGGTCGGGCACGCCGCTTCTGGAGCTGGGCGATGGCGGCGTCGGCGTCCTGGGTGCGCCCGGCAGCGATGTCTTCCAGCCCGCGCTTGGCATCGTCGATGAGCAGCAGGTGGATGCGCTCGCGCTCCAGGCGGTGGTAGTAGTCCAGCCGGTCGGCGTCGATCAGGGCAACATAGCTCTCGCCGTTTTTTGTGATGATCTTTTCGGCGCCGGCTTTCACCTGGTCGGCCAGCTCGGACAAGTTGGCGCGCGCCTGCGTGAACGGCACCACGTCGCTGGCAGAAATGCTCATGACTGGCCTCTTGGAAAATTACAGAATCCTGTGCAGTCTAAGTGCCTTTGGACGACACCGCAATCCGGGCGCACGGCGCCGGGTCCAGGGCGGGCGCAGCCCGGCGTCAGCGAACCCTTGACGCGGCGCCGGGCGCCACACACGCTGCGGCTCGCCAATGATCTGGGTTCTGTGTGGAAGCAGACGGGACGTCCGAAGACGTCCTGGAACCGCGTTACATGTGCTCGATCATCACCTGCCCGAAGCCCGAGCACGACACCTGCGTTGCGCCGTCCATCAGCCGCGCGAAGTCGTAGGTGACCTTCTTCGACAGGATCGATTTTTCCATCGAGCTGATGATCAGGTCGGCGGCCTCGAGCCAGCCCATGTGGCGCAGCATCATCTCGGCCGAGAGGATTTCCGAGCCCGGGTTCACGTAGTCCTTGCCGGCGTACTTGGGTGCGGTGCCGTGCGTGGCTTCGAACATCGCGATCGAGTCCGACAGGTTCGCCCCCGGGGCGATGCCGATGCCGCCGACCTGCGCGGCCAGCGCGTCGGACACGTAGTCGCCGTTCAGGTTCAGCGTGGCGATCACCGAGTACTCGGCCGGGCGCAGCAGGATCTGCTGCAGGAAGGCGTCGGCGATCACGTCCTTGACGACGATGTCTTTGCCGCTCTTCGGGTTCTTG
>JANMTL010000203.1:0-1850 GCA_031390425.1 Rhizobacter sp.
CTCGACATGTTCAACACCTTCATCGAGCCGCTCGAAGCCGAGTTCGCGATGACCTCGAACCACCGCGTCGGGCGCTTCGTCGATGTGTCGAAGAGCCAGGAGTACACCGACCGCATCGAGGCGATCAACTTCTCGCTCGCCCACGACGACGGCCAGTCGTCGAAGAACCTGATCTCGGCCGATGTGATCCTGGTCGGCGTCAGCCGCAGCGGCAAGACGCCGACCTCGCTGTACCTGGCGATGCAGCACGGCATCAAGGCGGCGAACTATCCGCTGATCCCGGAGGATTTCGAGCGCGGCCACATTCCGCCCAGCCTGGCGCCGTACAAGAAGAAGTGCTTCGGGCTGACGATCGATCCGCTGCGGCTCAACCAGATCCGCACCGAGCGGCGACCCGACAGCAAGTACGCGTCGCTGGAGAACTGCCGCTACGAGGTGCGCGAGGCCGAGACGATGATGCGCAAGGAAGGCATCGCCTGGCTGTCGTCCACGCACAAGTCGATCGAAGAGATCGCCACCACGATCCTGCGGGACATCCGGCCCGATCGACTGATGTACTGATTCGCGCCGATGCAGCAGTTCGACGCGGTAATCATCGGCGCCGGCGCTGCCGGGCTGCACTGCGCGGCCATCGCCGGCCAGCGCGGCGCGCGGGTGCTGCTGATCGATCACGCCGAACGGGTGGCCGAAAAAATCCGTATCTCCGGCGGCGGGCGCTGCAACTTCACCAACCGCGACACCACGCCGGCGCAGTTTTTGTCGGCCAACCCGGCGTTCTGCCGATCTGCACTGGCGCGCTACACGCCCCAGGATTTCATCGCGCTGCTGCAACGACACCGCATCGCCTCCCACGAAAAGCACAAGGGCCAGTTGTTCTGCGACGAGTCCAGCGAAGACATCATCGCGATGCTGCTGCGCGAGTGCGAAGCCGGTGGCGTGACGCGCTGGCAACCGTGTGCCGTGCATGAGATCGCGCACGGCGCCAGCGGCTTCGAGCTGCGCACCGACCGCGGGCCGTTACGCGCCTCTCGGGTGGTCGTGGCCACCGGCGGCCTGTCGATCCCGAAGATCGGCGCCAGCGACTTAGGCTACCGCGTCGCGCGTCAGTTCGGGCATGCGATCGTCGAGACGCGACCGGCCCTGGTGCCGCTGACCTTCGACGCGGCGGCGTGGCAGCCGTTTGTCGCACTGGCTGGGCTGTCGGTCGAGGCGGTTGTCGCTACCGGCAGCGGCAAGGCGCGGGGCGAATTCGCCGAAGACCTGCTGTTCACGCATCGCGGCTTGAGCGGGCCAGCGGTGTTGCAGATCTCGACCTACTGGCGTCCCGGCACACCGCTCGACCTCGACCTGGTACCGCGCCACGATCTGCAAGACGTGCTGACCCGCGCCAAGACCAGCTCGCGCCGCAAGTTGTCGAACGAGCTGGCCGAATGGCTGCCGCGGCGTCTGGCCGACGTTTGGCTGAGCCAGCACCCGGACACCGCCGACCGGCCGATGCCCGAGCTGCGCGACCGCGATCTGGCGACGCTGGCGGCGAGCTTGAAGCGGTGGAGCGTGGTGCCCAGCGGCACCGAGGGTTACCGCAAGGCCGAGGTGACGGCCGGTGGCGTCGACACCCGCGAACTGAGCTCGACCACGCTCGAAAGCAAGCGGGTGCCCGGGCTGCATTTCATCGGCGAGGTGGTCGACGTGACCGGCTGGCTGGGCGGCTACAACTTTCAGTGGGCCTGGGCCAGCGCAGCGGCCTGCGCCGAGGCGGTGTCGACACGGCCCGGATCGACGCCTTGAAAAGCGCCCGTATCCCCTCAACTCCGGGGGTATAGGAGGACCCAGCCATGCGTCTCGACAAA
>JANMTL010000039.1:0-14432 GCA_031390425.1 Rhizobacter sp.
GCCAAGCTGCTGCTGGTGACGCGGCGCGAGGCGACGGCCAACGGTCAGCGGCTGCGCCGCTATGCGCACTTGTCGACCGGCAACTACAACCCGAAGACCGCGCGGCTCTACACCGACATCGGCTACCTGACTGCCGATGCCGAATTGACCGCCGACGCCGATGCGGTGTTCCAGCAGTTGGCCAGCCTCGGCAAGATGAAGCCGCTGCGCCAGTTGTTGCAGGCGCCGTTCACCATGCACCGCAGGTTCATCCAGGCCATCGAGCGGGTGGCCGATGCGGCGCGTGTCGGCGCGCCGGCGCGCATCGTCGTCAAGCTCAATGCACTGACCGATCCGCCGCTGATCGATGCGCTGGTGCGCGCGGGCCAGGCCGGCGCCGACATCGACCTGATCGTGCGCGGCGCCTGCGTGCTGCGGCCCGGGGTGCCGGGCGCGACCGACCGCATCCGCGTGCGTTCGGTGGTCGGGCGCTTTCTCGAACATTCGCGGGTGATGTATTTCCGCTGGGGCCCGGGCGACGACGACGAAGTGCTGTACCTGTCGAGTGCCGACTGGATGAGTCGCAACATGTTTCGCCGCATCGAGGTGGCCTGGCCCGTGCGCGACGCCGCGCTGCGCCAGCGCGTGATCGACGAGTGCCTGGTGCCTTACCTGCGCGACCGCCGCGACGCCTGGATGTTGAACAGCGACGGCAGCTACTCGCGTCTCGGCGCCGACGGCGCAGGCGCTCAGCAGGCCTTGGTGACACGTTTCAAATCGAGCGCCCCCGGGCCGTGATGCGATGGACCTGATCCTGTGGCGCCATGCGGAAGCGCATGTCATCAAGGACGGGCACACCGATCTGGAGCGCGCGTTGACCGCCAAGGGAGAGCGCCAGGCGCAGCGCATGGCCGACTGGCTGAACCAGCGGCTCGCGCACACGACGCGCATCCTGGTCAGCCCGGCGCTGCGCTGCCAGCAGACAGCCAAGGCCTTGGGCAAGAACTTCAAGACCACCGACGCGCTGGCGCCCGACGCCAGCGGCGAAGCGCTGCTGAAAGCCGCGCGCTGGCCCGAGTCGCCCGACCCGGTGCTGGTGATCGGTCACCAGCCGACGCTGGGTCTGGTGGCGGCCCATTTGCTGGCCGACACGCCGCAGGAGTGGGCGATCAAGAAAGGCGCGGTCTGGTGGCTGCGCCACCGCGACCGCGAAGGGTTTACGCAAGTCGTGTTGCAGGCGGTGCAGGCGCCGGATTGCTTGTGAGCCGCTCTCAGCCGGTCGCCGACCTTCAGGCCAGCCAGGGGTTGATGAAAGCGGCGCCTGAGGCCTCGAAAGGTGCGGTGTCTCGGGTGGCCACTGCCAATCCGTTGGCGGCTGCTATGGCGGCGATGTAGCCATCTGCTGCGCCCGTCACCCGACACCCGCATCGTGGCGTGGATCGACGCCCAGCCGTTGGAAACACTGTTCCTGTCGGCCATCAGCGTCGCCGAACTGCCGTGACCCGACGGCCGTGGCAGGTCGAGCTGCGGCGGCCCCCAACCGTGCCAAGGGGCGGCTTGCTCGGTCTGCGGGCAGTGGATGCGCCTGCAAGCGAAAGCCTGTAAGCGAAAATCAGGCGTTGCAAAACGGGAGTTGTCGATGAGCTACGGTTATCCAGCGGAGAAATTCTCGACCGCTCGTCAGGCGTTGAGGGTGCCGCACACCGACGGCGAGCATGAACCGGTGGTGAGCGCTTTCCAGGAATGCCGTGCCGGCTTGCACCGCATGAACCGCTCGAAGCTGGACGAGAACACGCGATCGTTGATTTACGCGCTGGAGTGCTTCATGGACACCGAGGGCGTGTCCGTCTCGGCGGGCGAAAGCGCTTGGACGGTCAAGGCGAAAGGGCTGACTGCCGATGAACGGCTGGAGATATCTCGGCTGGTGGAGGAGTTGGCTCACTGGTTCGCAAGCCAGGAACGATAGAGACGAAGGCGTCGGCGGACACTGCGCTCGATCGATCCGCGCAAATCGAAAAGCCCGCAGGGCAATCGCTCAGTAGCCGGACGAGCGCGGCAGATCGAGCTGCAACGGCCCGCCGCGTTGCCAGCACCCCGCCTCTTCGGTCAGCAGGTAGTGGGTGCGCGGGTGGTTCTCCAGCCAGCCGGGCTGCCAGCTCAACTCGGCCAGCGATCCGCTGCGGCGCAACGCGATCGCGTGGTTGTCCACCGGCCCGCGCGAGTGGCACTTGATGATCGCCAGCCGCAGGCACAGCGCCTGCCACGCGAAGTCGGGCTGCATCAGCCCGGCCTCGACTTTGCGCAGCCCGCCGCGTTGCGCCAGCACCAGTTCGGCCAGGCGCCGCTGCTGCGATTGCGAGAACCCGGCCGCGTCCACGTTGCCGAGCACGTAGGCGCTGTGGCGGTGGTGGTCGTGGTGCGACACCATCATGCCGATCTCGTGCAGCGCGCAGGCCCATTGCAGTTCGCGGCGCGAGTCGCGGCCAGCGTCCGGCTGCACGTGTTGGTAGAGCGTCTCGGCAACCAGGCCGACCCGCGTTGCCTGCGCTTCATCGACGTTGAAACGGCGTTGCAATTCGCGCACCGAACTGTCGCGCACGTCTTCGCCGTCGTGCGGCTGCTGGCCGGCGTTGAGCCGCTCGTCGAGGTCGAAGATCACGCCCTGGCGCAGCGCACCGCGCGCCGGCAGCAGCGCGTCGATGCCGAAGTGCGTCGCCAGCGTGTACAGGATCGACAACCCGCCGGCAATGATCGCGCGGCGGTCTTCCTTCAGGCCGGGCAGCGCGAGCCGCTCGACGCGGCCGGCCGCGATGCACTGCTCCATCAGCCAGCGCAGGCCGCCCGGCGTGATGCGACCGTCGGTCACGCGGTTGGCTTGCAGCAGTTGCGACACCGCGCCCACCGTGCCCGACGAGCCGAGTGCCTCGACCCAGTGCGTCGGCGCGAACGGCTCCAGTGCTTCTTCGAGTTCGGCGCCCGCCGCCACCTGCGCGGCGCGGAAGGCGGCCTGCGTGTAGCGGCCGTCGCCGAAGTACTTCATCGACAGGCTGACGCTGCCGACCTGGAACGATTCGGCGCACAGCGGCTTGCGGCCTTCGCCGAGGATCATCTCGGTCGAGCGGCCGCCGATGTCGATCACCAGCCGGGGATGCTCCGACGGTTGCAGCCGGGCCACGCCGGCGTAGATCAGCCGCGCTTCTTCGCGGCCCGAGATCACCTCGATCGGGTAACCGAGCACGGTTTCCGCGCGGGCGAGGAAGGCGTTCCGATTGCGCGCCTCGCGCAGCGTCTGCGTGGCGACCGCACGCACCTGCCACGGCGCCACACCTCGGAGCCGGTTGGCAAAGCGCGCCAGGCACGCCAGGCCGCGCAGCATCGCTTCTTCGGTCAGCAGCCCGTTTTCGTCGAGGCCGCCGCCCAGCCGCACGGTTTCTTTCAGGTAGTCGACGCGGCGGTAGCGCAGGCCGTCGAGCTGGCCCAGTTCGAGGCGAAAGCTGTTCGAACCCATGTCGATGGCAGCCAGTTGACCGCGCCAGCGTGCGACGGCCGTGTCGGGAGGCGTGGGCCGTACGAGCAGGGGCAAATCCATGTTTTTGATTGTCGGGGATAACCGTGACAGGATCGCCGGCAACGCACGACTGTGAGGGGCCCCCGATGTTCAAGACCGAGTTCGACAGCTTGCTTGCGCACCGCGCCTACAGTCGGCGCGATTTCGTGCAGACCGCCGTCGGCAGCGGCTTCGCTGCTGCCGTGCTGCCGGTCGGCGCGCAGACGATTCAGACCGACACGGCGGGCCTCACAGCCGGGCCGGTGACGATCCGCGTCGGCGACTTCGATCTGCCGGCCTACCGCGCCGCCCCGGCGGGCGCCATGGGCCTGCCGGTGGTGCTGGTGATCAGCGAAATCTTCGGCGTGCACGAGCACATTGCTGACGTGGCGCGGCGCTTTGCGAAGCTCGGTTGCCTGGCGATCGCGCCCGAGCTGTTCGTGCGCCAAGGCGACGCGAAGGCGGTCTCCGAGATGGCCCGGTTGATCTCCGAGATCGTCTCCAAGGTGCCCGATGCGCAGGTCATGGCCGATCTCGACGCGACCGTGGCCTGGGCGAAATCACAAGGCGGCGACACCTCGAAACTCGGCATCACCGGCTTCTGTTGGGGCGGGCGCATCACCTGGCTCTACAGCGCGCACAACCCGGCGGTGAAAGCCGGCGTGGCGTGGTACGGCCGCCTGGTCGGCGCGCCGTCGGCCTTGCAGCCGAAGCACCCGGTCGATGTCGCGGCGCAGTTGCAAGCGCCGGTGCTCGGCTTGTACGGCGGTTCGGACAGCGGCATTCCGGCCGACAGCATCGAACGCATGAAGGCGGCGTTGTCAGCCGGCTCGCCGGCCGCGCAGCAGTCGCAGTTCGTCGTATACCTTGACACACCGCACGCGTTTCACGCCGACTACCGGCCCAGCTACCGCAAGCCGGCGGCCGACGACGGCTGGCAGCGCTGCCTGGCCTGGTTCAAGGCCCACGGCGTGGCCTGAGCGCGGGCGCTCAGCCGCGCGCGATCGGCCGCGCCGGATCGGCCGACCATTCGCTCCACGACCCGGGATACAGCGCGGCGCCGTCCAGCCCTGCGACGGCCATCGCCAGCAGGTTGTGGCACGCGGTGACGCCCGAGCCGCACGAGTGCACCACGTCAGCGGTGGGCCGCGTGCCGAGCAACGGCGCGAACTCGGCTCGCAAAGTGTCGGCCGACTTGAAGCGGCCGTCGGCGGCGAGGTTGTCCTTGAAGAACCGATTGCGTGCATCCGGGATGTGCCCGGCCTGCGCGTCCAGCGGTTCCACGTCGCCGCGAAAGCGCTCGGGCGCTCGCGCATCGATCAGTGCGATCTGGCCGAGCCGACGTTGCAGCGTGGCGGCATCGACGGTGCGCACCAGCGGCGACGGTTCGGTGCCGATCGGGTACGCGGGCTGCGGTGTCGGTATGGGCACCGCACCGCTTTCCACCGCGCCGCCGATGGCCTGCCACGCGGCGTATCCGCCGTCGAGCACCGCCACCGGCGCATGGCCCAGCCAGCGCAGCATCCACCACAGCCGCGCCGCGAACATCGCGCCCTGGCGGTCGTACACGACGACCTGCGTCGTCGGTGTGATGCCGAGCCGCCCAGCGGTCGCGGCGAACGCCGCGCGATCGGGCAGCGGATGGCGGCCGCGGTTGCCCGGGCCCGGCACCGTCTTCGCGCCGCACAGGTCGCGGTCGAGGTGCACGTAATGTGCGCCGGGCAGGTGCGCATCGAGGTGGGCTCGCTCGCCCGCCGCAGCGTCGGTCAGGTCGAAGCTGGCGTCGAGCAGCCGCAGCGGCGCGCCGCTGGCCTGCAGCGTCCGCAGCGCCTCGGGCGCCACCAGCGTGGTGATCGCAGCAGCGGTAAGCATCGTCACGCAGCGAGGGTGGCCGCTCGTTTGCCACCGGCCGACAGGCCCTCGGTGTCTGATTGCAGCTCGGTGCCCATCGCCCCGCGGTACCAGGCGTGGAACTGCTCCATGCCGTCTTCCATCGGGCTTTGGTATGGGCCCGATTCGTGGTCGCCGCGCTGCCACAACGCGGCTCGGCCCTGATCCATGCGCAGCGCGATCTCGTCGTCCTCGACGCAGGTCTCCAAGTAGGCCGCCTGCTGCGTGTCCATGTACTCGCGCTCGAAAGCGGCGATCTCTTCCGGGTAATAGAACTCGACCACGTTGGTGGTGTGGCGCGGCCCGCGCGGGTACAGCGTCGAGACCACCAGCACGTTCGGGTACCACTCGACCATCACGCCGGGGTAGTAGGTGAGCCAGATCGCGCCGTGCTTCGGCGGGCGGCCGCCATGGTGCTCCTGCTGGTAGCGCAGCACCTCGTCGTGCCAGTGGCCGTACACGCTGGAGCCGGGCTTGCCGAGCGCCTCGCCGGACGCGGTGGCCACGCCCACCGTCTGCACCGAATAGTGGCGTCCCATCTCCCAGCGCAGATCGTCGGTGGCGACGAAGTTGCCGAGGCCGGGATGGAACGGGCCGACGTGATAGTCCTCGAGGTACACCTCGATGAAGGTTTTCCAGTTGTATTCGCACTCATGTACGTGCACGCGGTCGAGCACGTGGCCCGAAAAATCGAGGTCGGCGCGCGGGCCGAGCGCGGCCAGGTCGGCAGCGATGTCGCGGCCGTTGTCCTCGAACACCAGGCCGTTCCAGCTGCGCGTTCGGTAGTTGTTGAGGTGCAGGCACGGCGACTCGGCAAAGTGCGGCGCGCCGATCAACTGGCCTTTCAGGTCGTAGGTCCAGCGGTGCAGCGGGCAGACGATGTTGCGCTGGGTGTTGCCGCGGCCGTGCAGGATCAGCGCCTGGCGGTGGCGGCACACGTTCGAGATCAGCTCGACGCTGCTCGGCGTGCGCACCAGCACGCGGCCGTCGCCTTCTTGCGGCAGCGTGTAGTAGTCGCCGGGCATCGGCACCGACAGCTCATGACCGAGGTAGCGCGGGCCATGCCGGAACAGCGTGTCGGCTTCGCGCTGGAACAATGCTGCGTCGAAATAAGTCGACGCCGCCAGCGGCAGGGCGTTGTGCGCGACATGCAGATCGGACATGACCGGGACGATCTCCTGGGAGGCGGTGAAAAACTCGGGGACAGGCGCGGTGCGCTCGGGGCAGATCGGACCGGCCTGAAAAGCGCGCGGGGCCTGCATTTTAGGCGCCGCCCGGGCGAAAGTCGGCTGTCTACAATCATGCGGCACTCTGACAGCCCATGGCCAAGACCTCCTCTGCTCCCGCGAACCCTGCGTCCGCCCTCGCCGCTGCGGCGCCCTTGCCCGAGACTTACGAGGCCGCCTTGTCCGAGCTCGACCGCCTGGTCGGCGCGATGGAAGCGGGTCAACTGCCGCTGGACCAACTGCTCGACAAGTACCGGCGCGGCGCCGATTTGTTGAATTTTTGCCGCAGTCGCCTGGAGGCGGTCGAGCAGCAGGTCAAGGTGCTCGAAGACGGCCAGCTCAAACCGTGGAATCCAACGTGACTGTCGCCGATTTCGACACCTGGACGCGGTCTGAACTGTCCATCATTGAGGTGTGCCTGCGCCGGTGGGTGCCCGCCGAAGCGCCGGCCGCACTCGGCACCGCGATGCGCTACGGCGTGCTCGACGGTGGCAAGCGCCTGCGGCCGCTGCTGGTGCTGGCGGCGGCGCATGCTGTCGGCGGTTTGCGTACTCCGTCTTTAAGGACGGCGGCGCTGCGCGCAGCCTGCGCCGTCGAGCTGATCCACGCCTATTCGCTGGTGCACGACGACATGCCCTGCATGGACAACGACGTGCTGCGGCGTGGCAAGCCGACGGTGCATGTGAAGTTCGGCCAAGCGCAGGCCATGTTGGCCGGTGACGCGATGCAGGCGCTGGCCTTCGAGGTGTTGACGCCGGAGGTCGATGAGGGTCAACACGGTTCCGTGCCGCCCGTCTTGCAGGCCCGCCTGTGCGGCCTGTTGGCTCGCGCTGCGGGCCACACCGGCATGGCCGGCGGCCAGGCGATCGACCTCGCCAGCGTCGGACACCCGCTGAACGAAGACAGCCTGCGCGACATGCACCATCGCAAGACCGGCGCGCTGCTGCGGGCCAGCGTGATGATGGGTGCGGCGTGTGGTGAGACCGACGCGGCGGCCTGGTCGGCGCTAGAGGTGTACGGCGACTCGATCGGCCTGGCCTTCCAGGTCATCGACGACGTGCTCGACGTGACCCAGGCGTCCGACAAGCTCGGCAAGACGGCGGGCAAGGATGTCGATGCGAACAAGCCCACCTATGTCAGCCTGATGGGCCTGGACGCAGCCGTGCGGCATGCGTGGGAGTTGCGCGATCGGGCGCAATCGGCGCTGGCGCGATCGGGCTTGCGTGACACGGAGCGGCTCGGCCAGTTGGCCGACAAGGTGGTGGAACGGGACAGCTGACCATGAACAACGCGTTGCTTCATTCGATCGAATCGCCGGCCGATGTGCGGCGGCTGTCGCGCAGCGAACTGCACACACTCGCCGACGAGTTGCGCGACTACCTGCTGCACAGCGTGTCGCAGACCGGCGGCCACCTGTCGTCCAACCTCGGCACGGTCGAGCTGACGATCGCCTTGCACAAGGTCTTCGACACGCCGAACGACCGCATCGTCTGGGATGTGGGCCACCAGACCTATCCGCACAAGATCCTGACCGGCCGCCGCGACCGCATGGGCTCGCTGCGCCAGCAGGGCGGCATCAGCGGCTTTCCGCGTCGCGACGAAAGCGAGTACGACGCCTTCGGCACCGCGCATTCGTCGACCTCGATCTCGGCCGTGCTCGGCATGGCGATCGGCGCGCGCCAGAAGGGCGAGCACCGCAAGGCGATCGCCGTCATCGGGGACGGCGCGATGAGCGCGGGCATGGCGTTCGAGGCGCTCAACAACGCGGGCGTGGCGGGCGCCGATGTGCTGGTCATCCTCAACGACAACGACATGTCGATCTCGCCGCCGGTCGGTGCGCTCAACCGCTATCTGGCACGGCTGATGAGCGGCCGCTTCTACGCCAACGCGCGCGACACCGCCAAGTCGGTGTTGAAGAACGCGCCGCCGCTGCTCGAACTGGCACGCCGCTTCGAGTCGCACGCCAAAGGCATGGTCGTGCCGGGCACCATCTTCGAGGAGTTCGGCTTCAACTACGTCGGCCCGATCGACGGCCACGACCTCGACGCGCTGATCCCGACGCTGGAGAACCTGCGCCAGCTCAAGGGTCCGCAGTTCCTGCACGTCGTCACCAAGAAGGGCCAGGGCTACAAGCTGGCCGAAAACGACCCGGTGGCGTACCACGGCCCGAGCAAATTCAACCCCGCCGTCGGGATCAAGCCGTCGGCTCCGGGCAAGCCGACCTTCACTCAGGTGTTCGGCTCTTGGCTGTGCGACATGGCCGAGGCCGACCCGCGGCTGGTCGGCATCACACCGGCGATGCGCGAGGGCTCGGGCATGGTCGAGTTCGAGCGGCGTTTCCCGGGCCGATACCACGATGTCGGCATCGCCGAGCAGCATGCGGTGACGTTTGCCGCCGGGCTGGCCTGCGAAGGATTGAAGCCGGTGGTCGCGATCTACTCGACCTTTTTGCAGCGCGCCTACGACCAGTTGATCCACGACGTGGCGATCCAGAACCTGCCGGTGGTGTTCGCACTCGATCGCGCAGGGCTGGTCGGTGCCGACGGTGCCACGCACGCGGGCAACTACGACATCGCCTATTTGCGCTGCATACCCAACCTGAGCGTGATGACGCCGGCCGATGAAAATGAGTGCCGCCAGCTGCTTTACACCGCGTTCATGCAAAACCACCCAACCGCTGTGCGCTACCCGCGCGGCAAGGGCGTCGGCGTCGAAGTGCAGCAGGTGATGACGGCGATCGCGCTGGGAAAAGGCGAAATCCGCCGCGAATGTGGCGGCCGCGCCAGCCCGTCGATCGGCGCGCACGGCAAGCGCATCGCGATCCTCGCGTTCGGCACCTTGCTGTACGCCGCGCTCGACGCCGCCGAGCGCCTCGATGCGACGGTTGCCAACATGCGTTTTGCCAAGCCGCTCGATGTGGCGCTGGTTTGCGAACTGGCGCGCAGCCACGACGCGCTGGTCACCCTCGAAGACGGCTGCACGATGGGCGGCGCGGGCTCGGCGGTGCTCGAAGCGCTGCAACAGGCCGGCATCGTGCTGCCGGTGCTGGTGCTCGGCCTGCCCGATGAATTCATCGAGCACGGCGACCCGGCGGTGCTGATGACGCAAAACGGCCTCGATGCGGCAGGCATCGAACAATCGATCCTGAAGCGCTTCGGCGGCCGACCGGCGCTGGTGCGGCCGGCGGTGCATCAGTGATCGGCTGAGCTTTGCAAGGCGTGCCGCCGCGGGCTTCGCACCTGATTAGCGACAAACCTCAGCCGCTCTCTTGGTGGCTCATCCTGTGAGCTATAGAGGCAGGATGATGTGCTCACCACAACAAGGAGTGAGCCACGAAGTGATTTGAAGTGCGCGTGGATTGACAAGCATCGACAAACGTATTCGACGACGGTGATGTGAGATTTGCTGTCGGTCTGGCGCAGTGGGCTCAGTGGTGCCGAAAAGCCGACCCCCACGGGCCGGCTCCGCGATCGAGTCTGAAACCTCTCGGACTACCGCGACTTTTTCCTGCGAGCCAGAGCACCGAATGCACCGAGCCCAGCCAGCAGCATTGGCAGGGCTGCTGGTAGTGGAACGACGGTTGGGGGGGCTTCGCGAGTCCAAGTTCCTGATGTTGCGTTTCTCGCAGAACCCAACAGCGATCCACCCGTGACTGGAGAAATGTTGTCGCCAGTCGTGGTTGAATTCACGGGAACCAAGTAGCTTCCTGGTGCAACGATGAAAGATGTTGTCAGCGACCAGTCGATGATTTGACCCATACGAAACGTCATCACCATGCTGGGCAGGCCGACTACGGTATTGCTGAATACTGGCAACGAACCCAACTTGTCGGTACCCAACATGGCTGTTAAGAAGTTCACCGTGCCAGTGAAAGTGTTGGTGACGACTGCCTCGTCGAACGTGGCGGCGCCCGAGACTCTCGTGCCCAGCAAGTTTGGAACTCCGGGCGTGCGAGCGAAGTAGTCGAGTGGCGCCCCCGTGTACGTATATGTCACCGCAGACTGTGCGGCTGTTGCGCCCAGACCTGCGAGCAGCAGAACGGCGAGGCTGCGGTACCTGGGCGCATTGAGCGAACAAATGCACCGGGCGAGAAAGTGCTCTGTCTTCATTTGCTTGATCCTTTAAGAGTTGATCGACGACGAAGGTCGTTGCGGTGTTGGTGAGGGCTGATTGGTCTGCGGCCTTGACGGTCTCGACCATCAAATCCTTGAACCTTGAAACGACGAGGCCAAGAAACAATACGTTTACTTTTGTGACTCTGAAGCTTCCTGTTCGTGAGCAGAGTTGATCCGATCGGCGCCCCTGATGAGTGCCAAACCTCAGCCGCACGCTTGGTGGCTCACCTTATGAGCTATAGAGGGATGAAGAGGTGGCAACCCCAAAAAGGGGCGAGCCATGAAAATGATCTGGGTGAAGTTTCAAGCAGGACTTTCGATGGCCTGACTCTTTGAACGCTGCACCAAGCGCCGTCGGCGCTCGAAGCTCGGGCCTGCGTGACCGTCCGCTTGCGGCACGGCCCGCGCCGACAGCAAGGTGTCGAGCACCGCAGCCTGCGCGAACCGACGCGCGGCAGCGTGGTCGTGGCAGCTTTCACCGTGCCCTGCATCGACCAGCCGCAGTGCCAGACCGCGCTGCAATTGCGCCTGCGCGTCAAGGTCGCAGGCCAGCCAGGTCGGCCGATGGGGCATCTGCATGTTCAACGGTCGGCCTTGCGCGCAGGCTGCTGCCTGCAAGGCGCTGCGCGACGCGACGATGCCGAAGATGTCGTGGTGGTCGGGCGTCAGCAGTTCGAAGGCCTCCTTGCTGCCGCTGACCATCTCGCCAGCGTCACCGACCCGATGTCCCTCGATGCGCGTGCCGTCGGGCGCCCGCGGGACGCCGCACCACAGCGTGTCGGGGCGGATGCGGCAGGTCGGGCGCACCGCGTGACGGATGCGTTCGCGACACACCTGCACGTCGTCGAGCCAGACCTCGGCCAACGGGCCGCGAAAGGCGCCGCCGGACAACCGGTCGTACTGCTGCTGCCAGCCAATCAGCTTGGCAGCGGGCGTGTCCACGTGCGCCGAGTGCGACCAGCGCATCGCGGCCTCGCCGGGCGCTGTCGATCCCGTCGACACGGGGTAAGCTGGGCGTGGCCACATGAAAATCTCCCGCGCGATTTGCCGAATTTCGATATCGCTGGCTGGCAGATCGGCCGTGGTCTGAGCTTGTCCGACGCACAGCGTGCAGTGCAAGCGTCGGGCCACCTCAGCGTGGTGCCACTCGCAACCTCCCACCGCAGGAACCCCACCATGAGCACAGCCCCCTCGCAAACACTCGGCAAGACGCTCGGCACTTTCCAGCTGTGGGGCATCGCCGTCGGGCTGGTGATCTCGGGCGAGTACTTCGGCTGGAGCTACGGCTGGGCGTCGGCCGGTACCTTGGGCTTTTTGGTCACGTCGGCGTTCATCGCGCTGATGTACACCACCTTCATCTTCAGCTTCACCGAGCTGACCACCGCGATTCCGCACGCTGGCGGGCCGTTCGAGTACAGCCGGCGAGCTTTCGGGCCAACCGGTGGCTACATAGCCGGCTACGCGACGCTGGTCGAGTTCGTGTTTGCGCCACCGGCCATCGCGCTCGCTATCGGCGCTTATGTCAACGTGCAGTTCCCGGCGCTCGAACCCAAGTGGGTCGCGGTCGGCGCCTACCTCGTCTTCATGGGGCTGAACATCGCCGGCATGAAGATCGCGGCCGGCTTCGAGCTGATCGTCACGCTGATCGCGATCTTCGAGCTGCTGGTCTTCATGGGCGTGGTCGCACCGGCGTTCTCGGTCGCCAATTTGATCAAAGGCGGCTGGTCGGGTGCCGACACCTTCAGCATCGGATCGATTGCGGGCATCGTCGCGGCGATCCCGTTTGCGATCTGGTTTTTCCTCGCGATCGAGGGTGTGGCGATGGCCGCCGAAGAAGCCAAGACGCCGCACCGCTCGATCCCGATCGCCTACATCGGCGGCATCCTGACGCTGGTCGCGCTGGCCACCGGCGTGATGGTGTTTGCCGGCGGCTCGGGTGACTGGACCCAGCTGGCCAACATCAACGACCCGCTGCCGCAGTCGATGAAGAGCGTCGTCGGCGAAAGCAGCGGCTGGCTGCACATGCTGGTGTGGCTGGGTCTGTTCGGTCTGGTGGCCTCGTTTCACGGAATCATCATCGGCTACTCGCGGCAGATCTTCGCGTTGTCGCGGGCGGGTTTCCTGCCGCAGGCGCTCGGTCGCATCCACCCGACATTGGGCACGCCGCACATCGCGATCCTGGCCGGCGGCGTGGTCGGCATCGCGGCGATCTTCAGCGACCAGCTGATCCAGATCGGCGGCATGTCGCTGACCGCCAACATCGTGACGATGTCGGTGTTCGGTGCGATCGTGATGTACATCTTCAGCATGGCCAGCCTGTTCAAGCTGCGCCTGAGCGAGCCGCGTCTGGAGCGCCCGTTCCGCGCGCCGATGTTTCCGTTGTTTCCGGCCTTTGCGCTCGGCGCGGCGGTGATCTGCCTGCTGACGATGATCTATTTCAACCCGATCGTGGCCGGCCTGTTCGTCGGCTTGATGTTGATCGGCTACCTCTACTTCCTGACCACGGCCGGTCGCCGGGGTGAGGCGCTCGAAGCCGCCCGCGCCGCTTGAGTCGGACCCCCAGGCAGCACCGTTTCATGCCCGTCTACAGCCACGCCGTCGGCAGCCGAGCCTTCCGCTTCGACAGCCTGAAAGCGCTGCTGGCGCGCGCCACACCCGAACGCTCGGGCGACCACTTGGCCGGTGTGGCAGCGGGCAGCGCCGAAGAGCGCGCGGCTGCGCAATGGGCGCTCGCCGACGTGCCACTGCGTCAGTTCCTGAATGAAGCGGTGGTGCCGTATGAAAGCGACGAAGTCACGCGGCTGATCGTCGACACGCACGATGCAGCGGCCTTTGCCGCGGTCGCGCACCTGACGGTCGGCAGTTTTCGGGAATGGCTGCTGTCGGACCAAGCCGATGGCGATGCGCTGGCGGCGTTGGCCCCCGGCATCACGCCCGAGATGGCGGCGGCCACCTCGAAGATCATGCGCAACCAGGACCTGATCGCGGTCGCGCGCAAGGTGCGGGTGCGCAGCCGATTTCGCAACACCATCGGCCTGCCGGGCCGGTTGTCGACGCGATTGCAACCGAACCACCCGACCGACGACACCGCGGGCATTGCGGCCAGCCTGCTCGACGGGCTGCTCTATGGCAGCGGCGATGCGGTGATCGGCATCAACCCGGCCACCGACAACGTGCCGCAGGTGATCCGCCTGCTGCAGATGCTCGATGCGGTGATCCAGCGCTACGAGATCCCGACGCAGTCGTGCATCCTGACCCACGTGACGAACACGCTGGCCGCGATCGAGCGCGGCGCGCCGGTCGATCTGGTGTTTCAGTCGATCGGCGGCACCGAGGCCACCAACACCAGCTTCGGCATCGACCTCGCGCTGCTCGCCGAAGCGCGCGCAGCGGCGCTGTCGCTCAAGCGGGGCGCCGACTTCGGCGGCGCAACGAGACCCGAGCGCGGCGAAAACGTCATGTACTTCGAGACCGGGCAGGGCAGCGCGCTGTCGGCCAACGGCCACCACGGCTGCGACCAGCAGACGATCGAGGCGCGCGCTTACGCAGTGGCGCGGCATTTCAAGCCGCTGCTGGTCAACACCGTGGTCGGCTTCATCGGCCCCGAGTACCTGTTCGACGGCAAGCAGATCATCCGCGCCGGCCTCGAAGACCACTTCTGCGGCAAGCTGCTCG
>JANMTL010000071.1:0-24170 GCA_031390425.1 Rhizobacter sp.
GCCATGCCGCTGTGCTTGGCCACCGAGCGCAGCAGCAAATGATGTGATCCCAACGTGACTGCGGCGTCGGGCAGGGTGTGGCCGAGGCCGAGCGCGCGGCTGCTGGAGCCCATCGCCGACAGCAGCGCGCGGCCTTGCCGGGCCAGTTCTTCGGCCGGGGCACCGGCACCGCCGTGCGCGACCGGCAGCCCGGAGCCGATGTCGAACACGCAGCAGCCGACCACGCCGTTCAGTTCGCACACCTGGTGCACATACACCTCGAGCACCTCGTCTTGCATCGCCACCGGCCGCGAGGTCACATCGGGCATCGGGCGCAGCGGCAGCAGGTTGGTGGGGGCGAAGCCGGTCGGGTCGGCCGCATCTGCCGGGGGTCGGTAGTCGGCATCGATCTGTGCGCTGAGCTGCGCCGCCGCAGGAGGGAAGGCGGTCGATGCGGCCGGGCGCGGCGCGATCGGCCCCCGCAGACGGCCCCAAGTGCCGTGGATGAAGTTCCAGGCGTCGGCCGGCCGCGTGACGACCGGCGTGGTGCGCAGCGTGATCGAGGTGCCGCGCACCATGTTCTGCCCGTTCGTCGTCAGCGTGGGGCTGTTGGTCAGCGGCAGCAGCAGCAGGTTGCGGTTCAGCCACGGGCTGCGGAGCACTTCGTCGTGCCAGGGCCGCAAGGTGTTGTGAATGTTCTCGGCGGGGAGGGCGCCCACCATCATCACGCCGAGCTGGCTGTAGGCGAGCAGCGTGCGCGCCACCGCCTGGCGCGCGGCCGGGTCGGTGGTGTCGTCGATGTCGGTCGAATAGATGCGCAGCAGCTCTTGCGGGCCCACCGGCGCCTCGACGAAATCGATCGTCGCCACCGGCGCACCGCCGCCCTGACGGCGCAGCACCAGCTTCTGGACCGCGCGGCTGCTGGCCGCCGCGATGCCGCGCAGCAACTGGCGCGACGATCGCGTGCCGAGGTCGTGCACCGCGACGAACTGCGGGTGCAGGTGCTCGAACTGCTGTTGCAGGGCTTCTCCGGGCGCACAGGCCACGAACAGCTCGTGCGTGTCGTTGCCCATCGCCCGACCGATCGCCTGGTGCAGCGCGGCGCGCTCGTCGCCCTCGCGCTCCATGATTTGAGTCGCCAACGCCGTCTGGGCGCGCGTCGACTCCCAGCCGTCGTTGTCGATCGGCGTCGACGCCGGGCGGTCTGAATAGGGGCTGCCGGTGCGGCTGGTGTAGTTGCTCATGGGGCCCTCGTCGCGGTGGGGTGTGGCGGGCGGCGTTGCCGATGGCGATGCACCGGGTGTCGGCGCGTCGAAGGGTCATGCTGGCACAGGTGATCGCTGGGCACCATCCCTACGACATCGACTCTGCACGCGGCGTGTGGCACTTGTCCCGACAGCCCGGTGGCGCAGGAGGCGCCGATAGAATTATTCGATGCCTCAAGTCGCCTGCTCAGTGTCCCGACGCCATGTCCCTCAGTGACCCATTGCGTGCGCAGCTTCCGGTGGTGATCATCGGCGCCGGCCTGGCCGGCTTGACGGTGGCGCTGCATTTGGCGGCCGACTGTCGGGTGATCGTGCTCGCCAAGCGTGGTCTCGACGAGGCCGCCACGGCCTGGGCGCAGGGCGGCATCGTCGGTGTGCTGGGCGACGACGACAGCATCGATTCGCACGTGCGCGACACGCAAGATGCCGGTGCCGGGCTGGTCGACGAGCACACCGCGCGTTTCATCGCTCAGCACAGCGCCGAGGCGATCGGCTGGCTGGTGGCGCGTGGCGTGCCGTTTTCGGCCGATCCCGACGGCCCGCTCGGCCTGCACCTGACGCGCGAAGGCGGCCACGCGGTGCGCCGAATCGCGCACGCGGCCGATGCGACCGGCAAGGCGATCCACGACGTGCTGCTGGGCGAAGTCAAGCGCCACCCGAACATCGACATGCGCGAACGCTGGATGGCGGTCGACGTGATCACCTCGCGCCAGTTGAAGCGTGACGAGCCGCCGCGCTGCTACGGTGTCTACGCGCTCGACATCGACAGCCAGCGCGTCGAGACGCTGGCGGCGCGCGCGGTGGTGCTGGCGACCGGCGGCGTCGGCAAGGTGTATCGGTACACGAGCAACCCCGACACCGCCACGGGCGACGGCATCGCGATGGCTTGGCGCGCAGGTTGCCGCGTCGGCAACATGGAATTCATCCAGTTCCATCCGACCTGCCTTTATCACCCGCAGGAACGCAGCTTCCTGATCACCGAGGCGCTGCGCGGCGAGGGCGGCCAGCTCAAGCTGCCGAGCACCGGACCGGGCGATACCGGGGGCACCCGGTTCATGTCCGCCCACGACGAGCGGATGGAGTTGGCGCCGCGCGACATCGTGGCCCGCGCGATCGACTTCGAGATGAAAAAGCACGGTTTCGACCATGTGTGGCTGGACGCGACGCACCTCGGCGAAGCTTATTTGAAGGAGCACTTTCCGACGATCCATGCGCGCTGTCTGGCGCTCGGCATCGACATCGCGCGGCAACCGATACCGGTGGTGCCGGCTGCGCACTACACCTGCGGCGGCGTCGTCACCGATCTGCACGGCCGCACCGATGTGCCGGGCCTGTACGCCGTCGGTGAGACGACCTACACCGGCTTGCACGGCGCGAACCGGCTGGCCAGCAACTCGCTGCTCGAATGCGTGGTGCTCGGCCGCACCTGCGCGCTCGACATCGAGGCGCGCAGCGACCGCAGCGAACCGCCGTTGCCGGTCTGGGACGAAAGCCAGGTCGAAAACGCCGACGAACAGGTCGTCATCGCCCACAACTGGGATGAGCTGCGGCTGCTGATGTGGAACTACGTCGGCATTGTGCGCACGACCAAGCGGCTTGAGCGCGCGCTGCACCGCATCAAGCTGCTGCGCACCGAGATCGACGATTACTACGGCAGCTTCCGCGTCAACCGCGACCTGCTCGAATTGCGCAACCTGGTCGATTGCGCCGAGCTGATCGTGCGCTCGGCGTTGATGCGGCATGAGAGCCGCGGACTGCATTACAGCCGCGACTACCCGTATGCGCTGCCGGTCAGTTTCCCGACGGTGCTGGTGCGTCGGGCAAGAACCGGCAAGCGGCCGAAGACGCACCGGCTGAGTGTCTGACGCCGTGGTCTGGCGCCGGGCGCGCGCGTCGTTGGCGGCAGTCGATCAGCAAGTCGAGGTCACGCGCATCGAATAGTCGGTCGCCTTGACGTCTTTGGTCAGCGCGCCGATCGAGATGCGGTCGACGCCGGTGGCGGCGATGTCGCGCACCTGATCCAGTTGATCGCCACCAGACACCTCGAGCAGCGCACGGTTGGCGTTGAGCGCAACCGCCTCACGCATCGCGGCCAGCTCGAAGTTGTCGAGCAGCACGCTGAGCGCCCCAGCGGCCAGCGCTTGGGCTAACTGAGCCAGCGTTTCGACCTCGATCTGGATGTCCACATTGGCGTTCAGCGCTGCGGCGTTGCGCAGCACCGCAGCGATGCCACCGGCTGCGGCAATGTGGTTTTCCTTGATCAGGATGCCGTGCCACAGCGCCAGCCGTTGGTTGTGGCCGCCGCCGATGCGCACCGCGTACTTTTGCGCCTGGCGCAGGCCGGGCAGCGTCTTGCGGGTGTCGAGGATCACGCAGCCACGAGGGTTCGGACTGGCACCGGCAATCTCATCGACGTAACGCCGGGTCAGCGTCGCGGTGGCTGATAGCAGTTGCAGGAAGTTGAGGGCCGGGCGCTCGGCCGACAGCAGGGCGCGCGCGTTGGATTCGATGTCGCAGACCTGGGTGTCTGCCGCCATCAGCGCGCCTTCGTCGACGTGCCATTCGATGCAAGCGCGCGGATCGAGCGTGAAGACACAGGCATCGAACCAGTCGCGTCCGCACAGCACCGCATGCTGCCGCACCAGCACCCGGGCCGTTACACGTTGATTGGCAGGCACCAACTCGGCCGTCCAGTCGCGCTGGCCGATGTCTTCCGTCAGTGCCTCGCGCACATTGCGCGCGCGGGCGCCTTCGAGGTCTTCGTTGGACTCGAACATCAATCGGGTCAGGCGGCGCCGATGTGCGGCACCAGCCCGGGCTTTTGCGTCGCCGCCGGATTGGCCCGGACGAAATCCAGCATCCGGTCGATGCAGCCGAGGGCCTGACTGCGCACCGGCTCGGCCACGTGAATCTCGCCGCTGCCGGTGCTCAGGCAATCGATCACGCCTTGCAGCGCGTTCATCGCCATCCACGGACAGTGCGCGCAGCTCTTGCAGGTGGCGCTGTCGCCCGCGGTCGGCGCTTCGAGCAGGGTCTTGGTCGGCGCGAGCTGGCGCATGCGGTGCATCAGGCCGTTGTCGGTGGCGATGATGAAGGTCTGCGCATCGAGCGTGGTCACCGCGTTCAGCAGCTGCGTCGTCGAGCCGACCACATCGGCCAGCGCCACCACCGCCTCGGGCGATTCGGGGTGCACCAGCACCTTCGCGCCAGGATGCTGCGCCATCAGCAGTGCCAGCTCGACGCCCTTGAACTCGTCATGCACGATGCATTCGCCGTTCCACATCAGCATGTCGGCACCCGTCTGCTGCTGGATGTAGCGGCCGAGGTGGCGGTCGGGCGCCCACAGCACCTTCTGGCCTAGCTCTTTTAAATGCGCAACGATCGCCAGCGCGCACGAGCTGGTCACCATCCACTCGGCACGCGCCTTCACCGCCGCGCTGGTGTTGGCGTAGACCACCACCGTGCGGTCGGGGTGCGCATCGCAGAATTCGGAAAAAGCAACAGACGGGCAGCCGAGATCGAGCGAACAGGTGGCCTCCAGATCGGGCATCAGCACCCGCTTGGTCGGGCTCAGGATCTTCGCGCTCTCGCCCATGAAGCGCACACCGGCCACCACCAGCGTGCGGCTCGGGTGATCGCGGCCGAAGCGCGCCATCTCCAGCGAGTCGGCGACGCAGCCGCCGGTCGCGAGCGCCAGATCTTGCAGATCGCCGTCGACGTAGTAGTGCGCCACCAGCACAGCCTGATGCTCTTTCAACAACGCTGCGGCGCGGGCTTTCAACTCCGCGCGCTCGGGTCGCGTCAGCAGCGGCGGCACCTTGACCCAGGCCTGCGCGGTGCAGCTCGCACCACTTGCGTCCTGGCGCGTGAAATCGAACAGAACCTGGCTCATGCGTTGCTCGCCGACATCAGACTTTTTTCTTCCCCGCCGGCCCGGCGAGCGAATGCGCCAGCACCTCGGGATCGCGCTCGTCGATCGCCACCGGTTGATACTCGCCATCGACCTTTTCCGAACGCAGGTAGCCCAACTTGGTGATGACCGGCTCTTTCGGCCAGTCGCCCGCCAAAGCGGCAAATTCCAGAAAGTGCAGGTGGCCGCCGACGATGTACAGCACGGTCGAGACTTCGGCGGTCACGCCCTCGACCTGCACATCGACGTCACCGAACACCAACTCGGTCGGCGTGATGCGAGGCACCGACTGCGGCATCGCGAAATCGATGTACGAACCGACACCGGTGTGGGTGCGGGCAGTCACCTTGGCATGGGCGATCTGCGAGCGCAGGGCCGCCAGCACGGGCTGCGGGCCTTGCAAGCAGGCGTCGAGAACTTGCTGCTCGAACGGGGTCAGGGGATGCATGGGGTTCCTTGCGTGGAGAGGGTGGCGGAGATGCCGTTGCGGGCAACATTATGGTTTGCCTGTGCATGCTGGCTGCGTCTGCCGCTGACCGCCTGCATCCGAGCAGCCCTGTCCGTACCGATCAGGCAGCGACTCCGATCTCGACCCGTCGAGCGCCGGCCGCGTCAGTTGCGCCCCCAAGCCTCACGCTCGCCCTGGGCCGCATGAACTTGCATCAACTTGGCGTGACGTTGCAGTCGGCCGAAGGTCTGGCGTTGCTGGATGTAGACGGTTTCACCGGGCTTGGCGTGGATTTCGATGGTCTTCTTGTCCTGCGCGTAAGCGGTGACCGTGTGTTTGCCCGGAGCCACGTCCTTGAACAGCACGGACTTGCCGATCGGCATTGCAAGCGACACGCCGTCGATTTTCAGGTCGGTTCCGATGACGACCACCCGGTCTTCCGGACGCAGGATGACGATGCGCGACATGCCCTGCGGCACCGCGAACAACGCCTCCGACGCCGCTTGATGCTCTGGGCGCAAAGCGGTCGTCGCACAGGCGCCGGTGAGGCCGAGGGCCAACAGGGTCGCAACAGTGATGTTTTTCATGGTGTGCTCCAAAAGGGGGAAGTGAGGAAGCACACGGGCCCGTCGCGGAAGGCGCTGCTGCGGGAGGCGCTGCCATGTCGCTCCGATCCGAAATCACTGGCGAGGTTCCTGCGCGACCCGGTGCCGCGCAATTCACCCCAGCAACCGACTCGGCGGCATCCCCACCGACCGCTTCACCATCGCGCTGAACGCACTGGCGCTGGCGTAACCCAGCTCGGCGGCAATCGTGCTCATGGGCAGTTTTCGGGCCGCCATCGACAGGGCGCGGGCGAGCAGCACCTGCTGGCGCCACTGCACGAAGGTGGTGCCGAGTTCCGATCGGAACAGCCGCGCGATGGTGCGCACGCTGGCACCAGCGTGTCGGGCGGCTTCGTCCAGCGTGGCCCAGCGCGCCGGGTCTTCGAGCACGCTTTCGCACAGCGCGAGCAGCCGCTTGTCCTGCGGCAAATCGACGCCCAGGCGCACCGGACGCGCATGCGCCAGTTCATCCAGCACCAACTGGCCGATGCAACGCTCTCGCTCGGTCGGCGCAGCGCGGTCGGGATCGAGCGGGAGGTGCGGCACCAGCTCGCGCAGCAGGCTGGACACCTCGAGCACGCGGCAGCGGCGCCACGCCCCGGATTCATCCCGGGTGCGCAGCGGCCCGATCCGTTGGGCGTCCTGGTGGACGTACAAGGTGTGCAGATCGGCGTCTTCGACGACCGCGACCACGTGTTCGATGCCGGGTGGAATCCACAAGGCGCGCTGCGGCGGCACGAGGTAGGTGCTGTGCCCGGCCGCCATGCGGATCACGCCCTTGCTCGACATCGCGACCTGCGCCCACGGGTGGCTGTGCGGGTCGACGCGGGTGTCGGCCGCCAGATGACGCAGCTTGGCCCGCAGCGGGCGTTCGGCAGTCGGCGCGTACCGCTGCGGATCGATCGGCGGCACGCTGGTGCGATGTCGTGGGGTCGGGGTCGCTTGGCGGCGCTCGGTCAGGGCTGCGGATCGCTGCATGGTCGGTCCCTTTCGGTCGGCGTCGGTCGGCTTGTCCGATACGCGACAGTTATTGTCTGACTGTCGTCACTGCGACGCAGCTGCCGACACTACATTGGACGCGTCCCGGCTGCGCCAGGCCACCTAACCGGAACCCTGTTGATGAACCCGTCCACCCCCGCGCCCCCCGCCTCCATGGCCGATCCTGGCAACGCTGTTCCGCTGCGTGTCGACGCCCGCACGATCGCGCTGGTCGGGCTGGCCCACGGCACCTCGCACTTCTTTCACCTGCTGCTGCCGCCGCTGTTTCCGCTGTTCATCCGCGACTTCGGGTTCAGCTACGCCGAGCTGGGCTTGCTGGTCACCACCTTCTTCGTGATCTCGGGCATCGGGCAGGCGCTGGCCGGCTTCGTGGTCGACCGCATCGGTGCGCGGCCGGTGCTGTTCGCGGCGCTGGCATGCTTTGCGCTGTCGGGGGTGGCGCTGTCGCTGGCCACCGGCTACGGCGGGCTGATGCTGGCGGCGGCGCTGGCCGGGCTGGGCAACTGTCCGTTTCACCCGGCCGACTTCACCATCCTGAACCGGCGCATCTCGGCCCCCCGGCTCGGCCATGCCTTCAGCGCCCACGGCCTGACCGGCAACCTGGGCTGGGCGGCAGCGCCGGTGTTCATGGTCGGTGTGAGTGCGCTGTTCGATTCTTGGCGGGTGGCCGCGGCTGGCGCATCGGTGCTGGCGCTGACAGTGATGGCGGTGCTGTGGTGGCAGCGCGCAGCCATCGACGACCGTCAGGTGATGGTGTCGCCCACAGCGGCTGGCGTCGGCGGCAGCGGCGCGGCGCTCGAACACCCGCTGGCTTTCCTGCGGCTGACCTCGGTGTGGCTGTGTTTCTCGTTTTTTTTCTGGTCGACGGCGGCGCTCAGCGCAATTCAGAGTTTTGCCAGCCCGGCGCTGCATCAATTGACCGGTGCACCGCTGTCGGCGACCTCGCTGGTGGTCACCGGTTTCATGTTGTTCGGGGCCGCGGGCATCGTCGCAGGCGGCTTTCTGGTGTCGCGCACAGAGCGGCTCGAAAAGATCATCGGCGCGTGCCTGCTGGCCTCGGCCGCGCTGCTGGTGCTGGTCGGCAGTGGGATCGTGCCGGGCGTGATGGCGGTGGCGCTGACCGCCGTGGCGGGTTTCGGCGTCGGTCTGGCGGGGCCGTCGCGCGACATGCTGATCAAGCAGGCCGCGCCGCCCGGGGCCACCGGCCGCGTCTACGGCACGGTGTATTCGGGGCTCGACCTGGGGTTTGCGCTGGCCGCGCCGGTGTTCGGCGCGCTGCTCGATCACGGCTCGCCGTCGGCGGTGTTCTACGGGGCGGCGCTGACGCTCACGGTCGGTGTGGTGTCGGCAGCGGCGGTGGGGTTGGGCATCCAGCGCCAGCGGGCGGTGGCAGCTGCGGCCATGGCAACGCCCGCCGCTTGAACGATCCCCGAGCGCCGTGACTCGACATCTCGGCGCCGCGAAGGCGTGGCACAGTGAAACACTTGCCCCACCCGATCGACGCCCATGAATTCAGCCGCCACCACGGTTCCTTCCAGCACCAGCACCAGCACCTGCGATCTGTGCGACGCGCACAAGAACGACAGCTCCGGCTCGTTCCGTGTGCTGCCGCCGGTCTTCAGGGACTACGGAAAACGCACCCGCTTTGCCGGCCTGATCAGCACCGTCAAGTGCTTCGAGGACAACACCGCTGTCAAGGCCGCGCTCGAAGAGCCCGGACTGGGCCGGGTGCTGGTGGTCGATGGCGGCGGCTCGCTGCGCCGCGCGCTGGTCGGCGGCAACATCGCCGCGTCGGCGGCGCAGAACGGCTGGGCGGGCATCGTGGTCGACGGTTGTGTGCGCGACTGTGCCGAGTTGGCAGCGACCGATGTGGGCATCCGTGCCCTCGCGTTGATTCCACTGCCGACCGATCGAAAAAACCAGGGTCTGCGCGACGGCGTGCTGCTGATGCAGGGCGTGACCGTGCGCCCCGGTGAATGGCTGGTGGCCGACGAAGACGGTATCGTGGTGATGCCGGTACAGGCTTGACCTTGCAACCCCGCATTTCATCAGGAGACCGGACATGACCACCGCTTCGAAAACACTGAGAGACATCGTCGGCCTGGGCCAGGAGCCCGCGTCATTGCAGGGTTCCGCGCTGATCATGATCGACCTGCAGAACACCTACCGCCAAGGCGTGATGCAGCTCAGCGGCGTCGAGCAGGCGATTGCCGAAGCCGCGAAATTGCTCGAAATGGCGCGCGACTTGAAGGTGCCGGTCTTCCACATCCGCCACGACGGCGGTGCGGGTTCGCCGTACGACGTGAATGCCGAGATCGGTGCCATTTCTGACGAGGTCGCACCGATCGCGGGCGAGCCGGTGATCACGAAAAACTACCCCAACTCCTTTGTGCAGACCGAGCTCGACGAGCGGCTGAAGGCGATCGGAATCCAGAAGATCGTGCTGGCCGGGTTCATGACGCACATGTGCATCAACTCGACCGCGCACGGCGGGTTCAACCTGGGTTATGCGCCGACCATCGTCGCCAGCGCCACCGCCACCCGTGCGCTCGAAGGGGCGAACGGATTGGTGCTGACCGCGCAGCAGATGCACGACGCGGCGATCGCTTCGTCGCGCGATTTGTATGCAGCGATCGTCGATCGGGTGTCGGACTTGCGCGCGTAGCACCCGCACGGCTGCGGCGGCCAGCGCAACCGCAGCGCCGAGGCGTCATGCGCGGCGGCTACGGCCGCAGCACCTCCAGCAGCCGATCGAGCCCGCCGCGGTCGATCGCGACCATCGCCTGCTCGCGCACCCGCGGCTTGGCGTGGTAGGCCACCGACAGGCCGGCCGCGCCCATCATCGGCAGGTCGTTGGCACCGTCGCCCATCGCGATCGCCTGCGACGGCGCGATGCCCAGCTCAGCGCAGGTCGACAGCAACATGCGGCGCTTTTCCTCGCCGTCGCAGATGTCGCCCCAGGGCTGATCGACCATGCGGCCGGTGAGCTGCCCACAGTTCGGGCCGGGCTCGATTTCCAGCACGTTCGATCGTGTGAAATCGATGCCGAGCCTCTCTCGGATGCGGTCGGTGAAGAAGGTGAAACCGCCTGAGACCAGCAGCACCTTCAGGCCGGCCGCCTTGCACGCCGCCACCAGAGCCTCAGCGCCCGGATTGAGTTGCAGCCGCTCGGTGTAGACCTGCTCCATCTGCGCCACCGTCACGCCGCGCAGCAGCGCCACACGACGCCGCAGGCTGTCCTTGTAGTCGGCGATGTCGCCGCGCATGGCGGCCTCGGTGATCGCCGCCACCTCGGCCTTGCGGCCGGCCGCATCGGCGATCTCGTCGACGCATTCGATGTTGATCAGCGTCGAGTCCATGTCGAACGCGATCAGCTTGAAGTCGGCCAATTGCAGCGGTGGCGTGAAGCGCTGGACGGTCAGGCCGGGCGAAAACTCGTGTGTGTTCATGGTTGATTCGCTGTCATCCCACATTCACCGGCACCAGCGTCATCGTGTCGTTGCCGAAGATGTCGATCATCTTCAACAAGTTGCGCAAGACCTGATAGCGGCCAGGTCGGGCATACGTGTGCGGCGCGCTGGTGAGTTCGAGTTGGCGGTCTTGCCGGGTGCGAAAACTCTGCCATTCGTTCTCGAACACATAGCCGCCGGTCCACCTGTCTTCCCATTCGGTCAGCTCGCCCTGCGTCGGCGCCACCAAGCTGCCTTGCAGCGCCAGACTCTTCGGCCGCTTGATGATTTCCTTGCGCGAGCTGTAGTCGAAGTCCACCGCCCAGTAATCGACCCAGTCGGTCCAGGCGGTGGTGAGCCGGTCGCGGCTGACCACCGCCTGCCTTGCTCTTGCTCACCTTGTAGCTGCCCGCCGTCGCGCACCACCTGGCTCTTGCCCTCGCGCAGCGACTCGGTCACCGCCGCCATCGCGCCCTGGGTGTAGTACACCGAAAAGTCGCTCAGCTCGATGCGCAGGCTGTGCGCATCGGTCTTGTCGTAGCGCGGTGTGGCTTCGATGAACGCGATGTCGTGGAACACCACCTGCCCGCGCTCGACCGCGCGCTTGTCGAACACCTCGGGCGGAATCTGCTTTGGCGCCAGCTCGATGCCCTTGCTGCGCGCTTCTTCCAGCACCGCCGGGAACAGCCCCATCTCGAACTCGAAGGCGAGCAAGTCCACCCGCGACGCCCCGCGCTTGCGGCATTCGACGATCACCTCTTCGACGAACAACCGCCCCACGGGCAGGTTGATCGGGCCGATGACGACGAGGCGGCCGTTGTGTTGCCCGTGGAAGAAGCTGCCTGCGGCTGCGGGTAATGGCTGCGCCTTGTAGGCGCGCAGGATTAGCTCGCGGAACTCGCGCTCCTTCTGCGCCAGTGCGGCTTCCTTCTGCGTGGCGTTCAGGCGCCCGCCGATGTGCAGGTAGGCCTGGCGTTCGTAGCGGCCCAGGTTCAGCACCTCGAAGGCGCGGAACGGTTGGCCGTTTTTTCGCAAAGCCCGCTGCATGCCGATCAAGCGCTTGCGCGTGGTGTGAATGCCGAACTTGCCCAGGTCGGTCGCGATCCACTTGCGGCCGAGCTTTTCAGCGACGGCTGCCGTGGTGCCGGAGCCAACGAAGAAGTCGGCGACGAGGTCGCCTTCGTTCGTACTGACCTTGATGATCCGGTCGAGAAGCGCCTCCGGCTTCTGCGTCGGATACCCAACCTTCTCCTTGTTCGCCGGGCCAGTCGGCACCTTGATGTCGGTCCACCAATCGGTGATCGGCGTACCACGATCGACATCGACCATTACACCCTTGTGAATGCTTTGCATCCGTTTCGCCGTCAGCTCGTTATACGGTCGGAACTGCGTATTGAAGGTGTGCGACGTTCCCTTTCTGTACTTGAAGATCGTGTCGTGCTTTCGCGGCAGATCATCGACCGGAATCGCTCCGCCGCTATAGGTCCGAATGATCTCGTTGCGATGGCGGTCACGCCCAAATACCTCATCCAAGGCCATGCGAATGAAGCTGTTCACGCGGTAGTCGCAGTGAAGGTAAATCGACCCATCCTCCGCCAGCAAATCCCGCATCAGGATCAGCCGCTCGTAGATCATCGAGATGAAGCTGTCGGCCCCGCGCTCCCAGGTGTTGCGGTAAGCGATCTGCTCGAGGATGTTGGGTTCCTTGTGGAAGGTTTCGCCGCCGATCTCGATGTCCATGCTGAAGTCGGCCCCCACGTCGAACGGCGGGTCGATGTAGATCAGCTTCAGGCCGCCGGCCTCTTCGATCTGTTCGCGCAGTGGGCCGCTTTTCAGGCTGCTCAAGATCAGATTGTTGTCGCCCCAGATCAGCTTGTTGGTCCAGCCATGCACTTGCCGCCCGCGCGGGTCGAACAGCTCGTGCTGCGGTGACGATTTGGCCTCTTTGCGCGGCTCGTCCACATGCTCCAGCGTTTGGAAGGGCAGCACCGTGGTGCAGACATCACGCGTCTTGCCGTTCCACGCCAGCTCGACCTCGCGCTTGTCCTCGAACAACATGAACCGGTACTTCTCGGGCAGCGGCTTGCCCGCTTGAATCAGGCTGATGAGGTCGCGCTTGTCGGCGTCGGTGAGGTCGATGGTGGGGTCGGGGCGGGGCATGGTCGATGGCTTCAGGTGGCCGGCGTGGCGCGTTTTGCGACTTCGAACAAGGCGTCGAGCACTGAAGCGACCTCGGGCTCAATTTGGTCGAGCGGAATGGCGTCTGCCAAGCCGTGGTAATCGCGCTTGAAGGTTTGCTGTGGGGTGCGCAGGCGTTCGTAGTAGAGCTTGAGCAGCGGTGCGAGAAAGTCGTCGGTGACCTTGATGTCAGGGCCCCACGGGTCAGCCTTGCCGGTTAGTCGCAGGGCATTCACGAGTTCAGCAGTGCAGGCTTCCAGCGTCTCGATCCGGTGCATGCTCTCGGCCCGATCGATCAAGTCATCTTCCCTCAGGCCTTGCTGCACAAATGAGCGCAGGCTTGCAGGCGTGACGAGATAGTTCTCGATCTCCCGCTGTGACCACATCCGCTCCGTCAGCTGAGAGCCGGTTTGCAGTTCACGGTCAAGGCGATCAAACAGGGCGAAGCCAACGAGGTCCACCTTGGCCTCGCGAAGGCCAAAGAAGTGGTCCCTCGCCTCTTGGGCCTTGTTACTGCCGAGGTAGATCACGGGAACCGAATCGTGCAGTGCCGCCCTCGCTGGATGCGCCAGGCGATCGGCCAAGCGCCGCAGTATCGCGAGGTCAGTCGAGCCTTCGACGTAGAGCATCCAACCTTTCTGCTCCGCCAAGTAGTAGTCGGGCATTCGGATGGATTCAAGGGCCTTCTTGACCTGGCCGCGAGAGCGGGTGTCGATGCGGTGCGGCTTGCCAACGAATGCAACCACCACATCCCGCTCGGCGGCCTCTTGTAAAACCACTTCGGAATGGCTTGCTGCAATGATCTGAGAGCCATTGGCGCTAGCCACTTCTGTGATCAGGTTGTACACATCGCGCTGGCGAAGTATTTCGAGGTGCGCGTCTGGCTCGGCGAGCAACAGCACGGAGCCGGGGTTGGCGAGCAGAAAGCTCAGCAGCAACAGAACCTGCTGGCAGCCGCGGCCGGACGAAGATAGATCTAGTTCGACGCCTGAGGGTTCGCGGTAGGTCAGCGACAGCTCGCTGCGTTCCTTGACGTACTTAGGGTCTTGCAGTTCGATGTGGAACATGCTCTTGATGTGGCGCACGAGATCGGCCCATGCGCCTTTGTCGTCGCGCGAGAACAGTTGCCAACAAAGGTTGCGCAACACCTGCGCGGTTTGGCCTTCACCGATCAGCACGCTGATTTCGCCCGGTTCTTTGCGGTGCTCGCGATCTGCCAGGCCGGACATCGGCGGAAGGAAGACCACAGCGTGCTGTCGCGCCCCTTCCGGTATGACGCCATCGTCGCCGTCCTTCAGTCGGCAGTAAAACGACTCCTCGTTCGCGTAGTAGAACTCCAGTGCGCAAGACCACGGCTTGTCGTTGTAAACGCCCTCAGCCTTGAGCGTGATGTAGACCTTTTCGGTGCGCTGTTTACCGGCGTTGACCGTGGTGTCCTGGGTATGCAGGTCGTTCCAAAGCAAGCGGGCGCTTGGAACGGGGATGGAATAGAGATCACGCCGGTTGATCGTGACCCCCGGTCGCTTGCCGGGGGATCCTTTGTCCCGCTTCTCGCTCCAGCGTCGCCAGCCTATGTCCCACAGGGCGAGCGCTTGCAGCGCGGTTGTCTTGCCGGAATTGTTCGGTCCAATGAACACGGCCGCGCTGCCGAGTTCGAGGTCTGCCGTCTGCAGGCGCTTGAAGTTGGTGATGCTGAAGCGTGTGATCATGCCGTGCTCGCGTGGCCTTCAGGTCAGTGAGACTGTGTTGAGCCCGGGCGCGGCAGCACCGTGGTGCACACATCGCGCTTGTCGGCGTCGGTCAGGTCGATGGTGGGATCTGTTCGGGCCATCAGCTTGCCAGTGCCTCGGCGATGGAGCGGGTGATGGCGGGCGCCTTGTCGCGCAGCCGCTTGTCCTCCGTGACAAGGGGCACGCCCAGCGCCACGGCGGCGCACAGGAAGCGCGCGTCGTAGCCGCTGACCCGCAGCCGCATCGCCAAGGCCAGCACGTCGGCGTCGGCCATCGGGTGAATGCCGGCGTCCAACATCTCGTGCGCCTTGGCGAGCGCCGCCTGGGCACGGTCGACCGGCAGGCCCCGCACACGCGCCGCGGTGGCGATCACGTTGGTCAGCTCGGCAAACAACAACGGCTCGGTGTGCCAGTCGGCGTCTGCGGCGTAGAGCGCGCGGGCCGACGCCGCGAGCGGTCCGTCGAGCAGCAGGTTGCCGACGACGCTGGTATCCACCAGCACCACGGCGCTACGCCCGGCCTTCGCGGATCGCGCCGAGAATCCACTCGGTGGTGACCGGCCCGCCTTTGAGCTTGTAAGGCGGTGGCAGCTTCACCGGCTCGCGCCGGGTGCTTTCCTGCAAACCCTGCTCGAGGATGTGAATGGCCTCCTGCGTTACAGAGCGCCTGTTGTGCAGCGCTCGCTCGCGCAACTGGTCATGCAGTGGGTCGGGCAGGTTCTTGACGACGAGCGTGGACATGACAGGCAACTCCTGGGGGAAGCGCAAAGGAAGCGTTATGGTACCCCGAGCAATGCCGACAGCTGGTACTCGCGGAACATCGTCAGCAGTTCCGCCAAGCTGCTGGGTGGATGTCGGTCGAAGCCGTGTTGATCGACATAGGCGAAGCGATACGCCGGCCCGCCTTGTGCGGTGCTGGCGGCGGTGGCGTCGTCGCACCACTGGGCCAGGCGCTGCATCTTGCGCGGCAGGTCGAGTTCTTCGCGGCCCTTCGTTTCGACGATGAGGATGCTGCCGTCACAGGCCTTGACGATGAAGTCGGGGGTGTATGTCGAGAGGTCGCCGTCGGTTTTCACGTAGTCGAACTTGAAGCCGACCGCGAGGTAGTTCTTCGCGAAGGCGGCGACGCCGGGCACCTCGTCGAGGAAGCGCGCGAAGCGCAGCTCGAAGCCACCGGCGTTCGGCTCGCCGACGATTCGGTTGAACAGAGAGCGTTTGGCGGGCAGCCACTCACGGTGCTGGGTGCGGAAGGGGCGCACGTCGCGCAGGCGGATGTGGTCTTCGATGCGCGAGCTGCCACTGTCTTGCACTGTCAGTGCGTTGATCGCCGTATTGAAGGTGTCGAACACGCGCTTGGCGGCAGCGCTTTCGCTCAGGTTGCGCAGCACCACCAGGTCGTCGATATCGACCGGCTCGCCTTCGAACAAGCGTTCGCGCACGAAGGCCTTCACCTGGCCGTACAGCAGCTCGTAGCCGCCCACCAGCCGCAACTCCTTCAGCAACTGGCGGGCGAAGAACGCGATCACGCTGCGGCCATCGCCGATGCCTGCGCCATCGAGTGCCACCGTGTGATGCTGCTCGCCATCGGGCATGGATTTGAAGACGATCTCGCGCGTTTGTTCCGGCGTGAATGGTTTCAGCGGCAGGCGTTCGGCGGTGAGCAGCTTGCCATCGAGCGCATCGAGATTCTTGTACTCGCGCTGGAAGCGGCGGCTCAGGCGGGGCAGGGCGATGTCGAGAGCGTCGACGTTCTTCGCCGGGTTGGCGGTTTCGACCTCGATGACCAGCGAGTCTTCGCGCCGGGCGCCGCCACCCATCGGCACGCGCTCCAGCTCGACGCCTTCACTCTGAATGCCCTCGACGAATTTTATAAAGGCGGGCAAGCCCATGACCGAGACGGTTTCAGGCGCCTGCGGGCTCGCCGCGTCGCCTGAGGCGGCACCTCCGACTCCGTACATGCGGCGCAGCCCACGGCCCAGCGTCTGCTCAGGCAGGATGTTGCTGGCTGCCGCATAGGCGCCAGCACCGCGCCTTGCAGTTCGGGGCAGATGCGTTCCAGGTGCGCGCCCACGTCATCGCAGTTGCGGGTGTCGTCGACCATCACGAACAGCACCGCTTTCTTGCCCAGGCGCTGGTGCTCGTCGTAGCTCTTTTTCCACTCTTCGACGCCGAGCGCCAGGTAGTCGGCGAACTTCTCGTGGAAGATGGCGCTCGGCTGCTCAGTCAAGCGCGCGCGGCTGGCGGCATCGGGCAATACCGGGTGCTTGACGACGCCTTGGTGGATCGCCTCGACCAGCGGGTAGTCGCTGACGGTCTGCACGAAGATCGCGCCGTTGTCGTGGCGCGGCGTGGCGGTGACGTCGATCTGCAATGCCAAGCGGCGGTCTTTTTGCAGCATGCGGTGATGGATGTCGCGAATGCTGCCGAACCACGCCATGCGCTCATCGTGGATGTGGTGCGCCTCGTCGTTGAAGACGGCCAACTCGTCGATCTCGCGGATCAGCTCGCCCAGGTCGGTTTTGCTGTCGGTGGTTTTGCCGCTGGGCTTGGGGCCGAAAGGCTGAAAGAAGTAGTCGCGCAGGTCGTCGTCTTCGAGCGTGGGCCCGCGGTGGCAGAAGTCGTTCGTAGGCGCTGGCGCGCAAAGCCTAATCGGCAGGGAACCAGCGGTGCGCGGGATCGAGTGGCTCATACGGTGAGCGTGGCAGATTCGGGTGCAAGGCCATGACGGTTCAGATTTCGACTGCTGCGACTGTAGGCGTGCCCAGCGCCCGCAGCACCTCGCGGATCAACTGTGCGCGGTCTTTGGCTTCGGGCGTGGCGCGCTCGATGCGCAGTTTGTCGTTGCCGGCCAGCTTGATGTGGCGGTTTTTTTGCACCAGCTCGATGATCTTGATCGCCTCGACCGGCGGGTTGGGGCGGAAGCTGATGACCATGAGGCCGGGCGCCGCGTCGATTTTGCTGACACCGAACGGCTTGGCCAGCACGCGCAGCCGATGCACGTCGAACAGCGTCTGGCCCTGCGGCGGCAACTTGCCGAAGCGGTCGGTGATTTCTTCGAGCAGCGCATCGATCTGTTCTGACTTGCTGGCCGTGGCCAACCTTTTGTACAGGCTCAACCGGGTGTGTACATCGCCGCAGTAGTCGGTGGTCAGCAGCGCTGGCGCGTGGAGGTTGATCTCGGTCGTCACACTCAGCGGCGACAGCAGATCGGGCTCCTTGCCCGCCTTCAATGAACGCACGGCTTCGGCCAGCATCTCGTTGTAGAGCTGAAAGCCGACCTCCATCATGTTGCCGCTTTGGTTCTCGCCGAGCACCTCTCCTGCGCCGCGAATTTCCAGGTCGTGCATCGCGAGGTAGAAGCCCGAGCCCAGTTCTTCCATGTCCTGAATGGCTTGCAGCCGCTGCTGCGCCTGCTTGGTCAGGCCTTCGACATCGGGCACCAGCAAGTAGGCATAGGCCTGGTGGTGGCTGCGCCCGACGCGACCGCGCAGCTGATGCAACTGCGCCAGGCCGAATTTGTCGGCGCGGCTCATGATGATCGTGTTGGCGCTCGGCACGTCGATGCCGGTTTCGATGATCGTCGAGCACAGCAGCACGTTGTGGCGCTGGGCGACGAAATCGCGCATGACGTGTTCGAGTTGCCGCTCGGGCATCTGACCGTGCGCGATCGCGATGCGCGCTTCGGGCACCAGCTCTTCGAGCTTCTGCCGCCGGTTCTCGATCGTGTCGACCTCGTTGTGCAAAAAGTACACCTGTCCACCGCGCTTGAGTTCGCGCAGCACCGCCTCTCGGATCGTGCCGTTCGATTCGCTGCGCACGAAGGTCTTGATCGACAACCGCCGCTGCGGCGCGGTCGCGATCACGCTCAAATCGCGCAGGCCTTCGAGTGCCATGCCCAAGGTGCGCGGGATCGGTGTCGCGGTCAGCGTCAGCACATCGACCTCGGCGCGCAGCGCCTTCATCGCCTCCTTGTGGCGCACGCCGAAGCGGTGTTCCTCGTCGATCACCAGCAGGCCGAGGCGCTTGAACTTCGTGTTCTGGCTCAGCAGCTTGTGGGTGCCGACGACGATGTCGATGGTGCCGTCTTCCAGGCCTTCGAGCGCCTGCTTGATCTCCTTGGCCGAGCGGAAGCGCGACATCTCGGCGACCTTGATCGGCCACTGGCCGAAACGGTCGGAGATGTTCTGGAAATGCTGTTCGGCCAGCAGCGTGGTCGGCGCCAAAATCGCGACCTGCTTGCCGCCGGTGACGGCCACGAACGCGGCGCGCAACGCGACCTCGGTCTTGCCGAAGCCGACATCGCCGCAGATCAGCCGATCCATCGGCTTCGGGCTGACCATGTCCTGGATCACCGCGTGGATCGCCGCCTTCTGGTCGGGCGTTTCCTCGAAGCCGAAGCTGGCGGCGAAGGCTTCGTAGTCGTGCGCCGAGAAGCGGAACGCGTAGCCCTCGCGCGCGGCTCGGCGGGCATACAAGTGCAGTAATTCGGCGGCCGTGTCACGCACTTGCTCCGCGGCCTTGCGCTTGGCCTTTTCCCACTGGCCCGAGCCGAGGCGGTGCAGCGGCGCCTCTTCGGCGCTGACGCCGGTGTAGCGGCTGATCAGGTGCAGCTGCGCGACCGGCACATACAGCGTCGCTTGGTCGGCGTACTCGAGGTGCAGGAACTCGCTGGCGCCCTCTTTTGCGTCTCCAGCGATATCGATGGTGCGCAAGCCCACGTAGCGGCCGATGCCGTGGTTGATGTGCACCACCGGATCGCCGACCTTCAGCTCGGACAGGTCCTTGATGAGCGCATTGACGTCGCTGACCTGTTCTTGCTTGCGGCGTCGTCGCGCGATCGGGCTGGTGGCGAACAGTTCGGTTTCGGTGATGAACTCGATCGCTGTGTTTTCGTCCGCGTCCGTCCACAAAAAGCCCTCGGCCAGCGGTGCCACGGCGATCGCGAAACGCTCGTCGCCCGCTTGAAACTCGGCCAGCGACGCGACACTCGGTGGCTCGATGCGGCTGTCGCGCAGCAACTCGAGCAGGCTCTCGCGGCGGCCCTGGGTCTCGGCCACGATCAGCACGCGGTGTGATGTTGCGCCGACGTGGACTTGCAGCTTCTTCAGCGGCTCGGGGGCACCGCGATCGACGGAGAGGTCGGGCAGAGGGTGTGCCCATGCGTGGCCCCCACTTGGAGTCGCCACTCCCGGTGGCGGATGGAGTGACTCAGCCCCCTCGACCACCGGGGCATGGACTCCCGCCCCCGCTGGGGGAGGGTTGGGGTGGGGGCGCGTTCTCACCGACAGCACCCCATGCCCTCCCGTCAATCCAAAAAACGCCTCCGCCGTCAAGAACAAATCCTCAGGCGGCAGGATCGGCCGCTCGCGGTCGTGCTGCAAGAAGCGATGACGCTCGCGGGTGTCGGCCCAAAAACGTGCCAGCGCATCGTCCACATTCCCGTGCAGAACCAGCGCTGCTGCGGCGTCCGCACCTGCTTCGCCACCGCCGCCGAGGTAGTCGAAGATCGTCGCCGTTTGCTCGAAAAACAGCGGCAGGTAGTACTCGATGCCTGCGGTTGCAATGCCGGTGGCGATGTCTTTGTAGAGCCGCACCTTCGTCGGGTCGCCGTCGACGCGCTCGCGCCAGCGCGCGCGGAACGCGGTGCGCGCCTCTTCGTCCATCGGGAACTCGCGGCCCGGCAGCAGCCGCACCTCGGGCACCGGGTACAGGCTGCGCTGGCTGTCGGGGTCGAAGGTTCGGATCGAATCGACTTCGTCGCCGAACAAATCGACCCGGTACGGCACCAGCGATCCCATCGGGAACAGATCGATCAGCCCACCGCGCACCGCGTATTCGCCGGGCGACACCACCTGGCTCACATGTTGATACCCGGCCAGTGTCAGTTGCGATTTCAGCGCCGCTTCGTTGAGCTTTTCCTTCTGTTTGAAGTGGAAGGTGTAGGCCGCCAGAAAGCTCGGCGGTGCCAGCCGCACCAGCGCTGTCGAGGCCGGCATCAGCACCACATCGAGCGCGCCGTCCTTGTGCGATTGGAGCAACCGCCACAGCGTGGCAAGCCGCTCGGAGATCAAATCCTGGTGCGGCGAGAAGGTGTCGTAGGGCAGCGTTTCCCAGTCGGGGAAGACCGCGATCCGCAGCTCGGGCGCGAAGAACGCCAGCTCGCCTTCGAGGCGCTGCGTGTCGGCCGGTTCGGCGGTGACGATGGCGGTCAGTCGCTTTTGCGCGACCTGCGCTTGCGCATGGCGCGCCAGCAGCAAGGCATCGGCAGAGCCGAGTGGGCGGGGCAGGGTGTGGCGTTTGCCAGGGGCGATCGAAGGGGTCTGCATCCAGAGGCGGGGACAAAAAGCAAAGCGCCCCGGGAGACGATACCCACGGGGCGATGCAGACCTGAATTATAGAATTCGGGCTGCTTCAAACCCTGCAATGCCACACGCTGAACCCGCCATCGAACCGCCCCGCACGACACCTCGTCTGTATGCGCTGGTGCCGTGCGCTGGCTGGGGCGCACGGGCCGGCACCGCAGGCGCCAAGCAATACGAAGTGCTGGCGGGCCGCACGGTGGTCGGGCACACGCTGGCGGCGCTCGGCCAGGTCGCTCGGCTGCACAAAGTTCTGGTGGTGCTGAGCCCGACCGACGGTTTGTTCGAAGCACGGGTGCCGAGCTTCGACGGCTGGGTCGCCCGCAGCGGAGGCGCGACCCGCGCCGACACGGTGACTGCCGGGCTGCACGAACTGACCGAACGCGGCGCCCACCCCACCGACTGGGTGCTGGTGCACGACGCAGCGCGCTGCCTGATCCGCCCGGAATGGGTCGATGCGCTGATCGACGCGTGCATCGATGACAGCGTCGGCGGCTTGCTTGCGCTGCCGGTGGCCGACACGCTCAAGCGCGAGCACGAAGGACGCGTCGCCGCGACCGTCGATCGTGCGCAGATGTGGCAGGCGCAGACGCCGCAGATGTTTCGCCTCGGCCTGCTGCGCGACGCACTGCGATCGGCCACGCAGCGCGGCAGCACCGTCACCGACGAGTCGAGCGCCATCGAAGCGATCGGCCTGGCGCCGCGATTGGTGCGCGGCGTCGCCGCCAACTTCAAGCTGACCTGGCCGCAGGACTTTGCGTTGGCCGAGCAGCGACTGGCGCTGCGCGGCGAGGTCAATTCGGATCGCCCTGGTGCGGCGACCGACCGAATACCCGGCCGCCGTGATGTGGCTCCCGTGCACGCTGACGCAGCGCTCGATAAAGCACGCAAGGCGAATCGACCGTGACGCGGGTGTCACCGACTCCTTGAACTGAAACGCATGAACAGTCCAAAAGCTCCGATGAAGTCCACCCCCTTGCGCATCGGCGAAGGCTGGGACACGCATGCGCTGGTGCTCGGGCGCGCGCTGATCCTGGGCGGCGTGCACATCCCGCACACGCACGGGCTGCTGGGCCACTCCGATGCCGATGCGTTGTGCCACGCGATCACCGATGCGCTGTTCGGCGCCGCCGCGATGGGCGACATCGGCAAGCATTTCCCCGACACCGACGCGCAGTTTCGTGGTGCCGACTCGGTCGCCTTGCTGGCCGAAGCGGCGCGCCGGGTGCGCGCTGCGGGCTGGCAGATCGGCAACATCGACAGCACCATCGTCGCGCAGGCGCCGAAGATGGCACCGCACCTCCTGGGCATGCGGCTGCGGCTGGCGCAAGCGCTGGCGCTCGAACTCGATCAGATCAACATCAAGGCGAAGACAGCCGAAGGCGTGGGGCCGGTCGGGCGCGGTGAATCGATCGAGACCCGCGCGGTGTGCCTGCTTTTCCGCTGACGCGACACCCCGATCACAGCGCCCGCTTGAGCCGGATGCGCGCCACCAGTCCGCCGTGCGCCGCGTTGGCCAGTTCGAGCGTGCCGCCCATGCGTTGCAGCGCCTTTTCGACGATCGCCAGACCCAGCCCGGCGCCGGTGGCGGCGGTGCGCGCCGCGTCGCCGCGAAAGAACGGCGTCGTCAGTTGCGGCAGCTTCTTCATGTCGACCCCGGGGCCGTGGTCGCGGATGCTCAGCGCCACCCACGGGCCTTCGCGGGCGTAAGTGACTTCGACGTCGGCGATCCCGCTGTCGGCACTGCGACCGTAGCGGCGCGCGTTCTCGAACAGGTTCTGCAGCACGCGGCCGAGTTCGGTGTCGTCGGCCAGCACCTGGGTGTCGATGGCCACCCGCGAGGAGATGCGGATGTCTGTGGGGTCGCGGAAGGACGCGATCTCGCGGTCGACCACGCCGCTCAGGTGCACCGGCGACAGGCGCACCTCGCCGGGCCGCGAGTAGTCCATGAACTTGTCGATGATCGCGTCGAGCTGGTCGATGTCGAGCGCCATGTTGCGCTTGGCTTCTTCGTCCTGCACGCTCATCTCGGCTTCGAGACGCAAGCGTGCCAGTGGTGTGCGCAGGTCGTGCGAGATGCCGGCCAGCATCACCGCGCGGTCGTCTTCCAGCTTGGCGAGTTCGCGCGCCATGCGGTTGAAACCCATGTTGACCTGGCGGATTTCGCTGGTCAGCGTGGTCTCGTCGAGCCGCGAATCGAACTCGCCTTCGCGGATGCGGCTGGCCGCGAACGACAGGTCGCGCAGCGGCTTGTTGATGGCGCGCGCGATCGCCACTGAACCGAGCACGGTGGCGAGAAAGGCGATGCCGACCCAGATCACCAGCGTGCTGGTGGCCATCGGCCCGAGCCGCGTCGGGTCGGCCTGCAGCCAGTAAGCATCGCCGTCGATCTGAAAGCCGACCCACAGGCCGGCTGCGCCGTTGACTTCGCTGGCGACCACGGTGTCGGCACCCAACCGCGACCGCAGCTCGGCGCCGATCGCGCGTGAAAAGCGGTCGACCTCATACGGCTTCCAGCGGTCACCGGGTTCGCGCGGCGCCAGCTTCACCGACGTGTCGCCGGACACGCTCTTGATCAGCGTCAGGCGGTGGATGCCGTCGGGTCCGCTGAGTGCCGCGCGGGCGAGATTGACCAGGCTGGCAATCTGCTGCGCCGCCTGCACCGCACGCGGCTCGAATTCGAGCGCGCGGAAGGTCTGCGTCCAGGCGAGCACGCCCCCGGTGAGCAGCAGCGCCAGCAGCACGAAGGTGCGCCAGAACAGACTCAGCTCAAGGTGTTTGCGGGGCATGGTCGACGCCGATTGCGGCGCTCAGGCGGCAGCATGGCGTGCGCCCGCGCGAATGCGCTGGGTCAGGACGGATGAAGCCTGCGCCGCAGGCAACGGCGTCAAGTCGCCTCGTCGGGCACGAACACGTAGCCCACGCCCCACACCGTCTGGATGTAGCGCGGCTGCGCCGGGTCGGGCTCGATCATCTTGCGCAGGCGCGAGATCTGCACGTCGAGGCTGCGGTCGAACGGTTCGAACTCGCGGCCGCGCGCCAATTGCGCCAGCTTGTCGCGCGACAGCGGCTGGCGCGGGTGGCGCACCAGCGCCTTCAGCATCGAAAATTCGCCGGTGGTCAGCGACATTTGCTCGCCTTCCTTCGACAAGCGGCGCAGCGCCAGGTCGAACTCGAACGGGCCGAAGGTCACCGTCAGCGCTTCCTTGGACGGGGCGCCGGGCGCTTCGAGCGACGGGCGGCGGCGCA
>JANMTL010000083.1:0-44886 GCA_031390425.1 Rhizobacter sp.
TCGTTCTCGGCTTGCAGCAAGCTGCAGGTGGCATAGACCAGCCGCCCACCGGGTTTGACCAGGCGCGATGCGCTGGCCAATATCGCCGCCTGTTTGACTCGCAATTCCTCGACCGCCTGAGGTGACTGCCGCCATTTCATGTCGGGATTGCGCCGCAGCGTGCCGAGGCCCGAGCACGGCGAATCGACCAACACCCGGTCGATCTTGCCGGCCAGCCGCTTGATGCGATCGTCACGCTCGTGCGCGATTTGCACCGGGTGCACGTTCGACAGCCCGCTGCGCGCCAGCCGGGGCTTCAGCGACGCGAGGCGATGGCCGGAGGTGTCGAACGCGTACAGCCGCCCGGTGTTGCGCATGGCTGCACCGAGTGCCAGCGTCTTGCCACCGGCACCGGCGCAGAAATCGACCACCATCTCGCCGCGCTTCGCATCGGTCAGCAGCGCCAGAAGCTGGCTGCCTTCGTCTTGCACCTCGACGTCGCCGCGCAGGAAGACGTCGAGCTTGTGCAGCGCGGGCTTGCCTTCGATACGCAGGCCACACGGCGAATACGGCGTGGGCACCGCGTCGATGTTGGCCGCAGCGAAGTCGGCCTGCACCGCCTCGCGCTTGGCCTTGAAGGTGTTGACCCGCAAATCGAGCGGCGCGCTCTGGTTGAGCGCCTCGACCAGCGGCCAGAAGTCATCGCCGACCTCGGCCTGCAAACGGTCAGCCAGCCATTCAGGCAGGTTGTGGCGCAGCTTCTCGGGCAGCGCGCTGCGATCGACCGCACCGACCTTTTCCAGCCACTGCACCTCGTGGTCTTGCAAGGCGGCGCGCAAGAACGCAGCGTTGCCCTGCCAACCCAGCAATGCGAGGCGCCGCTCCATCTCGCCCTTGCCCGACTGCGCCAGGTGCTGGAACAGCGGGCGCTGCCGCAGCACGGTGTAGGTGGTCTCGGCCAGCGTGGCGCGCTCGCGCATGCCGAGGGCGCGGTTCTGGCGGAAGAAGTCGGAGACGACGTTGTCGGCGGGGGCGTCGAACTGCATCACCCGGTGCAGCAATTCAGTGGCGAGTTCGAGCAGGGCGTTGGGGTGCATGCGCTCGATTATCCGGGCGGCCTTCAGGACCAGGGGGTCAGCTGCCCTTGTCGCCGTCCTCGATCAACCACTGCGGCTCATGGCTGCGCAGCACGATGCGACCATCGCCGGTGTGATCGAGCAGCCCGTCGATCCACCAGCGCACGGCGCGCGGATACAGCCGGTGCTCCATCGCCAGCACGCGCGCCGCCAGCGAATCTTCGGTGTCGTCGGGGCGCACCGCCACCACCGCCTGCGCGACGATCGGGCCGTGGTCGAGTTCGGGCGTCACCACATGCACGGTGCTGCCCGCCACCTTGCAGCCCGCCTCGATGGCGCGGCGGTGCGTATGCAAGCCGGGAAACGCTGGCAGCAGAGACGGGTGGATGTTCAACATGCGCCCGGCATAGCGCTGCACGAAGCCCGGCGTCAGGATGCGCATGAAGCCGGCCAGCACGATCAGATCCGGCGCGTGGCCATCGATCGCCTGCGCCAGCGCCGCATCGAACGCTTCGCGGCCGTCGAAATCGCGGTGGTTCACGACCGCCGTCGCGATGCCCTGCGCCCGCGCGTGGTTCAGTCCCGCCGCAGCGGGGCGGTTGCTGATCACAGCGGCAATGCGGGCGTCCCAGCCCTCGGCGGCACAGGCCGCGGCGATCGAGACCATGTTCGATCCGCGACCGGAGATGAGGATGACCAGGTTCTTCATGGCGTTGAGTGTGACGTGGGGGCCGGACGGCGCGCCGCAGTGTATCGGCCTCCCAGGGTGCCGAAACCTACAATCGTCACCCTCAACAGTGAGCTTGCTTTCATGAAACAAAGAGTCCTGTCTGGCATGCGTCCCACCGGCGCCCTGCACCTCGGCCACTACCACGGCGCCCTGAAGAACTGGGTGCGCCTGCAGGCCGACTTCGACTGCTTTTATTTCGTTGCCGACTGGCATGCGCTGACCACGCACTACGAAGACCGCGAGGTCATCGAGAAGAACGTCTACGAGATGGTGATCGACTGGATCGCCGCCGGGCTCGACCCCGAGCAATGCACCCTCTTCATCCAGAGCCGCCTGCCCGAACACGCCGAGCTGTTCACGCTGCTGGCGATGGGCACGCCGCTGGCCTGGCTGGAACGCATGCCGACCTACAAGGACCAGATGGAAAAGTTGAAGGACCGCGATCTCGCGACCTACGGTTTCCTCGGCTACCCGCTGCTGCAGGCGGCCGACATCCTGATCTACAAGGCCGCGTTCGTGCCGGTCGGTGAAGACCAGGCGCCGCACGTCGAGATCACCCGCGAGGTGGCACGCCGCTTCAATCACCTGTACGGCCGTGAAGCGAATGCCGAAGCGCTGGCGCTGGCGGTCGTCAAGAAGATGAGCAAGCCCGAAGGCAAGGCATTTGCAGCTGCGCGCAAGGCGTTTCAGGAGACCGGCAGCGAGGCTGCGCTCGAACAGGCGCGCGCACTCATCGCCGCCAGCGGCGCACTCAGCGCAGCCGACCGCGAACGCCTGGACGCCTTCCTGCGCGGCACCGGCAAGACCATCCTGCACGAGCCTGCGGTGCTGCTGACCGAAGTGAGCAAGCTGCCTGGCCTCGACGGCGCGAAGATGAGCAAGAGCTACGGCAACACCATCGCGATGCGCGAGGAACCGGCCGAAGTCGAACGCAAGATCAAACGCATGCCGACCGACCCGCAGCGCGTGCGGCGCTCCGACGCGGGCGACCCCGAGCGCTGCCCGGTGTGGCAGTTCCACCAGGTCTATTCAGACGCCGACACCAAGGAATGGGTCGTCAAGGGCTGCACCACCGCGGGCATCGGCTGCCTGGAATGCAAGCAGCCGGTGATCGACGCGATCCTGCGCGAACAGCAACCGTGGCGCGAGCGCGCCGAGACTTATCTGACGAACCCGAAGCAGGTGCAATGGATCGTCGAGGTCGGCACCGAGCGCGCCCGCACCGTGGCGCGGCAGACGATGCGGGATGTGCGGCATGCGATGGGGATCAACTATTGAGCCCCGTACCTATCCGTCACACCGCGAGAAAGTGCTCCCGGTAGTACGCGAGCTCCTCGATCGATTCTCGAATGTCGGCCATGGCGGTGTGCGCCTGGGCCTTCTTGAAGCCGTCCATGATCCCGGGCTTCCAGCGTTTGGCCAACTCCTTCAGCGTGCTGACGTCGAGGTTGCGGTAGTGGAAGAAGTCTTCCAGCGTCGGCATCGTCTTGGCGAGGAAGCGGCGGTCCTGGCAAATGCTGTTGCCGCACATCGGCGACTTGCCTTTGGGCGAGTACTGCTGCAGGAACGCGATGACCTGCGCTTCGGCCTGCGCCTCGTCCACGGTGGATGCCTTGACGCGGTCGATCAGCCCGCTGCGGCCGTGCGTGCCCTTGTTCCAGGCGTCCATCGCGTCGAGCGCCGCATCGCTCTGATGCACGGTCAGGGTCGGGCCTTCGACACGCACGTTCAAATGCGCGTCGGTGACGATCACCGCGATCTCGATGATGCGGTCGGTGTCCGGGAACAAGCCGGTCATCTCTAGGTCGATCCAGATCAGGTTGTGGTCGCTCTTGGCTAGCGTTGCGGTCATGAAGTGAACTACTTGCGAGGATTGTCTTACGGCCGCTCCGGCCCCACCTACCGCCCTGCCCCAGCCACCCTACACTGCGCACCGATGCCGACCCCCTCCGATCCCACCACCAGCCCCGCCTCGCTGCTCGCCCTGTTGTTCGCAGCCGCCCTCGTGATCTCGCTGCTGATGCGCTTCTGGCTCGCCACGCGGCAGATGCGACATGTCGCCCGCCACAGCGAATCGGTGCCCGCCGCCTTCGCCGACACCGTGACGCTGGAGGCGCACCGCAAGGCCGCGCGATACACGCTGACCAAGGGCAACTTCGGGCTCTGGACGATGGCCTTCAGCGCTGTCGTGCTGATCGGCTGGACCTTGCTCGGCGGGCTCGGTCTGCTGAACGCCACGATCCGCGACGCGGTGCAGCCGGTCTTCGGCAGCATGGCGTACCAAGTGGCGCTGCTGGCCGCGTTTGTGGCGATCGGCTCGCTGCTCGATGCGCCGTTCGAGCTGTACAGCACCTTCCGCATCGAACAGGCCTTCGGCTTCAACCGCATGACCTGGAAGCTGTACCTGCTCGATGCGATCAAGGGGCTTGTCCTCGGCGCGCTGATCGGTCTGCCGCTGGCGGCCGGCCTGCTGTGGATCATGGGCAGCGCCGGTCACCTGTGGTGGCTGTGGGGCTGGGGTGCCTGGATGGCCTTCAACCTGCTGGCGCTGGTGCTCTATCCGACCGTGATCGCGCCGCTGTTCAACACCTTCAAGCCACTCGCCGACGCGTCGCTCGAAGCGCGTGTTCAGGCGCTGATGAAGAAGTGCGGCTTCTTTGCCAAGGGCTTTTTCGTGATGGACGGCAGCCGCCGCTCGGCGCATGCCAATGCCTACTTCACCGGCTTCGGCGCGGCCAAGCGGGTGGTGTTCTTCGACACGCTGCTCGACAAGCTGACGGCCAGCGAGGTCGAGGCGGTGCTGGCGCACGAGCTCGGTCACTTCAAGCACAAGCATGTGTTGAAGCGCATCGCCTCGATGTTCGCGATCAGCCTGGCCGGCTTCGCGGTGCTGGGCTGGCTGTCCAGCCGCATCTGGTTTTATGCGGCTTTTGGTGTGCAGCCGTCGATGTCCGCGCCCAACGATGCGGTGGCGCTGCTGTTGTTCATGCTGATCGTGCCGGTGTTCGGCTTCTTCACCTCGCCGCTGTTCGCCGGGCTGTCGCGTCGGCACGAGTTCGAGGCCGACGCCTATGCCTGTGCGCATTCCAGTGGGGGCGATCTGTCGTCGGCACTGTTGAAGCTATACAAGGACAACGCCTCGACGCTGACCCCCGACCCGCTGTACGCGCGCTTCTATTACTCGCACCCACCGGCTGGCGAACGGCTGGCGGCGATGCGATCGCTTGCGCTGAAAACATGACGACCGGATCGGCGCCTTGAGCAAGGCGAAGGCGGGCGATGCACCGACCCACACTGGATTGGTGGTGTCGGGCTTCGGCCGCCACTACGTCGTCGAATCGGATGCAGGTAAACGCACCATCTGCCATCCGCGTGGCAAGAAGAGCCTGTGCGTGGTCGGCGACCGCGTGCGCTGGCAGATCACCGGCGACGAAGGCGTGATCGAAGCGCTGGAGCCGCGCAGCAACCTGCTGTTCCGGCAGGACGAGTGGAAGACCAAGGCCTTCGCCGCCAACCTCGATCAGGTGCTGGTGATGGTGGCAGCCGACCCGGTGTTCAGCGAATCGCAACTGGCTCGTGCCTTGATCGCCGCCGAGAGCGCGGGCATCGCCGCGAGCATTGTGCTGAACAAGGCCGACTTGCCGCAGATCGCGGCCGCGCGCGATCGATTGAAGCCTTATGCCGCCATGGGCTACGGCGTGCTCGAGGTCGCGCTGAAGACCGAACCCGACGCGTCCCGCGCCGTGCTGACGCCACTGATGGCCGCCCGCGCCTCGCTGGTGCTGGGCCCCAGCGGCACCGGCAAGAGCACGCTGATCAACCTGCTGGCACCCGATGCACGCGCGCAGGTCGGCGAGGTGTCGCAGGCGCTCAATTCGGGTCGGCACACGACGACCGCGACCCAGTGGTACTGGCTCGACGCCGAGCGGCGCACCGGGTTGATCGATTCGCCGGGCTTCCAGGAATTCGGCCTGAAGCAGATCGACGCGCAAAAGCTGCCGGCCCTGATGCCCGATCTGCGCGAGGCATCGACCCGCTGCCGCTTCTACAACTGCACGCACCGCCAGGAGCCGGGCTGCGGCGTGCGGGACGCGCTGGCGCAAGGCGCGATCAGCGAATCGCGCTACCGCATCTACGGAGAGATCCGCCAGGAGCTGGATGGCACGCGCTGGTGAACGTGAAGAGGCTCAGCCGATCAGATTGGCCAAGGTGAGCAAGGCCAGCAGAAGCATCCACAGCACCACCGAGCGCCAGACCAGCCCGACGATGCTGCGCAGGTGACCGGGTACCGGCGCCATGCCGGTGGTCGATCCGTCGGCGGCCAGATCGTCGACGCCGACGCCGCGGTCGAAGGTCTTCGACCTGTCCGGCGTCACGCCCGGAGCGGCCGCGCCGCCGAGTTGCACACCGACCGCGCCCGCCGCGGCGGCCAGGATGATCCCTTCGTTCGGGTGGCGCCACAACTCGGCATCGCGGCGCCAGCAGTTGATCGACTCCTCGAAGTTTCCGACCACCGCGAAACCAAACGCCGTGAGGCGCGCAGGCACGTGGTCCATCAGGCCGAACATCTTTTGCGACACCGTCATCAGCCGCTCGTTCGTCGGCTCGCCTACGGTGCGGCTGCGGTAGGCCCAGTAGCGGCTGGCGAATTCGGCGGTTCGGTACAGCACCGCGCCGGCCGGGCCGAAGCCGAGCGACGACAGCACGATGAACCAAAAGAAGACGCCGAACACATGCCGGTGCGCAGCGAGCAGCGAATGCTCGATCACATGGCGCAGCAGTTCGGTGCGAGGCAGCTCGCTCACGTCGAGGTGCCGCCACTCGGTCAGCAGGCGACGCGCCTCGGGTTCATCTTCGCGGTCGAGCGCGTCGCGGATGTCGGTGAAGTAATGGCTGAACTGACGAAATCCGAGCGTCAGGTAGAGCACAGCGACATTCCACACCAGTCCGAGCAGCAGGCTGTAATGCACCACGCCGGCGTGTACGGCCCAGGTCAGCAACGCGGGCACCACCACCGTGATGCCCCAGACGACCCAGGCGTGTCGGTCGCGACCGGCGTCGAAGTTTCGCCCGGCCCAGCGCAACCACGAGGTCAGCGCTGCATGGATCGACGTGCCGCGCTGCAGGGGCTTGAGCTGTTCGAGCAGCAGCGCCATGAGGACCGAAAAGAGACTCATCGGATTCGATGATACCGGCCGGTTTCCGCGTCGCTCAGGCCGACAGGAAACGGTAGAAGTTGCGCAGCATCGCCGCGGTGGCGCCCCAGATGAAATGGCATTTCGGCGACCCGTCGGCCGCCTGCGTCTGCCACGGCATCGAGAGGAACTCGCGCACCTCATCGCCCGTGCCCACCGCATGGCGCCGATGGTGCGCTGGCGCCATCAGGAAGGCCAGCGGGACCTCGAACACCTCGGCCACCTCGAATGGATCGATGCGCAGTGTGAAGCCGGGCTGCACCAGCGCAACGACGGGCGTGACGATGTAGCTGGTGACGGTGGTGTAAGTCGGCAGCGTGCCGAGCACCTCGACGTGGTCGGCTGCGAGGCCGATTTCTTCGTGCGCTTCACGCAACGCGGTGGAGGCGGTCGTCGCGTCGCCCGCTTCGGCGCGGCCACCGGGAAAACTGATCTGCCCCGGGTGGTCGCTCAGGTGTTCGGCACGATGGGTCAGCAGCACGGTGAGCTCGCCGTCACGCACGACCAGTGGCACCAACACCGAGGCGTGCGCCGGCGTTCGCAGGCCGATCAACCGCTCGACCACGTGCTCCGGCTGCCAGACCGGCGCGCGCTCGAAACGCTTGCGCACGGCGAACGCCGTCAACCGGTCGAGCGGCACGGCCGGCAGGTGATCGTCGATCGACAACACCGGCAGCAACTGCGGGTCGAAGCTCAGCGGCATCGTGGTCCTCGGAATTGAAAAAGCCGCCTCGGAAGGCGGCTTGGACGAGTGCAGCACCAGGCCGACTTTTGACGCGGCTGCTGCACCAGATCGCGTCGGAAGCCGGCTCCGCGCTTGCGCGCGACCTTGCGCTGCGCGCAAGGCTGACCGGTGGTCAGGCCAGCTTCTCTTTGATGCGTGCCGACTTGCCCGAGCGCTGACGCAGGTAGTACAGCTTGGCGCGGCGCACGTCACCGCGGCGCTTGACTTCGATCGACGCGATCAGTGGGCTGTACAACTGAAACGTGCGCTCGACGCCCTCGCCGCTGGAAATCTTGCGGGCGATGAAGCTCGAATTGAGACCGCGGTTGCGCTTGGCAATCACGACGCCTTCGTAGGCCTGCACGCGCTTGCGGGTGCCTTCGACGACGTTCACATTCACGATGACCGTGTCACCGGGTGCGAAGGCGGGGATGGTTTTGTTCAGCCGAACAATTTCTTCTTGTTCGAGGGTTTGGATCAGGTCCATGGTTTCTCCGTGTGATCTTGCCCACGCTTTGTGGAGGAATGGGTCCGAACCTGCAGCGTCATTTGTATCCACAAATTTTCGCGTGCGGCCGGGCGTGGCAGAGGATCAGAAAAGCCTTCTAGTATATGTCGAGACCTGCCAGAAAGTGCTCATCGGCGGCACTCAGGCGGTTGGCGGCCCGCGCTGCGGCAATCAGATCCGGCCGCCGACGGGCCGTCAGCGCCAGCGACTGCTCCCGGCGCCAGCGTGCAATGCGGCCGTGGTGGCCGGACAGCAGCACGGCAGGGATCGGCAGCAGGCCGTCGTCGGTGGACAGCACCTCGGGGCGGCTGTAATGCGGGCCTTCCAGCAGCCCGTCGGAAAAACTGTCCTGCTGATGCGACTGCGCGTCGCCGAGCACGCCCTCCTGCAAGCGCGCGATTGCATCGAGCAGGGCCAGCGCCGGCAGTTCTCCGCCCGACAGCACGAAATCGCCCAGGCTCAGTTCGACATCGATGTGGCGATCCAGAAAGCGCTGGTCGATGCCTTCGTAGCGGCCGCACAGCAGCACCGCGCCGGGGCCGACCGCCAGCTCACGCACAACCCGCTGATCGATCCGGCGACCCGTCGGCGTGAAGTGGATCACCGGCGCTTCGGCGGCCTGCGGCGGCGCATCGGTCACACGCGCCGCTCGGACAGCAGCCAGCGCACGCTCCAGCGGCTCGGACAGCAGCACCATGCCGGGCCCGCCACCGTAGGGCCGGTCATCGACCCGGCGGTAGTTGCCATCGGCGAAGTCGCGCAGCGGCCACAGCCGCACATCGATCTGCCCCGACTCGTAAGCACGCCGCGTGATGCCATGGATGAGGTGCGGCTGGAACAGCTCGGGAAACAGCGTGATGACGTCGAAGCGCATGGCGGCGGCACAACCCGATCAGTAGTCGAGGCCCCAGTCGACGGTAATGCGCCGCTCGGCCAGGCTGACTGCGTCGACGAAGGCGGCAACAAACGGGATGAGCCGCTGATCGGCTTCGTCGGTCACCCCGGCGGGGGCCACGCGCAGCACGCTGTGCGGGCCGGTATCGATCAAGCCGACGACATCGCCCAGGTGATCACCTTCGCGGTTGATCACCGCCAGGCCGACCAGATCGACCCAGTAATACTCGTCTGCGCCGGCCGTCGGAAAACTGCCGCGTGGCACGAACACACGGGCGCCACGCAGCGCCTCGGCACCGGGCCGATCGACCACGTCCTGCGCTTGGGCAACCACCAGATCGCCGTGCTCCTTGGCGGCCACGATCTTCAGCAGCGGTGGCAGCGGCGGGGTGCTGAGCACAGCACGCGGCCCGACGGCGTCAGGCGGCTTCAGCAGCCAGCGCTTCGAAGAAAACAGCGCCTGCGGATCGGACGAGTGCGCCTTGACTTTGAACCAGCCCTTGACGCCCCAGGCATCGATGATGATGCCGACCTCGATTGCATCGTCGGGCCACGCCGTGGCATCGACACTGGAATCAGCCATCGGCGGGGTGCGGTGCGAGCGCTGGGACGCAGCCGCCGAAGATCAATTCAAGCTCAGGCCGTGGTGGCCTTGGCCTGCTCGACGAGGCGGGCCACCGTCGGCGACAGTTGCGCGCCGGTGCCGGTCCAGTAGTCGATGCGGTCGAAGGCGACGCGCAAAGGCTGCTCGCCACCCGAGGCCACTGGGTTGTAGAACCCGACGCGCTCGATGAATCGACCGTCACGGCGGATGCGCGAGTCGGCGACGACGATGTTGAAGAATGGACGCTTTTTGGCGCCGCCACGAGACAGTCGAATCACAACCACGATGTTTCCTTGAATGATGGGTTGCCCGCCGCATCCGGGAGACACTCCGGCCTGGCAGAACATAAATCTGCGGCCAAACAAGCCGCAACAAGATCAGTGCCGTAGATACGCCGATCGGTGCCGCCTCACCCGTTGTGGAGGTGATAGACCCGTCAGCCGTCACGTGAACCCTCGATTGTAAACTGCCCAGCATCGCAATAACCAGCGCCGTGATGCTCCCCACCCGTCTCGATCCCCCCGCAGCCGCAGCAGCCGCGCACAAATCCAAAACCCTGGCCACCTGGATCGCCATCGTGGGCGGAAGCTTCGGCCTGCACCGTTTCTACCTGCACGGACTGCGGGACGTCGCAGGCTGGCTGTACCCGTTGCCCACGCTGATCGGGCTGTATGGCGTGCTGCGCGCGCGCGAGCTGGGTCAGGACGACCATCTGGCCTGGCTGCTGATGCCGCTGCTGGGTGGCACGATCGCCGCAGCGATGCTCGCGGCCATCCTCTGCGGGTTGACGAATGACGAGAAATGGAACGCCCGTTTCAACGCCTTCGGCACGGCGTCGCGCAGCGGGGCCGGTGCGGTACTCGGCGCGATGCTGGCGCTGCTGGTGGGCGCCGGGGTGCTGATGGCCACCATCGCATTCGCCGGGCAACGCTACTTCGAGTACGAGGCCGAGACGCGGGCCGAAGCCGCTGCGCTCAGTCGACCTGCTGCACCGCTTGCTCCGCCACCGACGCCATCAGCGTATTGATCGCTCCGCGACCGGGAATGACGCAGTTCGGCAGCAGCGCAGCCAGTGGCAGCAGCACGAAGGCGCGCTCATGCATGCGGGGGTGCGGAACGGTCAACGTCGGCGTCGAGATGACTTCCTCGCCGTACAGCAGCAGATCCAGATCGAGCGTGCGCGGCGCGTTGCGGTATGGCCGCTCGCGGCCGTGCGCCTGCTCGATGCCTTGCAGCGCTTCCAGCAAGTCCTGCGGCGCCAAGGTGGTGTCGAAGCACGCGACGGCGTTCAGGTAATCCGGTCCGCTCGAATCGACCGGCGCGCTTCGAAACCACGGCGAACAGCGGTGATTCCGTGTGCTGGGCAGTCGCTGCAATTGCTCGCAGGCGCCAACCAGTGCGGCCCGCGCATCGCCCAGGTTGGCGCCGAGGCCGATGCAAACGAGGGTCTCGCTCACACCGCGGCGTTCACTCTGCCGCCGACTCGCCGTCCACCGTCGCTGCGGGCGCGCTGCCTGCCTCGGCCGGTTTGCGTCGGCGACGGCGGCGCTTCTTCGCGGGGTCGGCCGACGGGTCAGCGTAGCCGTCAACGGTGAGCACCGGCGCCTTGGCGGGGCGCTTGCCGTCTTGAACCTTTGCCTCGTCCATCAAGCGACGCCGCTCGTCTTCACCGGCCAGCGAAAAGTCTTCCCACCAGCGCGCCAGCTCGTCGGGCGCCTCGCCGGCGTCGGCACGCAGGCGCAGAAAATCGAAGCCGGCGCGAAAGCGCGGCTGCTCGACCAGCGAGAACGGTGCGTTGCCGACGCGGCGCTCGAAGCGCGGCTGCATCAGCCAGATCTCGCGCATGTCGCCGCCCAGCTTGCCGCGCCCGGAGATGTCGCCGATGCGTGCGTCGAAGACCGCCTCCACCGCCTGCTGCAAAGCGGCAAACGCAGGTTCACCGCGGGCCTTCAGTTGATCCCACTGCGACTGCACCTCGTGCCACAGCATGCAGGCCAGCATGAAGCTCGGTGCCACCGGCTTGCCTTCGCCGACACGGCGATCGGTGTCGGCCAATGCCAGCCGCACGAACTCGCGGTGCGCGGCGCTGCCCCGGCGGTCGTCGAGCAGCGTGTCGAGCACCGGGAAGGTGCCGGCCGGCAGGCCCTGCTTGCGCAACTCGGCCAGGCTGGCCAGCGCGTGCCCGGTCTGCAGCAGCTTGATCATCTCGTCGAACAGCCGCGACGGCGGCACGTTGTCGAGCAAAGCCGACATCGCCTGGATCGGCGCGCGCGTCTTCGGCTCGATTTCGAAACCCAGCTTGGCGGCAAAGCGCACCGCACGCACGATACGCACCGGGTCTTCGCGGTAGCGCGTCTCGGAGTCGCCGATCATGCGCAGCAGCTTCTTCTTGGCGTCCTTGATGCCGCCGTGGTAATCGACCACAAGTTCGCGCACCGGGTCGTAGTACATCGCGTTGACCGTGAAGTCGCGCCGCGCGGCGTCTTCGATCTGCGGGCCCCAGACGTTGTCGCGCAGCACGCGGCCTTCGGCATCGACGACGTGGGTGGTGTTGGTGGACGGGGCGTTGCGGCCGCCGGCTTCCTTCAGCGTCTTCTCGTTGCCAGTCACCTGCTCGGCCGCTGCCGGGTCCATCAGCGCGCGGAAGGTCGACACCTCGATCACCTCGCTCAGGCCCCGATCCTGCCGACCGCGGCCGAACACCACGTGCACGATGCGAAAACGTCGGCCGATGATGAAGGCGCGCCGGAACAGCGCCTTGACCTGTTCAGGCGTCGCGTCGGTCGCAACGTCGAAGTCCTTCGGGCGCAGGCCGAGCAGCAAATCGCGCACCGCGCCGCCGACGATGTAGGCCGCGTGGCCGCCATCGACCAGCGTCTGCACCACCTTGGCGGCACGCTCGTCGACCAGCGCCGGATCGATCTGGTGCTCGCTTTTCGCGACCTCGACCCGCTTTCCTAGGGACGGCGTGCCGGTGTTCTTTTTGGCGGGCTTACCCAGCAACTTGTCGAGAAACTTCTTGATCATGTGAACAGGTTCAGCGTTTTCCAGCCGCGCTGGTTGGCGACCGACAGCAGCGCTGGGGTCGGGTTGGTCGCCACCGGATCGGTGGCTTTGTCGAGCAGGGGCAGGTCGTTCGCCGAATCGCTGTAGACGGTGATGCGCTCGCAGTCGCCCCACGACAGGCCTTGCTCACCCAGCCATTCCTCGACGCGCCGGACTTTGCCTTCCCGGTAACTCGGTGTGCCCTGGATGCGGCCGGTGATGCTACCGCGCGCGTCGCGTTCGAGCCGCACCGCAATCAGGTGCTCGATGCCGAACGCCGCAGCGATGGGTGCGGTGACGAAGTCGTTGGTCGCGGTGACCAGCGCCACGAGGTCGCCCGCCGCCTGGTGGCGGCGCACCAGATCGCAGGCGCTGTCGTGCAAGGCGGGCTCGATGACGCTCTGCATGAATTGCCGATGGGCGGCCGTCAATTCCTCGACCGAGCGCTCTCGCAACGGCCGGGTGGCGAACAGTGTGTACGCATGCACATCGAGCTGTCCGGCCTGGTACTGCGCGAAGAACGCGTCGTTGCCGCGCCGAAAACTCGGCTCGTCGACCCAGCCGAGCGAGATCACGAACTCGCCCCACGCGTGATCCGAATCGAGCGGCAGCAAGGTGTCGTCGAGATCGAACAGGCACAGGTTCACAGCAGCGCACCGGTCAGGCCGTCGTCGGATGACTCGTTCAACATCTGTCGCAACAGCGGCACGGTGATCGCGCGCTTGTGGACCATCGCGAACGCGTCGAGCCGGTCGAGCTGCGTCATCAGGTGCTTCATGTCGCGGGCGTGGCGGTGCAGCAGGTGATCGATCACGTCATCGGACAGGAACAGGCCGCGACCATCGGCCTCGCGGCGCAGCGCCCCGCGCGATTCGGCCTCCGACAGCGGTTGCACCGCCATCACATGGCCCCAGCCGAGGCGCGACCGGAGATCGTCGCGCAACGCAAGATCGACCGGCGGCAGCCGCCCCGCCGCGACCAGCGGCGTCGCGTGCGCAGCCGCCTCGACGAACAGCGCGAACGCGGCATGCTGCTGCGCGGCGTCGAAAGCATCGCACCCATCCAGCACGATCAGGCTCCAGGTCTCGTCGTGCAGCCAGGGGGCGGGTTCAGCGGCCCCGAACCAGCCGACCCGGCCGCCTTGCAACTGCGCTTCGTGCGCCAACGCGCGCAGCAGGTGGGTCTTGCCACTGCCCTGCGGTCCCCACAAATACAAAGGCGCAGATCGGGCACCGGCATCGCGCATGTGCGCCAGCACCATCGCGTTGCCGCCCGCAACGAAGGAGTCGAAGGTCGGCGTGCTGCCCGACGCGATGGGCAGCGGCATCTGCTTCATGGCCCGCGGCCTCGCGTGAGGGACCGCTGCCGCCTGCACCGAGCCGTCCACAGCGTTCGCGTGTTCAATGCAGCCGGGGCCGCGCACCCCCGCGCAAGCGGGCGAGCCGCTCGGCCAGCGCGCTGCTGTCGTCGGCATCGGGACGGTCGCGGAGGTAGGCCTCGAAGTCATCGGCCGCCTTCTCGGTTTGCCCGAGTTCGGCCCACGCGAGACCGCGGTCACGCCGCTCCTCGTGCGCTTGCGGCAACAGCACCACGAGCCGGTTCAGCACGCGCAGCAGCCGAGGCCAGTCGCGGGCGGTGCTGTGGATTTCCTTCAGGTTGCGCAGCATGCGGGCCAGGATTTCGCGCGGCGGAGCGATCTGCAAAAACAAGCCCAACGGCGCCTCGAAATCACCGATCAGCCCCTGGCTCAGCTTGTAGGGGCCGAGCATGTCGTCGAGTTCGTCGCGCGACAGCGATTTGCCGGTGAACGGATCGATCACGACCTCGCCGTTGTGCGGGCCGTTGAGCAGGCTGAGCTTGATCAGAAAGTGGCCCGGAAACGAGATGCCGTGGGCGCGCAAGCCGAGCTGGGTGGCCAGCTCGATGTAGATGATCGCCAGCGTGATCGGGATGCCCCGGCGGGTGCGCAACACCTCGTGCAGATGGCTGTTGCTCGGGTCGTAGTAGTGGTTGACGTTGCCCGCGAAGCCCAGCTCGTGGAAAAAATATCGGTTCAACCAGCGCAGGCGCTGCAGCGGCACGACATCGGCAGGGATGCGACGTTTGAGCTTGTCGGCGAGGTCGTCCACCGCGGCCAACACCGCTTGAACATCGAGCTGCGGGTGCTCGTCCTGGGCGATCGCAGCGGCCGCTTCGAGCAACGACAGGCTGGCGTCGTCGGCCACCAACGAGGCGAAGTATTCGAGCGCCGTCGGCGTCGCGAACTGATACGGTTGCGGCATCTTTCGAGTGTAAAGCGGCGATGTCGCCGGGTGGTTCGACGCCGGAACGAGGTCAGCCGCGCCGCACGAAGTCGTTCAGACGCATGCCCATCAGCCGCAAGGCCACGAAGTAAAGCAGGGCCACAGCGACCAGGCAGGCCGCCAGCAGCCCGATGCGCAGCAATCGCTGGGCGCCGAGTGCGACCCAGTCGATGCCGACCGCCGCCGCACCGAGCGCCAGCCCGAGCAGCGCGCTGGCGCACACCACGCGCGCACCGAAACCCAGCCAGCCGGCGGCCGGAACGTACGTGCCGCTGCGCCGCAGACCGATGAGCAGCCAGGCCGCGTTGATCAGCGCACCCAGCCCGATCGACAGCGCCAGCCCCGCGTGGCCGAGTCGGGGGACGAACAGCAGATTCATCAGTTGCGTGAGGATCAGCACCACGACGGCGATCTTGACCGGCGTGCGGATGTCCTGCCGTGCATAGAAGCCGGGGGCCAGCACCTTGACGCCGATCAGCCCGAGCAGCCCGACGCCGTAGCCCATCAGCGCGCGCACGGTTTGCTCGACATCGCGCGGGTTGAACTGGCCGTAGTGGTACAGCACCGAGACCAGCGCCGTCGGGAAGATGAGCAGCGCAACCGCGCACGGAAGCGCCAGCAACACCACCAGCCGCAGCCCCCAGTCCAGGTGATTCGAATAGGCTGCCGCGTCTTCGCTGGCCCGGGCGGCCGACAACTGCGGCAGCAGCACGACACCGAGCGCCACCCCGAGCAGCGCGGTCGGAAACTCCATCAGCCGGTCGGCGTAGGTCAGCCACGACACCGCGCCGACGCCGACGTGCGACGCGATCTGCGTGTTGATCAGCAGCGACAACTGCGCCACCGAGACGCCGAGCAGCGCGGGCGCCATCTGCGTGAGGATGCGACCGACGCCGGGATGCCGCAGCGAGCGTTGCAGCGCGCCCCACGACAGGCCGATGCGCGGCAGGCTGCCGATCGCACGCAGCGCCGGCCACTGCACCGCCAGTTGCAGCACACCGCCCCCCATCACGCCGACTGCCAGTGCGTAGATCGGCGGGATGCCGCGCCGCTCGAACCACGGCGCCAGCAGCCAGGCGGCGGCCATCACCGCCAGGTTCAGCAACACCGGCGTGACCGCCGGCACCGCGAAGCGCTTCCAGGTGTGCAGCACACCGGCCGCCAGCGCCACCAGAGACATGAAGCCGATGTACGGAAACATCACCCGCGTCATCACCACCGCGCTGTCGAACTGCTGGAGCCCCGAGGCCATCACCCACACCAGCACCGGCGCGGCGATGGTGCCGATCACGCAGGTGAGCGCCAGCGCCCACAGCAGCACCGTGGTCACCGCATCGATCAGCCGCCGGGTGACTTCGTCGCCCTCGCTGGCGCGGGTGGCCGCCAGGATCGGCACGAAGGCCTGCGAGAACGCCCCCTCGGCGAACAGGCGGCGCAGCAAGTTGGGGATGCGGAACGCCACATTGAAGGCGTCGGTCGCCGCGCCGGCGCCGAAAGTCGCCGCCACCAGCACCTCGCGGCCCAGGCCGGTGATGCGAGACGCGAGCGTCAGCAGCGAAACGGTGGAGGCGGCACGCAGCAGGTTCATCGGGACAGAGATATGGGCGGCGCAGTATAGGCAGGCTGGTTCATCGCTCGCGATCGGCGGCTCCGAGGTATCGCCGCCCAGGAGCTGCGACTGTTATACTCGTGGGCTCTGCTTTAACTGCACACTGAAGAATCATGGCCACAGCATCCAAAGCCAAGAAAAAAACCGTCCGCATCGCCTCGGGCTTGAAGCGCGTGCGCCAAGACGTGAAACTGAATGCGGCCAACACCGCCCTTCGGTCGAAATTTCGCACCGTCATCAAAAACGTGCAGAAGGCCGTGATCGCAGGCGACAAAGCGAAAGCCGCCGATCTGTTCAAGTCGGCTGAAAAGGTCATCGACTCGGTTGCCGACAAGGGCCTGTTTCACAAGAACAAGGCCGCTCGCCACAAGAGCCGCCTGTCGGCCAAGATCAAGGCACTGGCCGTCGCCGCCTGATCTCCGCTTCGATATAAAAAGGCCCGCACTGCGGGCCTTTTTCATGTGTGGAGGTCGACCGAGTTCGTCAGCGATCGATCGGGGGTTCAGGCGGCGTCAGCAAACAGGCGTCGGTCACCTGGAGTTGGTTGTCTCGCGCGAACGCCATGACGAAATCCCAGGCCATCGGTTCGGCGTCGCGCAGCCGCTCGTCGACGATGACGCACTTGACGCCGTTGATGACCCGCGGCACGCAGTACGGCGAATAGCCGATGAAAGACGAGCGGTCCCCTGTCGAGCCTTCCGGCCGAAAGCACGACATCGCACCGGCCAGCCGCTCTGCCCAGTCGCTGGGACGGAACGTCTGTCCGCCGAGCGTGAGGCCTTGAATGAACACTTCGCGATGTGGGGATGCACTCATGCTGCGAGAGAAGGAAAGGAAATCCGATTGTGCTGCCTGCTTGTTGCAGGGCAGCAAGTTCGGTGCCGACTCTCGGCCGATCTGCCGCAGCGCGGCGCCGTCCGTGAGGTCGATCGCGGCAGAACCCCCACCGTAGAATTCGGGGCTTGTGCAGGTGCAACACGACACGGCATCAGCGCCCCTTGCCCCACGTTCCACGCCCCAGCGGAGTCCCGCCATGAACGCCCCGGAAACAGCCGCGCTCGACCCCGAGCCCCATGTGATGCACACCTACGGCCGCCTGCCGATGGCGATGTCGCACGGGCGCGGCTGCTGGGTCTGGGACACCGAAGGAAAAAAGTACCTCGACGGGCTCGGCGGCATTGCGGTCAACACGCTGGGCCATGCGCATCCGAAGCTGGTGCCCGCGCTGCAGGAGCAGATCGGTCGGCTGATTCATACCTCGAACTACTACGCCGCGCCATTGCAAGAGCAGCTGGCCGCGACGCTGTGCGAGCTCTCGGGCCTGGACCGCGTGTTCTTTTGCAACAGCGGACTCGAAGCCAACGAGGCAGCGCTGAAGATCGCGCGCAAGTTCGGCCACGACAAGGGCATCGACCGCCCCGAGGTCATCGTCTACGAAAAAGCCTTTCACGGCCGCTCGATCGCCACGCTGTCGGCCACCGCCAACCCGAAGATTCAGGCCGGTTTCGGCCCGTTGGTCGAAGGCTTCGTGCGGGTGCCGCTGAACGACGTGGCGGCAATCGACGAAGTGGCAAACACGCACCCGAATGTGGTCGCCGTGTTCCTCGAAGTCATACAGGGCGAAGGCGGCGTGAACCCGGCGAGCGTCGCCTACTTACAGGCGATTCGCCGCCTGTGCGACGAGAACGACTGGCTGCTGATGCTCGACGAGGTGCAGTGCGGCATCGGGCGCACTGGCAAGTGGTTTGCGCACCAATGGGCAGGCATCGTTCCCGACGTGATGCCGCTGGCCAAGGGCCTGGGTTCGGGCGTGCCGGTCGGCGCTGTGGTCTGCGGCCCACGTGCGGCCACGGTGCTGCAACCCGGCAACCACGGCACCACCTTCGGCGGCAACCCGCTGGCGATGCGCGCGGGCATCGAGACCCTGCGCATCATGCAGGAAGACAAGCTGTTGGAGAACGCGGCTGCGGTCGGCGCCGCATTGCGTGCCAGCCTGTGCCGCGAGTTGGCCGGTGTGGCGGGCGTGGTCGAGATTCGCGGCCAGGGATTGATGATCGGCATCGAGCTGAATCGGCCCTGTGGCGAGCTGCTGCTGCAAGCCGCCGAAGCCGGTCTGCTGCTCAGCGTGACCGCCGACCGTGTGATCCGCCTGGTGCCGCCTCTGATCCTGAGCTTGTCCGAAGCGGAGCAGATCGCGATGACGCTGTGCCCGCTGATCAAGGACTTGCTGCGCTTGCCGGAGCCGTCGTGAAATCAGCCTCGATGAACCCCGGCACCGCCCCGATCCGCCACTATCTGCAGTTCAAGGACTTCAGCGCCGAGGAATACGGCTATCTGCTGGCGCGCGCCGCAGTCATCAAGCAGCGCTTCAAGACCTACGAAAAATACACGCCGCTGGTGGACCGCACACTGGCGATGATCTTCGAGAAAGCCAGCACGCGCACCCGCGTGAGTTTCGAGGCCGGCATGTATCAGATGGGCGGCTCGGTGGTGAACCTCACCAGCGGCGACAGCCAGCTCGGCCGCGCCGAGCCGATCGAAGACAGCGCCCGCGTGATCAGCCGCATGGTCGACGTGGTGATGATCCGCACCTACGAGCAGACCAAGATCGAGGCCTTCGCCGCGCACTCGCGCGTGCCGGTGATCAACGGGCTGACCAACGAATACCACCCGTGCCAGATCCTGGCCGATGTGTACACCTACATCGAGCACCGGGGCGACATCGAAGGGAAAGTGGTTGCCTGGGTCGGCGACGGCAACAACATGGCCAACACCTGGCTGCAGGCGGCCGACATCCTCGGCTTCACCTTGCACGTCAGCACACCCAGCGGCTACGAGATCGACGCCACGGTGGCGGGCGTCACCAACCAGGCCTGCGTGAAGGTGTTCGACAACCCGATGGACGCCTGCCGGGGCGCGCACTTGGTGACCACCGACGTGTGGACCAGCATGGGCTACGAGGCGGAGAACGATGCGCGCAAAAAGGCGTTTGCCGACTGGCGCGTCGATCGCGACATGATGGCCGGTGCGCAACCCGATGCGCTGTTCATGCACTGCCTGCCGGCGCACCGCGGCGAAGAGGTCGATGCCGACGTGATCGACGGCCCACAGAGCGTGGTGTGGGACGAGGCCGAGAATCGCATGCACGTGCAAAAGGCGCTGATGGAATACCTGCTGCTCGGCCGCATTGGTTGAAATTCGGGCACTGCGCATGCCCGCCTCCCTGCGCAACACCCTGCTGTCCGTGCGCGACCTGCTCGCCACGGTCGGGCCGTTCGTATTGCTCGCGCTGGCCCTGCTGGTTCCGGCGTACTACGTGCTCGACCCGACGCCGCCGAAGAAGGTGGTGCTGGCCACCGGCGTCGACCAGGGCGCCTACGCCGATTTCGGCCAGCGCTACAAGGCGCTGCTCAAAACCTATGGGATCGAGGTCGAACTGCGCAGCACGCAGGGCGCGGCAGAGAACCTGGCGCTGCTGCGCGATGCGGCCTCGGGTGTCGACCTGGCCTTCGTACAGGGCGGTGCCGACGACACGCCCGCTGCGGCAGGCACCGACGAAGCTCCCTCGAACCTGGTCTCCCTCGGCAGCCTGTTCTTCGAGCCGGTCTGGCTGTTTTACCGGGAAGACTCGGCGCAGCGCCTGCTGAAATCGGACACGCTGCCGGGACTGGCGCAACTGGTCGGCTGGCGGCTCAACATCGGTGCGCCCGGCAGCGGGGTGCCGAACCTGATGAAAAAGCTGCTCGAAGCGAACCACATCGACACCCAGCAGATCACGCTGCTGGAGCAGCCGCAAACCCCGGCGGTCATGGCGCTGTTAAGCGCCGAATCGGACGCCCTGGTGTTCGCCTCGGCTCCCGAATCGCTGATGGTGCAGATGCTGCTACAAACGCCCGGAATCAAACTGTTCGACTTCGCGCAGGCCGAGGCCTACTCGCGCCGCTTCGCGTTCATGAGCCCGGTGCTGCTGCCGCGAGGTGTCGTCGATCTGGCCGGCGATCGGCCCGCACAGGACGTGCGGCTGGTCGCGCCCACCGCCACGCTGGTGGCGCGCGAGGGCACGCACCCCGCGCTGATTCAGCTGTTCGTGCAGGCGGCGCAGCAGGTGCATGGCGGCGCGGGCTGGTTCCAGCGCAAGGGCGAATTTCCGACCGCGCTGAACACCGAGCGGCCGCTGGCGAAGGAGGCGCAGCGCTTTTATCAAAGCGGCGTGCCGCTGCTGCAGCGCTACCTGCCGTTCTGGGTCGCCAACCTGATCGACCGCATGTGGCCGGTGCTGGTCACCATCGTCGCGGTGCTGCTGCCGCTTTCGCGGATGCTGCCGCCGCTGTACGAATTCCGCATCCGCTCGCGGGTGTTTCGTTGGTACGAACAACTGCGCGAGTTGGAAGGCGCGATCGGCACCCAGCCGTCAGCGCAATTGCTGGATGACCTCGATGCGCTCGAAGTGCGGGTCGGACACATCACCGTGCCGCTGGCCTACACCGACGAGTTGTATGCGCTGCGCAGCCACATCGGCCTGGTGCGTGCACGCCTGCAATCCGCCGCCAGCGACCACATGCCCATGCCCACACCCACGCCCACGTTGATCCGGAGCTCGCCTTGAACCCACCCCGCGTACTGATCATCGGCTGCGGATTCGGCGGCGTCGAAGCGGTGCGTGCGCTGTCGCCGCACGCGGTCGAGATCACGCTGGTCGACCGCACCAACCACCACCTGTTCCAGCCGCTGCTGTACCAGGTGGCCACGGCCGGGCTCAGTGCCCCGGCGGTCAGCGCGCCGATTCGCCACATGCTGCGCCGCGAGATGAAGCGGGGCAACCTGACGGTGCTACAGGCCGAGGTCACGCAGATCGATGCAACCGCGCGCGTCGCCACGCTGGACGCCGGTGACACGCTGGCCTTCGATCACCTGATCGTCGCTGCGGGCGCCACCCACAGCTACTTCGGCCACGACGACTGGGCCCAGCACGCGCCGGGCCTGAAGACGCTGTCCGATGCGTTCGGCATCCGCGCCCGCGTGATCGGCGCGTTCGAACATGCCGAGCGCTGCACCGACCCGTTGCAGCGCGAACCGTGGATGACCTTCGCGGTGATCGGCGCCGGGCCGACCGGCGTCGAGATGGCCGGCACGATGATCGAGATCGCGCACCACACGCTGCCGGACGAGTTCCGCCGCATCGACTCGCGGCAGACGCGGGTGGTGCTGCTCGAAGGCTCCGATCGCGTGCTCAACGCCTTCGTGCCCGAGCAATCCGAACACGCCCGCGAGCAATTGAAAAAGCTCGGCGTCGATGTGCGCACCGGCTGCCAGGTGACTGGCATCGACGCCGACGGCGTGACCTACCAGACGCGCAACGCAGCGGGTGAAGGGGCCGAGCAACGGCTGTCGTGCAAGACCGTGGTGTGGGCGGCCGGCGTGGCCGCGTCGCCGCTCGGGCAGGCGCTGGCCGACAGCACCGGCGTGACGCTCGATCGCGCAGGCCGGGTGACGGTGCAACCCGATCTGAGCCTGGAGCGTTTTCCATGTGTCGCGGTGATCGGCGACCTGGCCTCGGCGCGCAGCCACCCGAAAGGGCTGACGAACGAGCAGGCGCTGGCCAGCACCGTCGAAGCCAAGCCGGTGCCCGGCGTCAGCCCGGCCGCCAAGCAGATGGGACGCCTCGCCGCCGCCAACCTGCTGCGCCGCCTGCGCGGCGAAGCGCCGCTGGCCTTCCACTACGCCGACTACGGCAACCTCGCCACCGTGGGGCGCCACGCGGCAGTGGTCGATCTGACGGTGCCGGTGTTGGGTGCACTGCGGTTTTCGGGGTCGCTGGCGTGGTGGTTCTGGCTGTTCGCGCACGCCTATTTCCTGATCGGCTTACGCAACCGGCTGATGGTGATGATCGATTGGGGCGTCGCCTACTGGAGCTACGAGCGCAGCGCTCGCGTGGTCGCCGAACCCCCGACGCCAGCACCGAGTACCCCGCAAACCTAAACTGCCGGTGATGGATACCCGCACCTCCCCCATCCGTTTGCGCATCGAACGCGTGCGCGACGCGCTGCGCCAGCAGCAGCTCGCCGCCGTGCTGGTGCCATCGGCCGATCCGCACCTGTCCGAGTACCTGCCCGAACGCTGGCAGGGTCGGCAGTGGCTGTCGGGCTTCACCGGATCGATGGGCACGCTGGTCGTCACGACCGACGCGGCGGTGCTGTTCGCCGACAGCCGCTACTGGGTGCAGGCCGAGGCCGAGTTGGCGGGCAGCGGCGTCGAGCTGGTCAAGATTCCGACCGGCGCCGCGACGCACCCGATCGACTGGCTTGCCACGCACATTCCCGCAGGACAAACCGTGGGCGTCGACGGCGATGTGCTGGGCCTGTCCACCGCGCACCTGCTGCAACACACGCTCAAGACGGCGGGCATCGCGCTGCGCACCGACTTCGATGTGCTGGCGCAGGTGTGGCCCGAGCGTCCGGGCCTGCCCGATGCGCCGGTCTACGAGCACCTCGCACCGCAGGCCACCGAGACGCGCGCGGCGCGGCTGGCGCAAGTGCGCGAGGCGATGGCGCGGGCGGGCGTGTCGCACCACTTCGTCTCCACGCTCGACGACATCGCGTGGCTGTTCAACCTGCGCGGCGCGGACGTGCTCTACAACCCGGTGTTCCTGGCGCACGCGTTGATCGACGCGCGGCACGCCGTGCTGTACGTCGCCGACGGCAAGATCGCACCGGCCTTGCAGCGCGTACTGGCAGCCGATGGCGTGCGCATCGAACCGTACGACCGCGCCAACCCGGCGCTGGCCGCGTTGCCGACCGGCGCCAGCCTGCTGCTCGACCCGCGCCGCGTCACGCTGGGCTTGCGTCAGCGGGTACGCGACAGCGGCGCCGCGGCGGTCCGCGTGATCGAAGCGAGCAACCCCAGCACGCTGCTGAAGAGCCGCAAGAACGCGACTGAAGCGGCTTACATCCGCGAAGCGATGGCGCAGGACGGCGCGGCGATGTGCGGCTTCTACGCCTGGTTCGAGCAGGCGCTGGCCGACCCGGCGAACGCCGGCCGCCTGACCGAATTGACGGTTGACGAGCACCTGAGCGCGGCGCGCAACGACCGCCCCGGCTTCATCGGCCTGAGTTTCCCGACCATCGCCGGCTACAACGCCAACGGCGCGATGCCGCACTACCGCGCCACCGCCGAATCGCATGCCGTCATAGAAGGCAACGGGCTGCTGCTGATCGACTCGGGCGGTCAATATCTCGGCGGCACCACCGACATCACCCGCGTTTGGCCGATCGGTGTGCCGAGTGCTGAACAAAAGCGCGACTACACCCGGGTGCTCAAGGGCACGCTGGCGCTGAGCCGCACGCGCTTTCCGCGCGGCACGCTGTCACCGATGCTCGATGCGATCGCGCGCGCACCGCTGTGGCAGCACGGCCTCGATTACGGCCACGGCACCGGCCACGGCGTCGGTTATTTCCTGAACTTGCACGAAGGCCCGCAGAGCATCTCGAAGGCGATCCCCGAGCCGACGATGGCGATGGAGCTTGGCATGGTCACCAGCATCGAGCCCGGCCTGTATCGGCCCGGGCAGTGGGGCATCCGCATCGAGAACCTGGTGATGAACGTGCCCGCCGACACGCCCGAAGGCAGCGCGTTCGGCGAGTTCCTCGAATTCGAGACCTTGACGCTGTGCCCGATCGACACCCGATGCATCGACCACTCACTGCTCGATGTCAGCGAGATCGCTTGGCTGAACGCGTATCACGCGACGGTCTTCGAGCGGCTGGCGCCGTTGGTGTCAGGCGCTGCGCTGGCCTGGCTGACCGAGCGGACGCGGGCGATCTGATCAGACCTCACACCACCACCGGCTCGGTCTCCAGCCGGATGCCGAAGCGGCCATAGACGCTTTCCTGGATCGCCTTGGCCAGCGTCATCACCTCGGAGCCAATGGCCTCGCCGCGGTTGACCAGCACCAGCGCCTGCTTTTCGTAGACGCCGGCCTGGCCGACCGTCTTGCCCTTCCAGCCGCAGGCGTCGATCATCCAGCCGGCGGCCAGCTTCATGCTGCCGTCGGGCAGCGGGTAGTGGACGACTTCCGGATCGCGGCCGATGATGTCGCGGCACTGCTCGGGCGTCACCACCGGGTTCTTGAAGAAGCTGCCGGCGTTGCCGATGACGGCCGGGTCGGGCAGCTTGGCGCGGCGGATCGCGATGACCCAGTCGGCGATCTGGGGCGCGTCGGGTTGCGCAGTCCCGGTTTCCGCCACCTTGCGTTCGAGTTCGAGGTAACCGAGCACCGGCTGCCACGGCTTCGGCAGCCGCAAGCGCACCCGGGTGATCACCACCCGCCCGGCCAGCGACCGCTTGAACACGCTGTCGCGGTAGCCGAAGGCGCACTGCTGCGGGTTCAAGGTGGCTGTCAGCCCGGTGCGCAGATCGACCGCGTCGAGCGACTCGAAGCGGTCTTGCAGCTCGACGCCGTAAGCCCCGATGTTCTGTACCGGCGATGCGCCGACCGTGCCGGGAATCAGCGCGAGGTTCTCCAGTCCCGGATACCCGTGCGCCATTGACCACATCACCACGTCGTGCCACGACTCGCCTGCACCGGCTTCCATGATCCAGGCGTCGGCACGTTCCTCGACCAGGCGCCGGCCCATCACCTCGACTTTGAGCACCACCTGCGGCATGTCGCGCGTCAGGATGATGTTGCTGCCGCCGCCCAGGATGAACTTCGGCGCGACACCCAGCGTGGGATGATCGACCACGCGCCGCACATCGGCGTCGCCCGCGATGCGCACCATGGTGTGCGCTACGGCCGGTAAACCGAAGCTGTTGTAGGCCTTGAGGCTGACGCCCGACTCGATGTGCATGGCAGAATTTTCGTCGATCACCCGATGACCCGACGCATCCGCTGAACCGAAAGACCGTCCACCATGCCCAGCTTTGACACCGTGCTCGAACCCAACCTCGTCGAGGTGCGCAATGCGGTCGATCAGGCCGCCAAGGAAATCGGCACCCGCTTCGATTTCAAAGGCTCGTCGTCGAGGGTCGAGCTGAAGGAAAAAGAACTGACGGTGTGGGCCGACAGCGATTTCCAGATCGCCCAGGTGATGGACATCGTGATGGCGAAGCTGGCCAAGCGCAGCGTCGATGTGCGTTACCTCGACCGCAGCGCCAAGATCGAGAAAATCGGCGGCGACAAGGTCAAGCAGTTGATCGTCATCAAAAACGGCATCGACAGCGACACCGCCAAGAAGCTGCAGACCGCCGTCAAGCAGAGCAAGCTGAAGGTGCAGGCCGCGATCCAGGGCGACACGGTGCGCGTGACCGGTGCCAAGCGCGACGACCTGCAGGCCGCGATGGCGATGATCCGCAAGGACCTGCCCGAGTCGCCGCTGTCGTTCGACAATTTCCGGGATTGAGCGCGGTGACGGCCCCCTCGATGTCGCTGCGGATCTCGCGGATGGCGGCGTTCTTGCTGTGTGCCTGCGGCATCGGCCACGCCGCCGCGCAGAGCGTCTCTTTCAGCGGCCACATGAGCGACAAGGCGTTGCTGGTGATCGACGGCACGCCGCGCACGCTGGCCTCGGGCGCCACGCTGTCGGGCGTGCGGCTGGTCAGCGTGAACCCGAACACCGCCGTGATCGAGGTCGGCGGCAAACGCCAGACATTGACGCTGGGCGGCTCGCCGGTCAGCCTGGGCGGCGCCAACAGCGAAGGCGGCGGCGAGCAGATCGTGCTGACCGCCGGACTGGGCGGGCATTTCATCACCGGCGGCAGCATCAACGGCAGGCCGGTTCAGTTCATGGTCGACACCGGCGCCACCACGGTTGCGATGAGCGCCGCCGACGCCGACCGCATCGGCCTGAAGTACAAGGACAGCCCACGTTTCACCGGCAGCACCGCCAACGGCACGGTGACCGGCTACCGGGTCTCGCTGAACAACGTGCGCATCGGCGATGTGCAGGTCTACGGCGTCGAGGCGGCGGTGCTGCCGCTGCCGATGCCGCACATCCTGCTGGGCAACAGCTACCTGATGCGCTTCCAGATGAAGCGCGAAAACGATCGGATGACGCTGGACAAGAAGCCTTGAAGCTGTCGCAGGTGCTGTATTCGCAGGGTTTCGGCTCACGCCGCGAATGCGAAGGGCTGATCGCCTCGGGCTTCGTCACGATCGCCGGGGCGGTGTGCGACAACCCGTTCGAGGAGTTCGATCACCAAAGCCTGCAGTTCATCGTGCGCGGCGAATCGTGGCCGTTCCGCGAGCAGGCGCTGATCGTGCTGAACAAGCCGGCCGGCCACGAGTGCTCGCAAAAACCAAAGCACCACCCGAGCGTCTACAGCCTGCTGCCCGCACCGCTGCGCCGACGAGATGTGCAAGCGGTCGGCCGGCTCGACGAAGACACCACCGGCCTGCTGCTGATGACCGACGACGGCGCGCTGATCCATCGCTGGACCTCGCCAAAGCACCACGTGCCCAAGGTCTACGAGATCGGCTGCAAGCACCCTGTTGTCGCCGAGCAGGTGCAGCAGTTGCTGCACGGCGTGACGCTGATCGACGACCCGGTGCCGGTGCGCGCGGCGGCGGCCGTTGCCACCGGCGCGTTCGACGGTCCGCAGGCGGCGGGGCTGGGCGAACTGCACGGCCTGCGCCTGACGCTGACCGAAGGCAAATACCACCAGGTCAAGCGCATGCTGGCGGCGGTCGGCAACCGGGTCGAAGCGCTGCACCGCAGCCGCTACGGCGCGCTGCTGCTGCCGACCGATCTGGCGCCGGGGCAATGGCGCTGGCTGGACGGGCCGCAGGCGATCACGCCGCCAGTCAGCGCGCTGACAGCGGCGACACCCCCGTCGGCAAGCCCGAAGTCAGACCGGTCGCAATAATCGCTGCATGCGTGTTTTCCGAGGGTTCAACCATCCCGGTGTCGAGCCGGCCTGCGCCCTGACGATCGGCAATTTCGACGGCGTGCACCGCGGGCACCAGGCGATGCTGGCGCTGCTGCGCAACGAGGCGCAGCACCGCGGTCTGCCGAGTTGCGTGCTGACATTCGAGCCGCATCCGCGCGATTTTTTCGCGGCGCGCGCGGACCATCCGGATCGCGCTCCGGCGCGCATCTCGACGCTGCGCGACAAGCTCAGCGAGCTCGAACGCTGCGGCATCGACCAGGCGATCGTCGTGCCTTTCAACGACCGCTTCGCCGCGCTGACACCGCAGGACTTCATCGACCTGGTGCTGGTGCACGGCCTGCGCGCGCGCTGCGTGCTGGTCGGCGACGACTTCTGCTTCGGCGCCAAGCGCGCCGGCGATTACGCGATGCTCGATGCGGCCGGGCAGGCGCAGGGTTTCGATGTGGCGCGCATGCTGAGCTACGAAGTGCGCGGCTTGCGGGTGTCCAGCTCGGCGGTGCGCGAGGCATTGGCTGCGGGCGACATGAAGCGCGCCAGTGCCTTGCTGGGGCGGCCGTACAGCATCAGCGGCCACGTCGTGCATGGCCGCAAGCTCGGTCGCGACCTCGGTTTTCGCACGCTGAACCTGCGTTTTGCGCACGCGCGACCGGCGGCCATGGGCATCTTCGTCGTGCAGGTACACGGCCTCACGCCCGACGGAGAACCTCGGCGCGGTGTGGCCAGCCTGGGTGTGCGCCCCAGCGTCGAGAACGCCGGCCGCGTGCTGCTGGAAACCCACTGTTTCGACTGGCCCTCGGCCCTCGGCAGTGACGGCGGTTACGGCCGTTGCATCCGCGTCGAGCTGCTGCACAAGCTGCACGACGAGCGGCACTACGACACGCTGGCGGCGCTGCGCGACGGCATTGCGCGCGACGAGGTCGATGCCCGCAGCTGGCTCGCGACACGCGCTTGAAACGACGAGGCAGAGGGCCGGCGCGCGGCCCGCTGCCTCAGGCCATTTTTACGGCGGTGCCGCTGACGGCGACCATCATCATCCCGTTGGCCTCGCCCAGCACTTCGTAGTCGAAGTCGATGCCGACGATGCCATCGGCGCCCAGCTCCTTGGCGGCGGCCTTCATGTCGTCGAGCGCTGCATCGCGCGCACCGGACAACGCCCGCTCGTAGCCGCCGGCGCGGCCACCGACCACGTCGCGCACCGACGAGAACAGATCGCGAAAAATGTTGGCGCCGATGATCGCCTCGCCGTTGACGACACCCAGGAACTGCGCCACCCGCGCGCCCTCGCCGTTCGGCACGACCGTGGCGAGGAAAAATCCGTGTTCCTGCTTCGAGAACCAGCCCATGTCGGACTCCCTGGAGAACGTTGATCCGGCCCGACGATATACGCGACCGGGGACCCCTGCATGCTGCGGGGCCCCCGGTAGAATCGGCGTGATGTGTTTGTGCTCCGACAGCCCTTGCAGCCACGCCAACGGACACGGTGCCACGCACCGGCAGACCACGCGCGACCGAATTTGACCGGTGCAGCGCTGCCTGCACCGCTGCGGCGCCCGGGATGTCGATCGGTCCCGCCGACCGCGTTCCGCCCCGACGCTCATTGCACACCGTTTTTTGCCAACGCGCCTTGCGCGACCGCCACCTGTCGAGACCTTGCATGTCGACCGAAAAATCGAAACCCGACGCCTCTGGTGCCGACAGCGCCTCCGGCCTGCGCGCCACGCTGAACCTGCCGGACACGCCGTTTCCGATGCGCGGCGACCTGCCCAAGCGCGAGCCGACCTGGGTACAGCAGTGGGACGACGCCGGCACCTACCAGCGGCTGCGCGAGGCGCGGGTCGGCGCGCCGAAGTTCGTGCTGCACGACGGCCCGCCGTATGCCAACGGCCAGATTCACATCGGCCACGCGGTAAACAAAGTGCTGAAGGACATGATCGTCAAGGCGCGCCAGTTGAAGGGCCTGGACGCGACCTATGTGCCTGGCTGGGACTGCCATGGCCTGCCGATCGAGAACCAGATCGAGAAGACCTTCGGCCGCAAGCTGCCGCGCGCCGAGGTGCAGGCCAAGAGCCGCGCCTACGCGACCGAGCAGATCGCGCAGCAGATGGCCGACTTCAAGCGCCTCGGCGTGCTGGCCGATTGGGCGCATCCGTACCGCACGATGGATTTCGGCAACGAGGCCGGCGAGATCCGCACGCTGAAGCGGGTGATGGAGCGCGGCTTCGTTTATCGCGGGTTGAAGCCGGTCTACTGGTGCTTCGACTGCGCAAGCTCGCTGGCCGAGTTCGAGATCGAGTACGCGGACAAGACCTCGCAGACGCTGGATGTGGCGTTTTTGTGCGCCGAGCCGGATCGGCTGGCGGCGGCGTTCGGGCTGCCGTCGTTGGGCAAGGATGCGTACGCCGTGATCTGGACCACCACCGCGTGGACGATCCCCGCCAACCAGGCGCTGAACCTGAACCCAGCGCTCGAGTACAGCCTGGTCGACACCGAACGCGGCTTGCTGTTGCTGGCGTCCGCGCGGGTCGAGGACAGCCTGCTGCGCTACGGCCTGCAAGGCACGGTGATCGGCACCGCGCTGGGCGAGAAGCTCGACGGCATCGCTTTGCGCCACCCGCTGGCCCACGTCGATGCGGGCTACGACCGCTTGAGCCCGATCTACCTCGCCGACTACGCCACCGCCGACGACGGCACCGGCCTCGTGCATGCGGCACCGGCCTACGGTGTGGACGACTTCAAGTCCTGCATCGCACACGGCATGGCGATCGACGACATCCTGAACCCGGTCGCCGGTAGCGGCGTCTACGACAGCAGCCTGCCACTGTTCGGCGGGCAGTTCATTTGGAAGGCGTGCCCGGTCATCATCGATGCGCTGCGCGACGCGGGCCGACTGCTTGCGACTTCCAGCTTCCAGCACAGCTACCCGCACTGCTGGCGCCACAAGACGCCGGTGATCTATCGCGCTGCGGCGCAGTGGTTCGTGCGCATGGATGAAGCGAACAACGACACCGCCGGTGTGTTCGCCACCGACCCTGCTCTGCAGACGCTGCGCCAGAGCGCGCTGGCCGCGATCGACGGGGATTCGAGTCGTGGACAAGCCGCGACGCGCTTCTACCCCGAGAACGGTCGCGTGCGGCTGCGCGACATGATCGCCAACCGGCCCGACTGGTGCATCAGCCGCCAGCGCAATTGGGGCGTTCCGCTGCCGTTCTTTTTGCACCGAGACAGCGGCGAACTCCACCCGCGCACGATGGAATTCATGGACCGCGCGGCGGCGCTTATCGAGCAAGGCGGCGTCGAAGCGTGGTCGCAGCTCGATCCGCGTGACTGGCTGGGCGATGAGGCTGAGCAGTACACCAAGAGCACCGACATCCTCGACGTGTGGTTCGACTCGGGCAGCACCTTCAACCATGTCCTGCACGGCTCGCACGACGGCGCCGGCCGGGCGGACGGCCCCGAAGCCGACCTGTACCTCGAAGGCCACGACCAGCACCGCGGATGGTTCCATTCATCGCTGCTGATCGCCTGCGCGATGGAAGGGCGTGCGCCGTACAAGGGCCTGCTGACGCACGGCTTTGCGACCGACGGCCAGGGCCGCAAGATGAGCAAATCGCTCGGCAACGTGGTCGCGCCGCAATCGGTCAGCGACAAGCTGGGCGCCGAGATCGTGCGGCTGTGGGTCGCCAGCACCGACTACTCGGGCGACCTGAACATCGACGACAAGATCCTGGCGCGGGTGGTCGATGCGTATCGCCGCATCCGCAACACGCTGCGTTTTCTGCTCGCCAACACCAGTGATTTCGATGCGGCGACCGATGCGGTGCCATTGTCGGAATTGCTGGAGATCGACCGCTACGCGCTCGCCCGCGCGGCGCAGTTCCAGGCCGAGGTGCTGGCGCACTACGAGGTCTACGAGTTCCACCCGGTGGTCGCGAAACTGCAGGTCTATTGCAGCGAAGACCTGGGTTCGTTCTACCTCGACGTGCTGAAGGACCGGCTCTACACCACCGCCCCGAAAAGCCAAGCGCGGCGCAGCGCGCAGACCGCGCTGTGGCACATCACGAATGGGATGCTGCGCTGGATGGCGCCGTTTCTGAGCTTCACCGCCGAAGAAGCGTGGCCGATCTTCGCGCCGGGCAAGCCGCGGTCGATCTTCGTCGAGACCTTCAGCGACACCAGCGGCTGGATTGACGAAGTGCTGCTGGCGAAATGGTCGCGCATTCGGGAGGTCCGCGAGTTCGCCAACAAGCAGATCGAGACCGTGCGCGCCGCCGGGCAACTGGGCTCATCGCTGCAGGCCACGATCTCGATCACCGCGAATGCCTCTGACCACGCCCTGCTCGCGTCATTGGGCGACGGCCTGAAGTTCGTGACGATCACGTCAGAAGCCACACTCACGCAAGGCGATGAACTGTCAGTGAGCGTCACGCCCTCGACGGCCACGAAATGCGAACGCTGCTGGCACTACCGCACCGACGTCGGCCACGACATCGCCCACCCGACGATCTGCGGCCGCTGCACCAGCAACCTCTACGGCGGCGGCGAAGTCCGCCGCGTGGCCTGAAATGAACCCGAACTCTTTGATTCGTTGTTTGCTGGTTGATCCGTCATCACCGCCGTTGTTCGACCGCATGCCCACAGCGTCACCCGCGCCGGGGGCGCTGGGTATCTCACGCAGCGAAATACAGGAGTCGAAGCCGGGGAACATTCGCGGAGGGAGCTACCTGGCGTCTGCGGCAAGCGCGCCCACATCGCAAGCCCTTGACGTGGGCCGTGGGTCGCGCGACGCGCACTGGAGCGACTGAGATGGTCGGCACCAAGACCACCCGCGCCAGCCTGCTTCCGTGGCTCGGCATCGCACTGCTCGTCATCCTGGCCGATCAACTGACCAAGACGCTGATCGTCGGCAGCTTTCAGCTCGGTGACAGCCACACGGTCACTTCGTTTTTCAACATCGTTCGCGTCCACAACGCCGGCGCGGCGTTCAGTTTTCTGGCCGGCGCATCGGGCTGGCAGCGCTGGTTCTTCGTCGGGCTGGGCGGGGTCGCCACGGTGTTCATCGTCTGGATGTTGAAGCAGCACGGCGGGCAGCGGCTGTTCAGCCTGGCCCTGTCGCTGATCCTCGGCGGCGCACTCGGCAATGTGATCGACCGGCTGCTGCACGGGCATGTGATCGATTTCTTGCAGTTCCATTGGGATGGGCTGGCGCCGATGTTTGCGGGCGGCTACTTCCCCAGCTTCAACCTGGCCGACAGCGCGATCACCATCGGCGCGGTGTTGCTGATCGCCGACGAATTGCGGCGCGTGCGGCGCGGCTGAGTCGGCCGATTCACGCCGTGAAAAAGCTCACCTCCGCCCCCAACCTCGCCATTGCCACGCTGTGGGCCGACCTGCTGTGCCACGGCGGCGTGCCGACCACCGTCCAGCGGGCCTACAACAGCAGTCTGGCCGGACAGGTGCCGCCCGACCAGACGCTGCCCGAACTGTGGATCACCGACGCGGACAATTTCGAGCGAGCCAAACGCTTGCTCGACGAGTTGCTGCACCCACTGTCGCGGCACTGGCTCTGCACGGCCTGCGGTGAGACGGTCGACGGCCCGTTCGAGCAGTGCTGGAACTGCGGCGCGCCGATGCCTTGAGCCCTTGCTTTGATTCATTATTTCCATAAAAATAGAAATATGGAAGAACAAGCAATCGTCACGGCGCTGGCTGCACTTGCCCAATCGGCTCGACTGCGGGTGTTTCGCGCGCTGGTGGTCGCCGGGCCGCAAGGCCTGACGCCCGGCGGTCTGGCCGAAACCCTGGCCGTCCCGTCTTCGACCTTGTCGTTTCATCTGAAAGAGCTGATGCACGCCGGGCTGATCTCGCAGCAGCGCGACGGCCGCAGCCTGATCTACCGCGCAGCTTTTCACCGCATGAATGCGCTGATGGGTTACCTGACGGCGAACTGCTGCGAGGGCGCGAACTGCACCCTGGCGATCGCACCGGCCTGCACCACCTGCTGAGCGTCGGCCTGCGCGCACGGTGCTTTCTCTCTCGCAACCCGATTCGACATCCCCAGGAGTCCCCATGTCCGACACCCCCAAACATGTGCTGTTCGTTTGCACCGGCAACTCGGCCCGCTCGATCCTGGCCGAAGGCCTGCTCAACGAACTGGGAAAAGGTCGCTTCGTCGCGCATTCGGCTGGCAGCCACCCGACCGGCATGGTCAATCCATTTGCGCTTTCGACGTTGCGGGCGCTGCGCATTCCGGCCGACGGCTTTCGCAGCAAGAACTGGGACGAATTCGCGCAGCCCGGCGCGCCGGTGCTGGATTGCGTTTTCACCGTCTGCGACAACGCGGCCGGCGAGATGTGCCCGGTGTGGCCGGGCCAGCCGACCACAGCGCACTGGGGCGTGCCCGACCCGGCGGCGGTCGAGGGCACGGATGACGAAAAAGCGCGCGCGTTCATGGCCACGGCGGTGACGCTGAAACGGCGCATCGAGCTGATGCTGTCGCTGCCGACCGCGAGTCTCGACCGCCTGGCGATCCACCACGCACTGAAGCAGATCGGCAGCGCCTGATCGGCTGGCATCCACCCCATGAACATCCCCACCACCACCCTGCCTGCGCCCGCAGCGGCGCCCGCGCCCATGAGCATCTTCGAGCGCTACCTCACCGTCTGGGTCTTCCTTTGCATCGTCGTCGGCATCGCGCTCGGTCAGTGGTTTCCGGGCCCGTTCCAGGCCATCGGCCGGATGGAGTTCGCCCAGGTCAACCTGCCGGTCGGTCTGCTGATCTGGGTGATGATCATTCCGATGTTGCTGAAGGTCGACTTCGCGGCACTGTCGCAAGTGAAGCAGCACTGGCGCAGCATCGGCGTCACGCTGTTCGTCAACTGGGCGGTCAAGCCGTTCTCAATGGCGCTGCTCGCCTGGATCTTCATTCGCCACGTCTTCGCGCCCTACCTGCCCGCCGAGCAGGCCGACAGCTACGTCGCCGGCCTGATCCTGCTGGCTGCCGCACCCTGCACCGCGATGGTCTTCGTGTGGAGTCGGCTCACCGGCGGCCACCCGCTGTTCACGCTGTCGCAGGTCGCGCTGAACGACGCAATCATGGTGTTCGCATTCGCGCCCATCGTCGCGTTACTGCTCGGCCTGTCGGCCATCGTCGTGCCGTGGGACACGCTGATCACGTCGGTGATTCTGTACATCGTGATTCCGGTCGTGATCGCGCAGCTCTGGCGCAAGGCGCTGCTGCTGCGCGGACCGGCGGCCCTCGACGCGACGCTGGCGAAGATCGGCCCGTGGTCGATCACCGCATTGCTCGCCACGCTGGTGCTGCTGTTCGCCTTTCAAGGCCGCGCCATCATCGAGCAGCCGCTGGTCATCGCGATGCTGGCGGTGCCCATCTTGATTCAGGTCTTCTTCAACTCGGGGCTGGCGTACTGGCTGAACCGCCGCCTCGGCGAATCGCACAGCGTGGCGTGCCCGTCGGCGCTGATCGGTGCGAGCAACTTCTTCGAGCTGGCGGTGGCCGCCGCGATCAGCCTGTTCGGCTTCGAGTCCGGTGCCGCGCTGGCCACCGTGGTCGGCGTGCTGATCGAGGTGCCGGTGATGCTGCTGGTGGTCCGGTGGGTCAACAACAGCAAGGGCTGGTATGAACTCGGTGCGAACAGAAGTGGGATGAATGAAAGCAGGCTGCGTGTCTGACTCACCCAGCCAACTCCCGAATGTCGATGCGGCGCTGTTCTCGGTGCCGACCATCGACCGACTGCACGCTGCAAAGCCATCGGATCACGCGCCGCGATTCCTGTTGCTTTACGGTTCGCTGCGCCAGCGCTCGTACAGCCGTCTGTTGACGCAGGAAGCCGCACGGCTGCTCGAAGCAATGGGCGGCGAGGCACGCCTGTTCGATCCCACCGGCCTGCCGCTGCCCGACGGTGCGCCCGAGTCGCATCCCAAGGTCGCCGAACTGCGCGAAGCGGCGCAGTGGTGCGACGGCATGGTGTGGTGTTCGCCGGAACGCCACGGCGCGATGAGCGGCATCCTGAAGGCGCAGATCGACTGGATTCCGCTGGCCCTCGGCGCCGTGCGACCGACGCAGGGCAAGACGCTGGCGGTGATGCAGGTGTCGGGCGGTTCGCAGTCGTTCAACGCGGTCAATCAGTTGCGGGTGCTGGGCCGCTGGATGCGCATGCTGACGATCCCGAACCAGTCGTCGGTCGCCAAGGCGTTTCTCGAATTCGACGACGCAGGCCGGATGAAGCCGTCGGCCTACTACGACCGCGTCGTCGATGTGATGGAGGAACTGATGAAGTTCACGCTGCTGACGCGCGACGCCGCGCCGTACCTCGTCGACCGCTACAGCGAGCGCAAGGAAAGCGCCGAAGCCCTGTCGAAGCGGGTGAATCAGAAAAGCACCTGAGGCGATCGATCTTGTGAAATCAATGAACATATCGTATAAACGATATACATTGATTCTGGAGATTCGTCATCATGGTCTCAACCGCCACCCCGAAAGCAACCCCGTCTTCCCAGAAAAGCGCCCAGAAGAGCAAGGCCGCTGCGGCCACCCAGGCGACCGCTCAAACCGCGACGCCCACCACAACCCGACCGGTTGCCAGCAAACCGAAGGCATCCCGAGCCGCCGCGCCGGTCGCCGCCCCAACCACCGTCGAGCGCCGGGCGAAGCCTGCGGCGGCAGCCGGTGAGAAAGCACCAAAGGTCAAGCGCAAGCTGGTGCGCGACAGCTTCACGATGCCGCAGGCCGATTTCGATTTGATCGATGTGTTGAAGCAGCGGGCGCTGAACTTCCGTCACTCGGCCAAGAAGGGCGAACTGCTGCGCGCGGGCTTGCAGGTGCTGGCCGCTTTGCCGCAAGCGCAGCTTCAGGCGGCGCTCGATCGCATCACCGCATTGAAGCCCGGGCGCCCCAAAAAGGCCGGCTGAAGACGGCCGGCTCCACCTCACCGCCACTTCGCCAGCATCCAGATGCCGGCGATCACCAGGCCCGTGCCGGCCGCGATCCCGGTGGTGAACGGCTCACCGAGCAGCAACACGCCCATCAGGATGGTCGACATCGGGCCGATCATCCCGGTCTGCGCCACCAGCGGCGCGCCGATGCGCTCGATGGCCATCATCACCATCAGCACCGGCGCAAAGGTGCACACCAGCGCGTTCAGCAGCGACAGCCAGATCACCTCGGGCGCCACCGCCAGCGCCGACATCGGACGCAGCACGCCGAATTGCGCGATGCACAGCACACACGCCACGGTGCTGGCCAGGCCGGTCAGGCGCAGCGCGCCGATGCGCTGCACCTCCGCGCCGCTGAGCACCAGGTAGACCGCATAGCTGATCGCACTGCCGAACACCAAGGCTGCGCCCAACATCGCGTGGGGCCCGACATGCGTCAGCTCCTGGCCGAAGACCAGCAACACGCCGCCATAGCTGACCGCCAGCGCAATCAACTGCCGACGCGAGATCGGTTGCTTGAACAACACCCTGCCGAGCGCCAGCACCAGCGTCGGGTTCAGGTACAGGATCAGCCGCTCCAGGCTGGCGCTGACGTATTGCAAGCCCATGAAATCGAGCGTGCTCGCCAGGTAGTAGCCGGTGAAGCCCAGGCCGGCGATCACCCCCCAGTCGCGGCGGTGCAGGGCCGGTTTGCCGCGGCTGGCCCACACGCTGAGCAGCACGAACAGCGGCAGCGCGAACAGCATGCGGTACGTGATCAGCGTGATCGCATCGACGCCGTGCCGGTACGCCAGCTTGGCGATGATGGCCTTGCCAGAGAACGCCACGGCGCCCAACGCCGCCAGCAGCAGACCGGGCCACAGCACCCTCGGGGCGGCGGGTGCCGCGGGTGCCGCGGGTGCAGGATCGTCCGCGCTCACTCCCACGCGGGCGTGGCGCCCATCACTTCCTGCAAAGTCGTCACGCCTTCGGCGACCTTCATCGCACCGGCCAGCCGCAGCGGGCGCATGCCGTCGAGCAGGGCTTGTTGACGCAGCTTGGTGGCGTCGGGCACCGGCTGAATGCAGGCACGCGCCGCATCGGTCACCGACAGCAGTTCGTAGAGCCCGGTGCGGCCGCGAAAGCCGGTCATGCGGCATTCGAGACAGCCGACCGGCTTGTAGGGTTTGGCCTTGCCGCTCAGACGCCAGGGCTTGACGAACTCGGTCAGCGCGTCGGTGGTCAGCGCCTCGTCGGGCAGCTTGCAGGACGGGCACAGCGTACGCACCAGCCGCTGCGCCAGCACGCCGATCACGGTGGCACCGATCAGGTAGGGCGCCACGCCCAGATCGACCAGCCGCGTGATCGCCGATGCGGCGTCGTTGGTGTGCAGCGTGCTGAACACCAGGTGGCCGGTGAGTGCGGCCTGGATCGCCATTTCGGCGGTCTCAAGATCGCGCACCTCTCCGACCATGATGATGTCCGGGTCCTGCCGCATCAGCGCGCGCACGCCTTCGGCGAAACCGAAATCGAGGCCGGGCTGCACCTGTGTCTGGTTGAACGCGGGCTGGATCATCTCGATCGGGTCTTCGATCGTGCAGACGTTGACCTCTTCGGTGGCCAGCCGGCGCAGCGTCGAATACAGCGTGCTGGTCTTGCCCGAGCCGGTCGGCCCGGTGACCAAAATGATGCCGTTGGGCCGCGCGACCAGCGCCTCCCAGCGCGTGGAATCGTGGCTGCCGAAGCCCAGCGCGTCGAGCGACTTGACGGTGGTGTCGGGGTCGAAGATGCGCATCACCATCTTCTCGCCGAAAGCGGTCGGCAAGGTCGACAAGCGCATCTCGACCTCGTCGCCTTCGGGGTTGCGCGTCTTGATGCGGCCGTCCAGCGGGCGGCGCTTCTCGATCACGTCCATGCGGCCGAGCAACTTGACGCGAGCGATCATCGCGCTCATCACGCCGGGTGGCAGCTGGTACACGGTGTGCATCACGCCGTCGATGCGAAAGCGGATCGCGCTCAGGTCGCGCCGCGGCTCGAGGTGGATGTCCGACGCACGCTGATCGAACGCGTACTGCCACAGCCAGTCGACCACCTGCACCACGCCCTGGTCGTTGGCGTCGAGCTGCTTGTTGCTGCGGCCGAGCTCGACCAATTGCTCAAAGCTGGCGATCGCCGAGGTCTCGCCGTTCTTGATCGCGGCGCGCACCGAACGCGACAGTGTGTAGAACTCGGTCGTGTACTTCTGCAATTCGAGCGGACTGACGACGACCAGCTTCAGCGTCTTGCGCGTGTGCGCCTCGATCTCGGCCACCCAGGCGGTGTCGTAGGGCTCGCAGGTCGCCACGGTGATGTCTTGCGACCCGAACTGCAGCGGCAGCGCGAAGCGCCGCTCGGCGTAGTTGATCGACATCACGTCGGCCACGCGGCCAACATCGACCTTCAGCGGGTCGATGCGCAGATAAGGCAGCCCGCAGCGACCGGCCAGCCACTCGGTCAGCGCCTCGATGTCGAGCGGCTTGCCGCCACCCTTGCCGCCGCTGGTTGCATGCGCCTTGCGCACCAGCCCGGCGGCGCCGAGCCGCACCAGCGGGTGCTGGGCGCTGTGCGCCGAGCCGAAGCGCTTGATCGTGCGATCGGCGTCTTCGCGCTCGATCAGGCCGTCGTCGCGCAGCCAGTTCAGCAGCAAGCGCCATTCGAGTTTGCCGACGGGCGCGGGGCCAGCGGGGCGTTCAGCAGCGTTCATGGAAGGCGCCTCGGGGGTCGGGGTCAAGGTCGGGGTGCGTCACGCAGGCGGCACGGCAGGCAGGTCCGGCGGCAGCGCACGCAGCATCTTCAACCATTTTCGCGCGGGCAAGCCACCGTGTTGCTGGATGTCGTCGGCGCGCGCGGCCAGCACGTCGGCGGCGGGCCACGCGGCACCCTTCAACGCGACGACGATGGTGTTGCCTTCGCGCGTTGGGCGCAGGCTCAACACCTGCGCGTCGCCGAACGCCGCTGCGATGCGCCGCGCGCTGCGCTCGAAGCTGGCATCGCGGCCGAACAGGTTGACCGTCATCGCGCCGCCATCGCTGAGCAGCCGGTGGCAGTCGGCATAGAACGCATCGCTGTCTTGCACCGGGCTGGCCGCGTCGTGGTCGTACAAATCGACGCACAGCACGTCCGCGCCGCCCGCGCGCGCGGGGTCGGCTGCGTAGGTCGCGGCATCGGCTTCGATCACCCTCAGGCGCTGGCCGGGCTCGACATGAAAGTACGCGCGACACACGCCGATCACGGTGTCGTTCAACTCGACCGCCGTGCAGCGCATGCGCAGCACACCGTGGCAATAGCGGGTGATCGCACCGGCTCCCAGCCCGAGCTGCACCGCGTGGCAGTCGGGCCAGTCGCTGCTCGGACGCAGCAGCATCCAGACCATCATGCGCTGCACGTACTCCAGCTCGATCGCGAGCGGCTTGCGCATGCGCATCGCGCCCTGCACCCAAGGCGTGCCGAGGTGCAGATAGCGCACGCCGTCGGCTTCTGAGACGGTGGCGGGCGCCAGCTCGGGGGTCTGCTTTTTCTTTTTCATCGTGCGGAGGATGTTGCCATCGGGTCGGCCGCGACACCGCCGAGCCACGTCCTTGCCTGCGTGGCATCATCTCGGCCGGTTTGAAGAACCTCCAACAACACCCCATCGGAAGCGAAAAATGCGCAGCTACAGCTACCTGAAAGAACTCGACGCCGACAGCCTGACCTTGCAAGAGCGCGACACCCCGCGGCCCGGTCCCGGGCAGGTGTTGGTGCGCATGAAGGCAGCCTCGCTGAACTACCGCGATCTGCTGATCATCACCGGCCGCTATCCGGGCATGAAGTCCGAAGGCCTGGTGCCGGGATCGGACGGCGCCGGTGTGGTGGCCGAGGTGGGGTCGGGCGTCACGCGCTTCGCCAGCGGTGACCGCGTCACCGGCTGCTTCTTCGAGACCTGGCTCGGCGGCCCGATGACGCCCAAGCACTACGACAACGCGCTCGGCGGATCGGTGCCCGGCGTGCTGACCGAGTACCGCGTCTTCCCTGAAGAAGCACTGGTCGCCACACCGGCCCACCTGAGCGATGAGGAAGCCTCCACCCTGCCCTGCGCGGCGCTGACCGCCTGGAACGGCCTCTACGAAGGCCGCCAGCTGGTGCCCGGCGACACGGTGTTGGTGCTGGGCACCGGCGGCGTCTCGATGTTCGCATTGCAGTTCGCCAAGGCCTCGGGCGCCACGGTCATCGCCACCTCGTCGAGCGAGTCCAAGCTGGCCAAGGCCAAGGCGCTGGGCGCCGATCACCTGATCAACTACAAGACGCAACCGGACTGGGAAAAGAGCGTGCGCGAGGTCACCGGCGGCCGCGGTGTCGACCACGTGGTCGAAGTCGGTGGCGCGGGCACTTTGCAGCGCTCGATCGCGGCGGCCCGCCACGGCGGCGCGGTGCACCTGATCGGCGTGCTGACCGGCGGCGAAATCAACCCGATGGCGATCCTGTTCAACACCATCTTGCTGCGCGGTGTGTTCGTCGGCTCACGCGACATGTTCGAGTCGATGAACCGACTGATCACCGCGCGTGCCATCAAGCCGGTGATCGACCGGGTGTTCGATTTCAAAGACGCCCGCGCGGCCGTTGCGCACCTCGAAGGCGCATCGCACTTCGGCAAGGTGGTGATTCGGATCGGCTGACGGGCCAACGGCGCGACGATTCAACCGTCGCGTCGCCGATCAGCAAGCGCAGCCCTCGCGCAAGGCGAGAGCCATCGATCAGCGGGACGCGCTCTGACCCGACTTCACTTGCGGCGCCGTCACCCCACACGACGCGTTCGCGGTGGACCGGACGCGGTGGTAGGTGAGGCTGTCGTCGAGCGACCGCAGCACCATTTTCTTCGACGCCATGTTGACGATTTCGTCTTTCAGCGTCTTGCCGTCGCCGACCTCGTTGACGATGGTGCCGTCCCAGACGTACCACTTGGACGTGATGGCCGCCGACACCTTCTGGCAGTCCTTGTCCTCGTACTCGGTGTAGGTGTAGGTGCCGTCTGCCTTGAACACTTCCTTGCTCGGGATGCCTTCGTAGTCGGCGCTGTCCGGCGGGTTGATCCAGGTGCCGACCAGCATCGCGGACAACGCGGCGTCGTCCTTCTTGACCATCGTTGCGGACTGTGCAGGCTGTCCGGCCAGCGCCCCGGCGGCTACGCATGCCATTGCGAGTTTTGTCATCACGGCGATTCCTTATGAAGTGGTGAAGGTCTGACGGTTGAATGCACCGGTGGCCATGGGCACGCGATGAAAGAATGTCTGATTCCTGGCAAAGACATTACAAGTACCCGGACTCGATGTTACGTAGAACATTGAAATCTGGATGCAGAAACAGGTATCTGCAGGGAACTAAACCGTGCGGGTCGTGGATAACTCGGGATAACCCGTGCAGCGACGGGGCTCGGTTTCCAGGTGCGGTTCAAGCCAGCCCGTGCTCGACGAACGCTGCCCGCCACGCCGTCAGCTTGCGATCGAAGCTCCAGCTCGCGTTGGCCGGGCTGGACGAAGGCAGCCGGATCACTTCGACCCCGAGCGCCTGCGTGTGACGCATCGCGCGTGCCGACTCGCCGCCGGTGTGGGCCACGGCGCGCAAAGCGGGCGCGCACTGCCTCAGGCTGGCGAGGTCGTTGAAGACGGCGTCGCGGATCGCGCTGTCGAGGCTGCCGGCGCGCCGGCAGCTCGCGTACACATCCCACAGGCCCAGACCGCGCTCGCTGGCTTCGATCAGTCGCTGTGCGTAGGGCAAGGCGATCAGGTCGATGCCCCACAGCGCCGACAGCAACGGCCAGAACTGGTTGCGCGGGTGGGCGTAATACTGCTGCGCCCGCAGGGATGCGACGCCGGGGAAACTGCCCAGCACCACCATCCGCGTGTGCGGCGCCAGCACCGGCGGCAGGCTGCTGAGCCGGTCCGCAGAGCGCAGCGTCTCGACCTCACGGAGTGGCGTCATGCCAACGCCTGCAGCTTCGGCAGCGCCGCGCAGGCGTTGGCCGACGTGGCTGCCGCGACGCCGTCCAGGCTCAAGCCGCGCAGCGCCGCCAGCGTCTTGGCGATGCGTGGCAACTGTGCCGGTTCGTTGGGCGTCTCGGCACCGGGCGATGCAGCGCGTTCGTCCGCGGTGCGGTACAGCCACTGCGGCGGGATGTCGGGCGCGTCGGTTTCCAGCACGATCGCGTCCAGCGGCAGACATTGCGCGAGACGCCGCAGTTGCAGCGCACGCTCGAAAGTCATCGCGCCACCGAAGCCCAGCTTGAAACCGAGTGCGACGAACGCCAGCGCCTGCTGCTCGCTGCCGTTGAACGCATGCGCGATGCCGCCGAGCACCGGCGTGCGGCGCAGATGCTTGAGCAGCGTGTCGGCCGAGCGCCGCACATGCAGGATCACCGGCAGATCGAGGCGGCGCGCCAGTCGCAGTTGCTCGGCGTAGAAACGCTCCTGTCGCGCGCGATCGAGTCCGGGCACGAAATGATCGAGGCCGATCTCGCCGACCGCCATCAGACGCGGGTCGGCCCGATGCGCGTCGAGCGCCGATGCCAAACGCTCGAGGTCGCCGTCTTCGGCACGGCCGACATACAGCGGGTGGATGCCCAGCGCGTAGGCCAAATCGTGCGCTTGGGCAAGCTCGCGCACCGTGTCCAGGTTCGCCACCTCGACTGCAGGCACCACGATCTGGCCGACCCCCGCCGAGCGCGCCCGGGCCACCACAGCAGCCGCATCGCCGCCGAATTGGGGCGCATCCAGGTGGCAGTGGGTGTCGATCCAGCCCATGCGCCCATGATGCCTCGGCATGCGCGATCACCCCTGATCTGTACACACTGCAATCGCCCGTGATACGGTCCGTTTCATTCGGGCAACCGGTCTTCTGCCACTGGGAGTTGCAGGGATGAAAAAAGCTCCGCTTTACAGCCGCTCGCGCCGACCCGACACGGTGGGCGACGCGGTTGCGCAACCGATTCAACCGTCGCCGCTCATTGCTGCGGCCGAGTCGCCGGGTGCGGCCCGCCGCTGGCCACGCCTGCGCGCCTTCTCGGCACGCCACGACCGTCCGCTGTGGGCGCTGGGCGGCGCGCTGCTGGTGGCCGCCGCGCTGCTGGTGCAGCAGTCGGTCCTGACCCCGGGCCGCGCGATCACCCAGCGCGACATCGACGCCGCGGTGCGCAGCAGCATCGAGAAGCAGCCGCTGCCGTCGCCCTACGCAGCCGCCTACGCCGCCATTCGGCCGTCGATCGTCAAGGTGATCGGCTCCGACGCCGACACCGATGAGGCTCCCAGCACGGGGGCCGCCACGGTCGAGCGCGCCGACCCGAAGGCCGTGCAGCGATCGAGCGGCACCGGCGTGGTGATCGTCGACAACGGCACGATCCTGACCAGCCTGCATGTGGTGTCCGGCTCGAAGCGGCTGCGGGTGATCTTTGCCGATGGCCTGGAGTCCGAGGCGATCGTCATCAGCACGCAGCCTGAAAACGACCTCGCGGTGCTGCGCGCGCGGCGCATTCCGGACGACCTGGTGTCGGCCACGCTCGGCTCATCGGCGCAGTTGCAGCCGGGCGACCAGGTGCTGGCGGTCGGCTTTCCGTTCGGCATCGGGCCGTCGGCGTCGGGCGGCGTGGTGTCGGGGTTGAAGCGGGAATTTCAGGCCGACGAAGACGGCAAGCGGCTGACCAACCTCATCCAGTTCGACGCGGCCGCCAACCCCGGCAACTCGGGCGGACCGCTGGTCGCGATGGACGGCAGCGTGGTCGGCATCGTCACCGCGATCCTGAACCCCGGCGACGCCGGCACTTTCGTCGGCATCGGTTTTGCGGTGCCGATCGAGAACGCCGCGGGCGCCGCTGGAATGCCGCCGTTCTGAGCCTGCCACCCCACTCAACGAGCACCGACGATGGACACCTCCACCCCGCCGACCTACACCGCCACGCTGATGGAACGCGTGCTCTATGAAGTCAAGCGCGTCGTTGTCGGGCAGGACAAGTTCCTCGAACGCGTGATGGTCGCGATGCTGGCGCAGGGCCACCTGCTCGTTGAAGGCGTGCCCGGCCTGGCGAAGACGCTGACGATCAAGACGACCGCGCAGGTGCTCGGCGGCAGCTTCCAGCGGATCCAGTTCACGCCCGACCTCGTTCCCTCCGACCTCGTCGGGACGCGGGTCTACCGTCCCGGCACCGGTGAGTTCGACACCGAGCTCGGCCCCGTCTTCTGCAACTTCCTGCTCGCGGACGAGATCAACCGCGCGCCGGCGAAGGTGCAGTCGGCGCTGCTCGAGGTGATGCAGGAGCGCCAGGTGACGATCGGCTCGGAGTCGCATCCCGTCCCGCAGCCGTTCCTCGTCATGGCGACGCAGAACCCGATCGAGTCCGAAG
>JANMTL010000094.1:0-14676 GCA_031390425.1 Rhizobacter sp.
CACCACGCGTGACACCAGACCGCAGCGCTCGGCTTCGGCGGCGTCCATCATGCGGCCGGTCAGCACCAGGTCCATCGCCTTGGCCTTGCCGATGGCGCGCGGCAGGCGCTGCGTGCCGCCGGCGCCGGGGATGATGCCGAGCTTGATCTCGGGCTGACCGAACTTGGCGCCGTCGGCGGCAATGATGAAATCGCACATCATCGCCAGCTCGCAGCCACCGCCCAGCGCGAAGCCGGCGACTGCGGCGATCACCGGTTTGCGCACGCTGCGAATCGCCTCCCAGTTGCGGGTGACGAAGTCGCCCTTGTAGGCGTCCATGTAGGTGAGCGTCGCCATCGCGCCGACATCCGCGCCCGCAGCAAACGCCTTGTCGCTGCCGGTGATGACGATGCAGCCGATGTCATCGTCGGCGTCGAACGCTTTCAACGCGTTCCCCAGCTCGCTCATCAAGCCGTCGTTCAAGGCGTTGAGCTGCTTCGGGCGGTTCAGCGTGATCAGGCCGGTCTTCCGCGAGCCGTCGCCAACCGTGTCGATGAGGATGAATTCGGGCGTCATGGCGGTCTCCGTGAACTGGGGTTGATGCGACTGTAGTCAGGGATCAGGGAACGGCCAACTGCGGCCGACGCTCGATCATCAAATCGATGTATGTGTCGGCGTCCTGCTGGATGCGGATGCGCACCGGCAGGTAGTTCAGGCTCGGCGCGAACCAGGCCTGCGCCGACAGCTCGTCGCCCTTGCGCGACTCGCGGCGCGGCTGCAGCGGCACCGCGTCGATCGCGCCGAACAGCGTGTGCAGCACCTCGCTTTCACGCACGTCGTAGGTCCAGCGGCTCATGCGACGCGGCAGCGCGAGCGGGATTTCGACGATGCCACCGGGCTTCAACAACTCGGGATGGCGCCTGAACAGATAGGCGAGCTGCACGAACTGGCTGGCCGTGTCCTGCACGCCGGGCAGGCGCTCGACCCGCTGGCCGTTGTTGAGCACCACCGCGTCGGCCTCCAGCGTGACCTGGGCCCGGCGACGGTCGCGGAACATGGCCTTGCTGTCCTCGTCGTAGCGCTCCGGATACAGCCCGTCATCGGTCAACTGCCCTTCACTGGTCATGCGGCGCGACAGGATCGGCGCGAACGACGGGCCCACCAGCACATCGAGATGCACCTGGTAGCGCGCGCCGACACGCACCCAGTCGACCGTCGCACTGCCGTACACCTCGCCGCGGTAGTTGCCGGTGAGTTCATAGCTGATTCGGGTGGATGGCGGCCAGGAGAAGCTCTCGGCGCCGGTTGCCGACGCCGCCGGTGCCACTGCGGCAATGCCACTCGCGCTGTCGCCGGGGGGCGGGGGTGGGGATGCTGGCGACGTCGGCCCGATGACAGCCGACGACCCCTGGGCGATCTCCACCGACGAAGCCGCTGCAGCCGCCATCGGCGAGGTCGGGTCCGACCCGGCGTCCACCGGAATCGGCACCTCGGCGGCAGCCACGGCTGCAATCGGCTCGACTTCAATCTTGTTCGGTGCCGACGCGGCGGCATCCACCGGCGTCGCCTGCCGCACAGGTCGTGGCGGCGGCGGGGGCGGCGCCACCGGCGGGGCGACCTGTGCAGCGGTCGGCGAGGGCGGCGCGGTCGATTCCATGTCGCGGCCGTAGACCAGTTCGATGCGCGCCGGCAGCGCCGCCGCAGTCTCGAAATCGAGCATCCGCTGGCTGATGCTGCGCACGACGCAGGCATGCACGCCGACGACGGCCGCGAGCAAGGCGATGCGGCCTGCGATCCGCGTGCGGCCAACGGTCGATGCGCGCCTGCTGAGCGCTGCAGTCGGCTGTGGCGACGGCTCCGGTGTCAGCCTTGCATCCATGCGGTGCGCAGCGCGAGCGCGTCGCGAGAGGCCTGCACGTCGGCCGCCAAAGCCACCGCACCGACGGCCTCGGCCGAGTCGGGCACATCGAGCCTCAGCGTCAGCAGGCGCTGGTCACGCGACACCAGCAGCAATGCCGCCTGCTCCGGCCGCAGCAAGCGCAGCGCATCGTCGAGGCGGCGCAAGCGCCAGTCGCCGAGTGCCAGCACCTCGTCGCCCGCCGACAGCCCGGCCCGCTCAGCGGCACCGCCGCGCAGCACGTGGGTGATCTTGACGCCGGTCAGCGCGCTTTCGCTGACGCGCACGCCGAGCCGCTGCGCGAACGTTGCGGGCTGCGGCTGCCACAGCACGCCAAACTTCCTCAACAACGACTGCAGCGGCAGGTCGCCTGTGCCGTGCACCCACTCGCTCAGTTGCTGAGCCAGCTTGTCGGCGCTCGCCGGGCCGGCCACCTCGCGCAACACCGCGACGATGTCGGCCTCGCCGATCGGCCCGCCCGCGCTGCGCGTCCACAGACCGCGCATCACGTCGTCGAGCGTGCCCTTGCGCCGCGATGCGGTCGAGCGCAGGCAGAGGTCCAGCGCCAGCGCGACCAGCGAGCCTTTTGTGTAGTAGCTGATCGTCGCGTTGGGCGTGTTCTCGTCGCTGCGGTAGTACTTGACCCAGGCATCGAAGCTCGCCTGCGCCACGCTCTGCACCCGGCGGCCCGGCAGGCCCAGCACGTTGCTCAACGTCTTGCCGACCGCCTTCAGGTAGCGCGCCTCGTCGATCAGCCCGGCGCGCAGCAGGAACAGGTCGTCGTAGTACGAGGTGAAGCCCTCGAAGAACCACAGCAGCTCGGTGTAGTTCTCGCGTGTGTAGTCGAGCGGCGCGAAGTCGCGCGGCTTCAGGCGCTTGACGTTCCAGGTGTGGAAATACTCATGGCTGATCAGGCCGAGCAGCGTGATGTAGCCGTCGGTCGATTCCTCCGGTTTCGCGCCCTTGTCCACCCGGCGCGGCAGGTCGCGACGGGCCGCGATCAACGCCGTGCTGGCACGGTGCTCCAACCCGCCATAGCCGTCGTCGACGCTGTTCAGCAGGAACACATAGCGCTCGAACGGCGCCTCGGCGCGCTTCGGTGTGTCGCCGTGCCAGAACGCGATCTCGGTCTCGCAGATGCGTTTTGTGTCGGCCAACAGGCGTTCGCCATCGAAGTCGGGCAACGCACCGGCCACGATCAGTTCATGCGGCACGCCGTGCGCGTTGAAGCGGCCGCGCCAGAAGGTGCCCAGCTCGAATGGGTGATCGACCAGATCGTCGTAATCGGCTGCCTCGAACACCGCCGCTGCGCTGGACTGCATCGATGTCGCGACCTGCCAGCCGCGCGGCAGCGAACGCAGCTCGATGCGGTGCGGCTCGGCTTCGCGGCCGCAGGCCCGCAGGCACAGGCTGGTGCCGTTGAAAAAGCCGCGCTGTGCATCCAGAAACGCGGCGCGCACCGAGGTGTCGAACGCATAGACCAGGTACGTGACGACCAGTGCGCCGCGACCACTGCACGCGGCCTGCCAAGTCGCCTTGTCGAGTTGCGTGAATGGGACTGAGCGCGCCGCAGTGCCGCTGCCCTGCTTCGCTTCGAGCGAACTCAGGTGGCGCGCAAACTCGCGCACCAAGTAGCTGCCGGGAATCCACACCGGCAGGCTCAGGCGCTGCATCGCCGCTGGCGCAGGAACGGTCAACGTGACGCGGTACAGGTGCGCCTGGGCGTTGTGGACATCGATGCGGTACGAAATCATGGGCAGTTTCGAGAGCGTTCGGCCCGCGCGGCAGAGAGCGTCACGCCCTCAACTGCCCGCCGCGCCAATGAAACAACTGAGGCCGGCCACCATCGTCAGGCGAAAGCGCAGCGTCAACCAAGCGGCGACGCCGTGCACCGGGTAGATGCGGCGATCGACGATGTAGCAAACCACCAGCATCACGCCGTGTACCACCAGCCCGGCGTACGGCGGCATCACCACCGCGACCCAGGCGACCAGCGACGCAACGACACCCCAGACGAACCGCGACGGGTCGACCGGCTGGGAGCGAAAGCCCAAGCCCCAGTGGATGCCGCCGAGAAACGACACGATCACGCCCGCGTACGCCGACAGCGCCGCCGCAACGTACGGGTGCGCATCGGGCCGCACCAGCCACAGTAGCGCGGCCCCCAGCACGAAGGGCAGCAGGCCTGCGTAGCCCAGTCGCAAGGTCGCGGCATCCGGCTGATTCGTCGATGCCGGCGCTGCTGGAAGCAGGCTCCGAACGCTCAAAACAACTCTCCGTTCAACTGCGCTTGCAGCGACTTGGATTGTTGCTTGACCGCCGCGTAGAACGCCGTGAACGAGCGGCAAGCGTCCTGCGGATTCGGCAGCAGCCGCAACGCCGGGCGCAGCGTCGCGAGCGTGCCGAGCGCAGCGTCGTAGCCGGGCATCGGCGCGCGCAAGGCGAACGCTTCATCGCGCCCCGGCCAGGCCCGTGCGCCCGTCGTCCAGGGCACCTTGTCCATCACGTCGCCGACGAACACCGCGTCGGTGATCTGCCCCAGCCGTTGCAGCACCCAGCGCCAACGCGCTTCGCTCCACGGCAGCGCCGCATGCGCCGGCAGGTGGATCACGCCCAGTCGCCACGGGCCGCCCGCACCAGCGCCCGAGCCGGCTTCGCGCTCGCTCATCGCCCACGGCGTGACGAGCTCGATCTCGCGCCGCTGCGGCAAGGCGCTGGCGATCAGCGGCGTGGTGGCGTCGGTCACCCAGGTCGGCTGCGGCGCGGCCCACAGGGCGGGTTCGGCCACGCCCTCGTGAACGCCGGGCTCGGGCCCGACATCAGCCGCGTGACGCGCGATGCGATCGAGCACCTCGTAGTCCTGGTCGATCACCGTGCCCTTGCCGAGCCACGCTTTGAAGTCACCGCCCGGCGCGTACTTCGCCACGTTGTCGGCGTTGAACAGATAGGGCTTGCTGGAGAACGTGCCCGCCACCCACTGCCAGCTCAGGTGGTTGCTCGGCACATCGCCATCGAGCAGGTGGCCCACCATCCAGTCGGCACCGGCCCGCCAGTGCACCTTGCGCAGGTGCACCGCGTAGCTCGCCAGCCACATGCGGGCGTGGTTGTGCAGGTAGCCGGTCGCGTAGAGCTGGCGCACTGCCGCGTCGATCGTCGGCACGCCAGTGCGGCCTTCGCGCAGATCGGCCGGCAAGGCGTCGGCGTAATGGCCGGGCCACAGCGAAGCCGGGCGCATGTCGGTCATCACCTGATCACCGCAGCGGCTCCAGACATGATGAAAGAACTCGCGCCAAGCGAACTCGAACACCAGCTTGTCGTCGTAGCTGAGCCGGTGTTTTTGCAGCACGCGGGCGACCGCCGTGCGCACGTTGATCACGCCGTGCGTCAGGTAGGGCGACAGGCCGGTGACGGCGCCGTCGAGCAGGTTGCGGGTGCGCGCGTACTCGCCCGGGTGCACCGCATCGAGCCGCCGCAGCGCCTCGGCGTGGGTCGGCTCGAACGCGAAGAAGTCTTGCAGGAGGGGAATCAACCCGGTTTCTTCGCCGACACGAGCAACTGCTTTTCGAGCTGATCGAGCTTCATCGCGCCGGGCACCCGCTTGCCGTCTTCGAACACCAGCGCGGGCGTGCCGTTGACCTTGTGCTTGCGGCCGAGCGCGGTGTTGCGTTGGATGGCCGAGGCATCGCACTCGCCGATCGATTTCAGGGGCGCGGTGCCGTCGACCATCCAGTCGATCCAGGCCTTGGTGCGGTCTTTGGCGCACCAGATGTTGCGCGATTTGTCGGACGAATCGCTGCCGAGGATCGGGAACAAGAAGGTGTAGATGGTCACGTCCTTGATCTGTCGGATGTCGCGCTCGAACTTCTTGCAGTAGCCGCAGTTCGGGTCGGCGAACACGGCCAGCTTGCGGCTGCCGTCGCCTTGCTTCCAGACGATGGCGTCTTTCAGCGGCAGGCTGGAGAAGTCGATCGCGGTGAGCTTGCCGATGCGCTCTTCGGTCAGGTTGGCGCGGGTCTTGGTGTCGAGCAACTGGCCGTCGATCAGGTAGTTGCCGCTCTCGTCGGTGTAATAGATATCGGTGCCGATGCGCACTTCGAACAAGCCGACGATGGGCGTCTTCGTGACTTCATCGATCTTGCCGAGATCGGCGAGCCGCTCGCCGAGCACCTTGCGAATTTCGGACTCACCGGCAAATGCTGCGGTGCTGAAGCCGCCCCCCACCAGCAGCGCCAGGGTGCCGACAGCGGTGCTGTGAACGATCGCGCGATGCGCCTTTTGAAGAAATGACAAGACCATGACAGTGTGCTTTCGGGGTGATCGAAGAGGGGATGAGCGGCCGGACCGGACGGCACTCAGGCATCGAGCGCGCGGGCGGTCAGCCAGCGCTTGATCGGCGTGAGCCGGTTGACCAGACTCAGCCCGCGGTTGCGGAGTTCCCGCACCGCTGGCGCCGGGTGGGCGAAAAGCTGCATCAGGCCGTCGGTGATCTCGACCATCGCGCGGGTCGGCGCGAGCCGCTGGCGGGCATAACGGCGCAGCAGTTTTTCATCGCCGAGTTCGCGCCACGGCTCGCGCGCCGCCAGCACCTCGGTCAGCGCGGCCACATCGGCCAGGCCCAGGTTCAAACCCTGACCGGCCAGCGGGTGCACGACATGGGCGGCGTCGCCCAACAGCACCCAGCCCGGCCCGCACCAAGTGTCGGCCTGGGCGCGCTGCAAGGGCCAGGCGGCGCGCGCGCCGGTCAATTGCAACGCGCCGGCTGCGCCGTCGGTGGCTTGCATCAGCGCGTCGGCAAAGTCGGTGGCGTCCATCGCCAGCAGCACATCGGCGCGCGCATCGGGCACCGACCAGACCAGCGCAAACGAAGCCCCCGGTTGCGGTGCATCGAAAGGCAGCAGCGCCAGCACATCGGGCGAACCAAACCACTGATGCGCCGTGCCGGCATGCGGCTTCGAGCTGGTCAGCCGCGCCGCGATCGCGCGCTGGCCGTAGGGACGGCGGTCGAGCGGCACGCGATGCGCCTCGCGGGTGGTCGAGCCCTTGCCTTCGCAAACGGCGGTCAGCGCCGCCTGCACCGAATTCGGGGGCGCCGTCCCCGATGTAATCGATGTGACCGATGTGACATGCGGCGAAAACCGCACCGCCGCAGCCAGCTCGCGTTCGAGCACGGCGGCGTCGACGATCCACGCCAATTCGCCGACGCGCTGTTCCCACGACGAGAAGTCGAGCGCCGCCCCCGGCGCGTCGCCCTGCACGCGCATCTCGTGCACTGCCGTGGCGGCGTGCGGCGGCAGCGCGTCCCACACCTTCAGGCCGCGCAGCAAGCCGACCGATGCGGCATTGAACGCGAAAGCGCGCACATCGGGGCCGCGCGGGTCGGTCGACTTCGGCGCCGACTCCGACACCAGCGCAACGCGCAGCCCGATGCGGGCCAGCGACAAGGCCAGCGCGTGGCCGACCACACCGGTTCCCAGCACCTGCACGTCATAGGGTTTCATCGCCGCAGATTGTAGGGAGCCGCCTCTGGTGAAGCAGACTGACGCAGGCACAATCCGCCGCTTTCGGGGGCTTTGCCGTGTCGATGTGGATTCGCCGTGTGGCACTCGGGGTGTTGGGTCTGCTGCTGGTGCTGGCCGCGGTGCTCACCTGGCTGGTCATGGGCTTCGACGCCAACCGGTACAAGGGCACCGCGATCGAGTGGATGCAGACCCACCACAACCGCACGCTCACGATCAACGGGCCGATCGGGCTGTCGCTGTTCCCGCGCTTGCAGCTCACGCTGGCCGATGTCGCGTTGAGTGAAGCCGGCCGGCCCGACGAGTTCGCCGCGCTGGAGAGCGCCGAGCTGGCGGTCGATGTGCTGCCGCTGCTGAATCGCGAGCTGGTGATCGGCCGCATCGCGGCACGCGGCGTGCGCGCCAATTACCTGAAAAATGCGCAGGGCGTGCGCAACATCGACGATCTGCTGAACCCGAAGGCACCTGCGGACGGCAGCAGTGGCGGCAGCAAGAAGCCGCCTCGGCTGGACATCAACCGCATCGATCTGGAAAACCTGAGTCTGCGCGTCACAGACGAGGTGGCCGGTATCGAGGGCAATCTGATGGTGAAGTCGCTCGTTACCGGCCGCGTCCGCAACCAGACCGAAGCGCCAGTCGATCTGGCCATGCAAGTCGATCTGAAAGCGCCCGCCGTCAAGGGCGAGTTGAACGGCGACACACAACTGACGCTGGACCTGGACACCGGCTCGGTGCAAGCGCGCGATCTGAACCTCGCGTTCAAGGGCGATGCGATGGGCATCAGCGCGATCCGCGCCAGCGTCAAAGGCAGCGCGGGCTGGGACGGCGCGACGTCGGCGATCGAGGCCAAGGCCCTGCAGCTCAACGTGGCGGCCACCACCGGCGGACTGAAGATCGACAGCAGCACGCTCGGCTTGGCGCGCTTTGTCTACAACCCGGCGGCCAAGGACATCGGCCTGACCCAACTGAAGTTCGAGATGAAGGGCACGCAGGACGCGCAACCGCTGTCCTTCGCACTCGACTGGCCCCTGCTGGCCGCCACCGGCGATCAGCTCAAAGGCAGCGCGTTCAGCGGACGCTTGCAGCGCGGCGGCGCGGCACCGCTCGATGTGAACTTCAAGAGCGCCGCACCGACCGGCAGTTTCGACACGCTGCGGCTGCCGGGCGTCGAGGCCACGTTCGCCAGCAGCAGCGCGCAGCGCAAGATCAACGGCACGCTGAAGGCCAATCTGGTGCTGAAGCAGGCGCAAGCAGCCGGAGCGGGCAAGAACGCCGCCGCCACGCAGGCGTCGATCGCGCTCGACGGGTTGACGCTGCAAAGCTCGGTCGACAACCCAGGCTTGCAGCCGTTGAAGCTCAACGCCCGCGGCGCCGCCACCGCGTCGGCGAAACGCGCCGGTTGGAACCTGTCCGGCGACATCAACGGCGGCGCCTTCAACAGCGACGGACAGGCTGCACTGGGCGGCGCCGTGCCCAAGGTCACCGCGAAAGCGCGCTTCGACACGCTGGACCTGAACCGGCTGTTGGCCGATGCACCGACGCCCGTTGCAACCGCCGCCGCGCCCGCCCCAGCCAAGCCTGCGGCTGCGGCCACCGACACCCGCGTCGATCTGAGCGCATTGCGCAGCATCGACGGCCAGTTCAGCGTGCAAGCGGGCACGTTCGCGGTGCAACGCTTTCGGGTGTCTGCCGCGCGCATCGACGCGACGATCAACCGCGGCCTGCTGCGCGTCTCGACGCTGCAAGGCAGGGTTTGGGGCGGCAACGTCGATGCGTCGGCACTGGCCGAGGCATCGACCGGCCGCATCGGCATCAAGGGCGCGGCCAGCGGCATCGACATCAACGCCGCGCTGAAGGACGTGGCGGCGAAGGACTCGATGGAGGGCACCGGCCGCGTGACGATGGACATCGAAGCCACCGGGCGCACCGTGGGCGAGCTGAAGTCGCGGTTGCAAGGCCAGCTCGCACTGCAACTGCGCGACGGTGCGATCAAGGGCATCAACCTCGCGAAGAGCCTGCGCCAGGCGAAGGCGGCGATCGGCCTGAAGCAAGACGCGGTGCAAAAGGCCAGCGAGACCGAGAAGACCGATTTCAGCGAGCTGAGCGCGAGCTTCCAGATAGCCAACGGCGTCGCCCGCAGCACCGACCTGGACATGAAAAGTCCGTTCCTGCGGCTCGGTGGCGAAGGCGACATCGACATCGGAAAAGGCCGCATCGATTACGTCGCACGCGCCACCGTGACCGGCACCTCCAAGGGGCAGGACGGTGCCGAGCTGGCCGCGCTGAGAGGCCTGCAGGTGCCGGTGCGTCTGAGCGGGCCGTTCGAGGCGCCGGACTGGAAGGTCGAGTGGTCGTCGGTGATTGCCGGTGCGGTGACGCAGCAGTTGAAGAACGAGATCCAGAACAGGCTGGAACAAAAGCTCGGGTTGAAGCCTGCCGAGCCTGGCGCGTCGGCACCGGCCAAACCCAAGGATGCGTTGAAAGGCCTGCTGAAAGGGCTGCTGAAATGAGCGATCTGGCGCCCGCCGATGTGTCGGTGCGGCTCGCCGCGCTGTACGTGCATCCGGTCAAGAGCTGCGGCGGCATCGCGGCCGACGACGCGCTGCTGATCGAGACCGGGCTCGAATTCGACCGCGCCTGGATGGTGGTGGATGCGCGCGGGCGCTTCGTCACGCAGCGCCACGTGCCGCGGATGGCGCTGATCCAGACCACGCTGAAGGCGCTCGACCTGGTGCTGCGCGCACCGGGCATGCTGGCGCTGCACCTGCCGCTGGGCGAGGTCGGCGAGGCGGTGCGCGTCACGGTGTGGAACGACGAGGTGGCCGGCTTCGACATGGGCGACTTGGCCGCGCAGTGGTTCAGCGACTTTCTCGGCCAGCCGCTGCGCTTGGTGCGCTTCGACCCCGAGCAGAAGCGGCTCGCCGGCGCGCAGTGGACCGGACCGATCGCGGCCGAGGCGGCGTTCGCAGACGAGTACCCGCTGCTGGTCGTCTCGCAGGCCAGCCTCGACGAACTGAACCGCCGGCTGGTCGCGACCGGCGCAGCGGCCATCACGATGCAACGCTTGCGCCCGAATCTCGTGCTCGACGGCCTCGATGCGCACGGCGAAGACCACCTCGACGAAGTGCGCTTCGACACGCCCGAGGGCCCGGTGCGGCTGAAGCTGGTCAAGCCCTGCGTGCGTTGCAGCATCCCCGATGTCGACCCGACCACGGCCGAGACCGGCCACGCGGTCGGGGATGCGCTGGCCGCCTACCGCGCCGATGCGCGACTCAACGGAGCGATCACCTTCGGCATGAACGCGGTGATCGTCGAAGGCATCGACTGCACGCTGCGTCCCGGGCTGGTCGGCGGCGCGACGTACCGGTTCGATTGACAGCATGACCGATCCGAAAGCTGACTCTCTCTGCCCAACGGGGCGAGGGAGTGCATGACACGCTTCAAGACCTGGCAGCTGTTCGCCGTCTGCGTGCTGAGCTGGGGCACGACCTGGCACGCGATCACCTACCAGCTCGGCCACACCACGCCCGAGGTCGGCGTCGCGCTGCGCTTCGGGCTGGCATCGTTGATCGTGCTCGGGCTCTGCGCAGCGCGCGGGATGAGCTTGCGGTTTTCGTGGCGCGATCACGCGCTGCTGGCGTTCCAGGGCGTGTTCATGTTCGGTGTGTCGTATGTCTGCGTCTATCACGCCGAACGCCACCTGCCGTCGGGGCTGGTCGCGGTCGGCTATTCGGCCGCGCCGCTGATCAGCGGACTCGGCGCGCAGGCGCTGTTCGGTCTGCGGGTGTCGCGTCGGTTCATCGGTGGCGGGCTGCTGGGTTTGGTCGGCGTGGCGCTGATCTTCTGGCCCGAGTTCGGCAAGGCCGCCGCTGGCGTGGCATCGCAGGCGCACGGGGCGGGATCGTTGGGCGCGGCGGCGTCCGTCGGCATCGGCGCGACCCTCACGGTGGCGTCGGTGCTGCTCAGCACCTCGGGCAGCCTGGCCGCGACGCGCAACCGCGGCCGCGGCCTGCCCTTCTGGCCGTCGCTCGGTTTCGGCATGGGCTACGGCGCGCTCGCGACGGCGCTGATCGCGCTGGCGATGGGCCACGCCTTCGCGTTGCCGACACACGCCTCGTGGTGGATTTCGCTGGTCTATCTGGCGGTCATCGGATCGGTGCTGTCCTTCGCCTGCTTTCTGACGCTGCAGGAGCGCCTCGGCCCCGGGCCCACCGGCTCGATCAGCGTGATGACACCGCTGTTGGCACTGGTCGTGTCGCTGCTGTTCGAGGGCTACCGTCCCGACGCGATCACCGGCGCAGGCGTGCTGCTGGCGCTGGCGGGCAACGTGCTGATGCTGCGGCGCGGCCGTCTCGAGCACGCTTCTAGAATCCCCGGCTCGTCATCGACGCCCGAAACACCCCCTGTGAGACCTGCACCATGAGCCTGAAATGCGGCATCGTCGGTTTGCCCAACGTCGGCAAATCCACCCTCTTCAACGCGCTCACCCAAGCCGGCATCGCGGCCGAGAACTACCCGTTCTGCACCATCGAGCCGAACGTCGGCATCGTCGAGCTGCCCGATGCGCGCCTCGCGGCGCTGGCGGCGATCGTCAAGCCCGAACGCATCGTGCCGGCGATCGTCGAGTTCGTCGACATCGCCGGGTTGGTGGCCGGCGCCTCGAAAGGCGAAGGCCTGGGCAACCAGTTTCTCGCGCACATCCGCGAGACCGACGCGCTGGTCAATGTGGTGCGCTGCTTCGACGACGACAACGTGATCCACGTCGCGGGCAAGGTCGACCCGATCTCCGACATCGAGGTGATTCAGACCGAGCTGTGCCTGGCCGACCTGACGACCGTCGACAAGACGCTGGCGAAATCGATCAAGGTGGCCAAGTCGGGCAACGACAAGGAGGCCGCGCGGCTGGTCGACGTGCTGACCAAGTGCCACGCCGCGCTCAACGAAGCCCGGCCGGTGCGCAGCATCGCGTTTTCCAAGGAAGAGCAAGCGGTGCTGAAGCCGCTGTGCCTGATCACCGCCAAGCCCGCGATGTTCGTCGGCAACGTCGATGAAGGCGGTTTCGAGAACAACCCCTACCTCGACAAATTGCGCGCCTACGCCGCGCTGCAACAGGCGCCGGTGGTCGCCATCTGCGCCAAGACCGAGGCCGAGCTGGCCGACATGGCCGACGAGGACCGGCTGCTGTTCTTGTCAGAAATGGGCCAGACCGAACCCGGCCTGAACCGCCTGATCCGCGCCGCATTCGGCCTGCTCGGGCTGCAGACCTACTTCACTGCGGGTGTGAAGGAAGTGCGCGCTTGGACCATCCACATCGGCGACACCGCGCCGCAGGCCGCAGGCGTGATCCACACCGACTTCGAACGCGGCTTCATCCGCGCCCAGACCATCGCCTTCAATGACTACATCACCTTCAAAGGCGAGCAAGGCTCGAAAGACGCCGGCAAGATGCGCGCCGAAGGCAAGGAGTACGTGGTGAAAGATGGGGATGTGTTGAATTTCCTGTTCAACGTGTGAGGCGGTTGGGCAAACCGCTTCGGCCAGCGCGGCGGATTCACGCGTCGCCGCGCGCGACCCGCTGCTCGTACTCCGCCAGCTCGATCAGCCCTTCCTGCTCGGCGCGCTGCCGGTCGCTGTCGGCCAGCACGTCCTGCACCATGCCCAGCCGCTTCCACGAGGCCAGCGGTGTGGTTTTGCAGGGCTGCGGCACGTACTTCGACGCGTCGACGCGCTTGTATTTGTGGATGTAGCGCGGGCAGTTGACCCAGATCTTGGTGACGGTGATCAGCACCAGGTACTGCGCCTCGGCGTACTCGGCCATCACCGGATGTTCGCGCAGGAACTGCGCGGTGCCCTGGACACGCACGCGGTGCGGGCTCTCGAAATCGATGAACAGCAGGCCGACCCTGGACTGCCCGGCGATGTTGCCCATCGACAGGAACATGCCGTTGCCGTCGAAGCCGGGGACCGCGAGCGTCTGCGCGTCGATCACCTTGACCACTCCGACCGGGCCACCCTTGTACGAGACCGTCGGCTGGCCGTCCGGATCGACGGTGGACAAAAAGAACATGTCGCGCGACGCGATGAAGTCACGCTCCGCATCGGCGATCTTTTCGTGCACCCAACCGGTGTCGAGCAGGTCGGCCAATTTGGTGGTGCCGAACGCCTGCTGGATGCGTCGGTGTTCGTCGGAATAAAGCGAGGTCATGGCGTCTCCCGGGTGTGAGCCGCAGACCGGCGCGAGCACGGTGGCGTTGACCGAGTCGGGCTGCTGAGGGGTGGTGCGCCCGGCTGGGATCGAACCAGCAACCCCTGCCTTCGGAGGGCAGTACTCTATCCATTGAGCTACGGACGCAACGGCATCGATTGTAGTCGGGCACGTCGTGCGCGACCGGGCGCCGAAGGCCCGCTTTATACTCAGATGTTGTGCTGAAGCCGCCCTCACTGGGGCTTCGCCGTCCGAGTGAATTTGCGTCGGGCGGTCGATGTCAGTCACTTACGTTATCCCCATTTCCAGCACCAGCCCGCAAGCCGAGGACTCCATGAGCGACGCCAGCAACTCTCACGACGACGGGCCCCACGAAGGGCCGATCAAGACACCCAAGCAACTGATCCTTGCGATACTTTTTTCGTTCATCGTCCCGGTGATCGTCATCGTGATGCTGGCCACTTACGTGACAGACGACAGCAGACCGGCGGCCGGCAGTGACGGCCTGACGGCCGCGTCGGTATCGAGCCGCATCGCGCCGGTGGGCAAGGTCGCCGTCAAGGACATGTCCAACCCGGCATCGATGAAAACCGGCGAACAGGTCTATGCCGCCCAATGTTCGGCCTGCCATGCCGGCGGGCTGGCCGGCGCACCCAAGTTCGGCGATGCCACCGCGTGGGCCCCGCGCCTGCCGCAGGGCTACGACGTGTTGCTGACCAGCGCCTTGAAAGGCAAAAACGCGATGGGTGCGCAGGGCGGCGGCGATTTCAGCGATTTCGAGATCGGCCGCGCGGTGGTCTATCTGGCCAACCAGAGCGGCGGTCAGTTGGTCGAGCCGAAGTTCGAAGCGGCCGGTGCCGCCGCAGCAGCAGCACCTGCTTCGGTGCCTGCGCCCACCGCAGCCGAGGTCCCGGCAGCACAACCGCAGGCCGCCGTGCCCGCCGCTGACAGCGCGCCTGTCGTGCTGGCAGCGCTTGCCCCGGTCGCCACGGCGACCGCCGCGCCGGCGCTGTACACACAGGCGTGCTCGGCCTGCCACGCCGGCGGCATTCCAGGGATTCCGAAGTTGGGCGACAAGG